>NZ_JBBHLB010000011.1:0-104683 GCF_037572415.1 Flavonifractor porci
AGGTTAAGCGGTACAAAGCTTCCCCCCCACTGGGGGGAAGCTGGCGAGCGCAGCGAGACTGATGAGGGGGACCTTCTCTCGTGCATCCCCTCATCCGGCCCTGCGGGCCACCTTCCCCCCCCTCAGGGGGGAAGGTTAAGCGGTACAGAGCTTCCCCCCACTGGGGGGAAGCTGGCGAGCGCAGCGAGACTGATGAGGGGGACCTTCTCTCGTGCATCCCCTCATCCGGCCCTGCGGGCCACCTTCCCCCCCCTCAGGGGGGAAGGTTAAGCGGTACAGAGCTTCCCCCCACTGGGGGGAAGCTGGCGAGCGCAGCGAGACTGATGAGGGGGACCTTCTCTCGTGCATCCCCTCATCCGGCCCTGCGGGCCACCTTCCCCCCTCGGGGGGGAAGGTTAAGCGGTATATAACTCTTACAGCTCCTTCAAAATCTCCTGCCGCTTCTGCTCATATTCCTCTTTGGTGATGAGCCGCCGGTCATAGAGGGACTGGAGCTGCTCCAGCCGCTGCTCCGGGGTGCCCTTGGGGTCGTCCACCGACGCCCCCTCCTCCTCGATGTGGATCTCGGGGCCGATATACTTCTTGCCGAAGGCAGAATAGAAGTTGGTACCGGCGATGACAGCGGCAAGGATGGTCCAAAAGATGCCGAAGATGAGGCCAAAGCCCCCCACCATGGCAAACTGGGGAATGACGACAAACAGGCCGATGAGCACAAAGACGCAGCCCACCACGCCCCCCGCCACCGAGCCGGGCTTACTGGGACGGTAAGTGACCCTTTTTCTGGACATGGCTTATTCCTCCCCTTCGGTGGCGCCGGTGTCCTCCTCTTCTTCCTCGTGGTCGGTACGGGCGAAGGAGATGACCTTTACGCCCTCCTCCAGGTTCATGATCTTAACGCCCTGGGCGGTGCGGCCGTAGGTGGAGATGCCGGACACCGCCATACGGATGATGACGCCGGCATCGTTGATGACCAGCACGTCGTCGTTGTCGTTGACCACCTTGACCCCCACCACGGGGCCGGTCTTTTCAGTGACGTTGTAGCCCTTCAGGCCGTAGCCGCCTCGCTTCTGGGGACCATCGGCCCGGATATACTCGTCCATCTCGGTGCGCTTGCCGTAGCCGTTCTCGGTGATCATCAGCACCTGATGGTCGTACTTGGCCCGGGCGGCGCCTACCACGAAGTCGCCCTCCCGCAGGCTGATGCCCCGGACGCCGCAGGCATCGCGGCCCATGCAGCGCACGTCGGTCTCCTTGAAGCAGATGGCCATACCATCGTGGGTGACAATGAGGATGGCCTGCTCCCCGTCGGTCTCCCGGACGGTGATAAGCTCGTCTCCCTCCTCCAGGGTGATGGCCCGGATACCCGCCTTGCGGGCGGTGTGGATCGAGGAGAGCTGGATGCGCTTCACGGTACCGGTCCGGGTGACCATCACCAGATACCGGTCCTCGGGGAACTCCCTGAGGTGGATCATGGCGGTGACCTTCTCGTCCTGCTCGATGGGCAGCACGTTCACCAGGTTGGTGCCCTTGGCGGTGCGGCCCGCCTCGGGGATTTGGTAGCCCTTCTTCCGGTGGACCCGGCCCTTATTGGTGAAGAAGAGGATATAGTCGTGGGTGGAGGCGGTAAACACCGTATCCACATAGTCCTCCTCCTTGGTGGCCATGGCAGTGATGCCCTTGCCGCCCCGGCGCTGGGCCCGGTAGGTAGAGGCGGGGGTGCGCTTGATGTAGCCCCCGGCGGTGAGGGTAAACACGCACTCCTCCTCCTCGATGAGGTCCTCGATGTCGATCTCGTCCTCCACATCCTGGATCTCGGTGACGCGGTCGTCGCCGTACTTGTCCCGGATGGCAGTGAGCTCGTCCTTCAGCACGCCCCGGATCTTCTCCTCGCTGGAGAGCAGCTCGTTGAAGTAGGCAATGCGCTCCTCCAGCTCCTTGTACTCGGCCTCCAGCTTCTCCCGGTCCAGGCCCTGGAGGGCTTTCAGGCGCATATCCAGGATGGCCTGGGCCTGCACATCGTCCAGGCCGAACCGGTTCATCAGGTTCTCCCTGGCGTTGTCGTAACTGGAGCGGATGATGCGGATGACCTCGTCGATGTTGTCCTGAGCAATGAGCAGACCCTCCAGCAGGTGGGCCCGCTCCTGGGCCTTCTTCAGGTCGTACTTGGTGCGGCGGACGATGATCTCCTCCTGGAAGGCGATGTACTCGTCCAGGATGTGCCGCAGGGACAGGATTCTGGGCTGGGACTGGTCGTCCACCAGGGCCAGCATATTGATGGCGAAGGTGGTTTGCAGCTGGGTCTGGGCAAACAGGCGGTTGAGCACCACCTGGGGGTTGGCGTCCCGCTTGAGCTCAATGACTACCCGCATACCGTTGCGGTCGGACTCGTCCCGGATGTCGGAGATGCCCTCCAGACGCTTGTCCTCCACCTGGTCGGCCATGTTCTTGATGAGCTGGCGCTTGTTGACCTGGTAGGGGATCTCGGTGACGATGATGCGGGTACGGTTCTGGCCGAACTCCTCAAACTCGGTGCGAGCCCGGACGCACACCCGGCCACGGCCGGTGGCGTAGGCGGCACGGATGCCGGAGCGGCCCATGATGATACCCTTGGTGGGGAAATCGGGGCCCTTCACGTGCTCCATCAGGTCGGCCAGGGTGGCCTCCGGATTGTCCAGCACGCAGATGGCGGCGTTGATGACCTCCCGCAGGTTATGGGGCGGGATGTTGGTGGCCATACCCACGGCGATACCCGCGGAGCCGTTGACCAGCAGGTTGGGGAACCGGGAAGGGAGCACACGGGGCTCCTTGCGGGACTCGTCAAAGTTGGGGTCCCAGTTTACCGTGTCCTTCTCAATGTCCCGGAGCATCTCGTCGGAGATCTTGGACATCCGGGCCTCGGTGTAACGGTAGGCGGCCGGGGGGTCGCCATCGATGGAACCGAAGTTGCCGTGGCCGTCCACCAGGGGATAGCGCATGGAGAAATCCTGGGCCAGACGGACCAGGGCGTCGTATACGGACTGGTCGCCGTGGGGGTGGTAGCGGCCCAGCACATCGCCCACGCAGGTGGCGGATTTCTTAAAGGGCTTGTCAGCGGTCAGGTTGTCCTCATACAGGGCGTACAGGATGCGCCGGTGGACGGGCTTCAGGCCGTCCCGCACGTCGGGCAGGGCGCGGCCCTTGATGACGCTCATGGCGTACTCGATATAGGACTGTTCCATCTCATGCACCAGGGGCGCGGTAACGATGGTCTGGTCCGGGTACCGGATCTCCTCCGGATCGTACTGTGGCTTTTTGCTCATGCTGTTGCCTCTCAATCTTCATGATAGGGAATCTGTTCCGTACAAGCTTCCCCCCTGTGGGGGGAAGCTGTCAGCCGCAGGCTGACTGATGAGGGGTTCTTTCCATCGTGGGCCCCCTCATCCGGCCCTGCGGGCCACCTTCCCCCCTGTGGGGGGAAGGTAATATGGAATACAATCCCTTAATAGTCCAAATTCACCGCGTACTTGGCGTTGCGCTCGATGAACTCCTTCCGGGGCTCCACCTTCTCGCCCATGAGGACGGTGAAGGTCTGGTCGGCCAAAACGGCGTCGTCCAGCTCGATGCGCTTGAGGGTGCGCCGCTCCGGGTCCATGGTGGTCTCCCACAGCTCATGGGGGTTCATCTCGCCCAGGCCCTTATACCGGGAGATATCCACCTTGGCGTTGGGGTTGTCGCCCCGCAGCTCGGCGGACACCTGGTCCCGCTCCTCGTCGGAGAAGGCCACCCGGGTGGTCTTGCCCCGGGTCAGCTTGTACAGCGGAGGCACGGCGGCATAGACGTAGCCGTGCTCGATGAGGGGCCGCATAAAGCGGAAGAAGAAGGTCAGCAGCAGGGTGCGGATGTGGGAGCCGTCCACGTCGGCATCGGCCATGATGATGATCTTGTGGTAGCGCAGCTTCTCCAGGTCGAAGTCGTCCCCGATGCCGGCGCCCAGGGCGGTGATAACGGGGGTCAGCTTGTCGTTGCCGTACACCTTGTCGGCCCGGGCCTTCTCCACGTTGAGCATCTTGCCCCACAGGGGGAGGATGGCCTGGAACCGGCTGTCCCGGCCCTGGGTGGCCGAGCCGCCTGCGGAGTCGCCCTCCACGATGTACAGCTCGGTGAGCTCAGGGTTGACCTCGTTGCAGTCCCGCAGCTTGTCGGGCATGGCGGCGCCGCCCAGGGCGGTCTTGCGGCGGATGGACTCTCTGGCCTTGCGGGCGGCCTCACGGGCCCGGTTGGCCATGAGGGCTTTCTCCAGAATGGCCTTGCCCACGGCGGGGTTCTCCTCCAGGTACTCGGACAGCTTCTCGGTGACGATGTTGTTCACCAGAGTACGGATGGAGGCGTTGCCCAGCTTGGCCTTGGTCTGGCCCTCAAACTGGGCCTCGGTAAGCTTGACGGAGATGACGCAGGCGATGCCCTCACGGCAGTCCTCGCCGGACACCTTGTCCTCGTCCTTGAGGATCTTCATTTTTTTGCCGTAGTTGTTGAGCACAGTGGTGAGGGCCCGCTTAAAGCCCTCCTCATGCATACCGCCCTCGGGGGTGTGGACGTTGTTGGCGAAGGAGACGATGGTCTCGTTGTAGCCGTCGTTGTACTGGAAGGCCACCTCCGCCATGGAGTCCTCTCTCTGCCCCGCCACATAGATCACGTCGGGGTGGATGGGGTCCTTGGAGCGGTTGATGTAGGACACGAACTCCCGGATGCCGCCGGCGTAGTGCATGGTGTCGCTCTGCTCCCTGCCGGGGCGGTTGTCGATGGTGTGGATCTTCAGGCCGGCGTTGAGGAAGGCCTCCTCCCGCATCCGGGTGTGGAGGGTCTCGTAGTTGTACTCGGTGACCTCAAACATCTCGGGATCAGGTTTGAACACCACCTCGGTGCCGTGGCGGTCGGTGTCGCCCACCACCTGCATGGGCTGGGTCACCTTGCCCCGGGAGAACTTCATCTCGTAGATCTTGCCCTCCTTGTGGACCCGGACCTCCAGCCACTCGGACAGGGCGTTGACCACGCTGGCGCCCACGCCGTGGAGGCCGCCGGACACCTTGTAGCCGCCGCCGCCGAACTTGCCGCCGGCGTGGAGGATGGTGAACACCACCTCCAGGGCGGGCAGGCCGGTCTGGGGCTGGATGTCCACGGGGATACCGCGGCCGTTGTCCACTACCGTGATGATGTCGCCCTCTCCGATGGAGACGGTGATCTCATCACAGTAGCCCGCCAGGGCTTCGTCGATGGAGTTGTCCACGATCTCGTACACCAGGTGATGCAGGCCGGACTCGCTGGTGGAGCCGATATACATACCGGGGCGCTTGCGGACGGCCTCCAGACCCTCCAGCACCTGGATCTCGGAGCCGCCGTATTCATGCTCCACCTGGGTGGTGTTCAGTTCCAATTCTAACTCGTCAGACATAATAACCTCCGCTAGATTCACCATAGGTTGGGTATGGCTCTGTGAGAGCGGCCATACCCTCAATTTTTTATTCAAAACTGTTGTTCTCCGCCCGGCGCAGCAGGGTGGCGGCGGAGAGCTGGCACAGGTAGACCACCGGCAGCCCCTCCCGCCGGGCGCACAGCACAAAAGAGCGGGGCAGATCGTCGGACACGTTGACCAGCCGCCCCTCCTTCTCGGCCCGCTCCAGAAAAGACCGGGTCAGGTGGGAGGAGGAGGTGTTGTCCAGATCGAAGAGGCCCACCACATCTCCAAAGGGTACCACCACGCTCTGACCGATGTGCAGATACATCTACTTGCCCTCCTTCTTGTCCCGGACGATTTTGGGCCGCCACAGCCAGCGGTACAGCTTCCAGCCCAGAAAGAGCCCTACAAAAAAGCCCAGGGCGGGCAGGCCGGGAATGAAGAGCAGCTGGGTCACCGGGGAGGTATCCGCCTCCCACAGGTTGAGCCGGTGGACCACAATGGCGGCCGTTACCAGAACGGCAGCCGCCGGTGGGATCAGCTTCCACAGCCTGCTTCCCTTCCGGGTGAACTGGCACACCAGAAATTCCAGCAGGAAGCCCCCCACCAGGGGGACCAGGGCAAGGATCAAAAGTATCATAGTGTTCTCCTGAATCTGATCTGTATCATGGGCCGGTTTGTCATCCCACCAGTACGCCGTTGTGAATGTGGAAGGTCTTGCCCTCCCCCAGCCGGTCCAGGCTCATTTCTTCACAACAAGTGATAAACCCCCACAAAAGGCCCGCCTTTTGTGGGGACCCCATATTTTCACATCCTCGGGGCAAATGAATTGCCCCTGCGGCAAGATTTGTCCTTCGGACAAATGCTTGTACGGCGCAAGCGCCGAACCAGGTGTTCATCACACCAAAGTTCCATTGTGAATATGGAAGGTCCGCCCTTCTCCCAATCGGTCCAGGCTCATTTCCTCGCAGCAGGTGATGAACACCTGGCCCCCGTTGATGCGTTTGAGGACAAATTCCTGCCGTTTATGGTCCAGCTCGGACAGTACGTCGTCCAGCAGCAGCACCGGCCACTCCCCTGTCTCCTGGAAGAAAATTTCCCGGGAAGCCAGCTTGAGGGACAATGCCGCCGTCCTGGTCTGGCCCTGGGAGGCGAAGGTTTTGGCGCTCACCCCGTCCAGTTCCACGATCAAGTCGTCCTTATGGGGCCCCGACAGGCACTGCCGGGCCTCCAGCTCCGCCTTCCGGTGGGAATCCTGATGTTTCAGCAGCTGCTCCAGCAGGGTGCGGGTGGGGGCCAGGGGATCTTCAATGGTGCTTACCGTCTGGTAGCCCAGCCCCAGCTCCTCCCGTCCCCCGGAGAAATCCCGATGGATGGGGGGCGTCACCTCCTGGAGCCGCTTGATGAAGTAGGCCCGGTAGTGGATGAGCATGGCCCCGGTCTGAGCCATGCGCAGATTGAACTCGTCCAGGGTGTCCAGCAGCGAGGGATGCTCCTCCCAGTCCCGCAAAATCCGGGTCTTATGTTCGTAAAGACGCCGGTATTCCGCCAGCGCCTCGGCATATCTGGGCCGCAGCTGGCAGATGCAGTCGTCCAGAAACCGGCGGCGCACCGCGGCCCCCTCCCGGATGAGCCACAGATCCTCCGGGCAGAACAGCACCGTGTTGAGCACCCCCGCCAGCTCCCCGGCGGTTTTTAATTTCACGCCGTTGGAAAAGAGCTGCCGCCGCACTCCCCGGCCCAGCTTGGCCTCCAGGGTGAAGTCCCGCCCCCGGGAAAAGACCTCCGCCTTTACAAAGGCGTGGTCCACCCCCATCTGGATCAGCTCCCGGTCGTACCGGGCCCGGTGGGAGGAGGCGGTGGACAGGTAGGCGATGCCCTCCAGCAGGTTGGTCTTGCCCTGGGCATTCTCCCCCCAAATCACATTGACGTTGGGAGAAAAGCTGCCCTCAAAGTGGAGATAATTGCGAAAAAAGTCCAGGCAGACCGACTTTACGATCATAAAACTTCCACGCGCAGGTCGTCCAGGGTGACCACGTCGCCGGGGCGCAGCTTCTTGCCCCGCATGGTGCACACCTCGCCGTTGACCTGGACCTCTCCGTCCTGAATGCGCTCCTTGGCCTCCCCGCCGGTCTCCACCAGACCCTCAAATTTCAGCAGGGATTCCAATTTGATAAATTCCGTTGTGATTTTGGACTGAATGGTCTTCATACTTCCGAATTTCTCCCTTCTTCGTGCAGGGATCGCAGCAGTTCCCACAGTTCAGGCAGGGCCTTTTTCAGGGCCACCGGCCGGGCCTTGGCCCGGTCATAGAAGAAGTGGCCGGAGGCGCCCTCCGCCCGCAGCTCCCCGGTGTCGGCGTTGACCATCCTGTAGGACAGCTGCATTTTGGCGGGAGACAGGGACTCCACCGCCATATGGATGGCTACCGTCTCCCCGAACCGGGTCATGGAGCGGTACTTACAGCTGACGTCGGTGACGGCAAAGTCGATGCCCGCATCCACCGCATGGTGGTAGCTCCAGCCGATCTGGTCCATAAAGTCGGTACGGGCCTCCTCCATCCAAAGGATATAATTTCCATGGTGGACGATGCTCATGCCGTCGGTCTCATAAAATTGAACCTTGTGCAGGTAAGGATGCAGTTCCAAGGTGTTTTTCCTTTCTTTCAGAACCTCTGTGCCCAATTTATTCCCCGGCCTTCAGGCGGACGGGCAGTACCATATACAGGAAATTTTCCTCCCCCTCGGTGGGCAGGATGACGCAGGGGGACACGCTGGTGGACAGCTCCAGCCGCACCTTGTCCGCGGGGGCGGCTTTCAGGGCATCCATTAGGTACTTGTTGTTGAAGCCGATCTCCAGACCCTTGCCGTCGCCGGTGACGGGGCACTGGTCATAGGCGTCGCCGATGGCGGTTTTGGTGGAAATCTTCATCAAACCGTCCTCAAACACGCACCGCAGGGGACATTTCAGCTTCTCGGTGATGATGAGGGAGACGCGCTCGATGGAGGAGAGCAGCGCCCGGGTCTCGCCCTCCAGGCAGATGTCGTTGCTGCGGGGGATGGCCTGGCGGTAGGCCAAAAACTCACCCTCCAGCCGGCGGGTCACCAGCATGGTGGAGCCGGCCTTGAACATGACGTGCCGGGCGCCCTGAGTCACCGACACCGGCTCGTCGCAGTCGGTGCAGATTTTTTCCACCTCGGACAGGGCGGAACCGGGGACAACAAAGGAGAATTCCGGGGCGCCGTCCTTTTTGTCAATGGCCTCGTGGCGGAGGGCCAGCCGGAAGCCGTCCACCGACACCACGGTGAGGCCGTTTTCGTCGGCCTCAAAGAGGGAGCCGGTGTGGACCGGGCGGCTCTCGTTGTCGCTGACGGCGAAAATGGTCTGGGAGATCATGGCTTTCAGCTTGGACTGGGACAGGGTGAGGGAGTTCTGATATTCCACCGTGGGCAGCTCGGGGAATTCCTCGGGATCGGTGCCCAGAATGTTGAACTCGCTGGGTCCACAGGTGATGTGGACCATATAGTTGTCGGTCTGGAAGGTGACGATGTCGTCAGGCAGCTTCCGAATGATCTCGCCGAAGAGCCGGGCGGCCAGCACCAGGGTGCCGGTCTCGCTGATGTCGGCAGGGACAATGGTGCGGATGCCGGTGTCCAGATTGTAGCCGGTGAGCCGCAGCTCCTGTCCGGCCTCCAGCAGGATGCCTTCCAGAGCAGGAATGGAGCTCTTGGGGGAAACGGCACGGGAGGCGGTGGAGATGGCGGATTGCAGCAGTGCTTTTTCGCAGGAAAATTTCATATTTGTTCGGTCCTCCGTTTCGTGGGGAGAGAAGGGGCTCCCCGGGATCTCTCGCGCTCCTCCGGAGAGAGGAGGGATATAGTTCGTAATAGTAAGTCGTAGGGGAAAACATTGTGGAAAAGTGGCGAAACTCCTTGAGGCCCATGGTTTGGCTCGTCCACAGGGGGTGTGGACAAAAAAGAGGGGGTTTCCACAGGGGAAAAAGAGCAAAAAAGTTTTCCACATTCCCTTTTCCACATCTCCCCGAAAGAGGGTGGAAATGTGGAAAGCGGTCTGGAAACCGAATTACCAGTCGAAATCCAGTTTCATTCATATTTATGCAGGAGTATTCATAGGCAATTCAGGCTTATTCATACCGGGCGTTGATGTTGGCGTTGATGTCCTTGATAACTTCTGCAATTTCGGGGCTCTGCTTGGTCAATTTCTCGATGCGGTCAATGGAGTGCATGACGGTGGTGTGGTCCCGGTTGTCAAATTCCTTGCCGATCTCCTTCAGAGACAGGTTGGTCATGCGGCGGATCTGGTACATGGCGATCTGCCGGGCCAGCGCGGTGTCCTTGGTGCGGCCCTGGCCCCGGAGGGCCTCCTCGTCGATGTTGTAGAACTTGCTGACCTCGTCGATGATGATCTCCGGCGAGGGGAGGAACTCCGCCTTGTCCTTGAACATATCCCGGACGGCCCGGGTGACGGTGTCCACGTCCACGCTCTCCCCCATCAGCTCCTGGAAGGCCAGGATCTTGTTGACGGTGCCCTCGATCTGCCGCACATTGGAGGTGATGTTCTCGGCGATATATTGGAGGACGGGATCGGGCAGGTTCATGCCCCGGCGGATGGCCTTGGTTTTGATGATGGCCACGCGGGTTTCGTAGTCGGGGGGCTGGATGTCCACGGGCAGGCCCCACTCGAACCGGGTACGCAGCCGGTCGTCCAGCCGCAGCATCTCTTTTGGGGGGCGGTCAGCGGTGAACACGATCTGGCGTTTGGCCTCGTACAGGGTGTTGAAGGTGTGGAACATTTCCTCCTGGGTGGACTCACGGCCGGCAATGAACTGCACGTCGTCCATGAGGAACACGTCGGCGGAGCGGTACTTTTCCCGGAACTCCGGGTTGCGGCCCTCCCGGATGGCCTGGATCAGCTCGTTGGTAAAGGAGTCACCCTTGATATAAACGATGCGGTAATCGGGGTGGGCCTGATGGATCTTGTGGGCGATGGCGTAGAGCAGGTGGGTCTTGCCCAGGCCGGACTCGCCGTAGATGAACAGGGGGTTGTAGGTCTGGGCGGGCTGCTCGGCCACCGCCAGGGCGGCGGCATGGGCAAACTTGTTGGAGGCGCCCACCACAAAGCGCTCGAAGGTGTATTCCTCGGTGCCCGGGAGGAATACGTCGTCCACCTTCTTCTTGCCGTAGCCCTCCAGCTCCCCCTCCCCCAGCACCACCACCTCAAAGTCGGAGGAGAACAGCTCATGCAGGGCCTTCTGGATGTTGGGGATGTAGCGGGAGTTGATGATATCCCGCTTGAAGTTGGTGGGGGTGTGGAGCACGAACCGGTTGGACTCCAGCGCCACGGGGGTGGCGTCGTCAAACCAGGTGTTGATGGCGGTGGCTGTCATCTCCCCCTCCATCAGAGAGAGGACCTTGGCCCAGAGATCGGCCGGTAGATTCACGGAAAGACCACCTCTTTTGTAGAATAGATGGCCGCTGTGGGCGCAGCAAAACAAGACCTTGAAAGCCTGGGCTTTCAAGACCTGGGTCGTGGATGCTGCCGCCAGCGGCGGGAGTACAGATAATTTAACGCATACCATTATAATGCGTACGGAACAAAGCCGAAATCCTTGGTTTTCAAGGTTTTCGGCTTTGTTCTAGTGCAAGAATTTTGGACAATAGTTCCCAAAATCCTTGCACCTTTCATTGGAACGCAGGACGTTCCAATGAAAATACGCATTGTAACAATGTCTGAATTCCATAAAACGGCCTCCCTGAGCCGTTTTATGGAATTGCGCGGCTGCTGCCGCGCAAATAAACTGATTTGCAGTTTATTCAGTAGACATTATTATAGCAAATCACCCTGTGGAAAGCAACGATACAATTATAAAAAGAAACTACTTTTCCACACAAGTTTCCACACAGTCTGACGGTGGCCAGAACAGCCGCCCCTATCCAGAGCCTCAAAAAGAATGGGGCAGAAGGGCTTATGCGTGGGGGTGCGCTCAACAGGGGCCACAAGATATGGTATTTCTCCCGTGGACCCGGAAAAAAACCAAAAAAGAAACCAAATTAGTGGTTGACAGCCCATTTTGAAATAGGCTATAATACCATGTGCATCATGTAAACTGCTATGGTGTAAAGCAGTTTTGTTTGACGACCGCAGCCGAAAGGCTGTTGTGGTGGGCGGGGCAACCCGCTTGATTTTTGTACAGGAGGTGTCCCAACATGGTTCGTACCTATCAGCCCAAGAAGCGCCAGCGCTCCAAGGAGCACGGGTTCCGTAAGCGTATGCGTACCGCCAACGGCCGCAAGGTCCTGGCTCGCCGCCGCGCGAAGGGCCGCGCCCGTCTGACCCACTGATGGGTCCGCAAATGGAATAGGGCATTTCATAGGGGCGGGGGAGCTTTTCCCACCGCCCCTGCGCAGCATACGGAAGTTTGGACCGGGAAAGGAGGACCGCCGTGGAGCACACCGTATCCCTTAAGCAAAATCATGTGTTCCGCCGCCTTTACAGCAAGGGCAAAAGAGCGGTCAATCCCTGTCTTGCGCTCTATTGCAGGAAGAACAACTCCCCCCGCAGCCGTCTGGGCATCACCGTGGGGGTGAAGGTGGGCAAGGCGGTGATCCGCAACCGCACCCGCCGCCGCATCAAGGAGGCCTACCGCATCCATGAGGACCGCTTTCTGCCGGGGTATGACCTGGTGGTGGTGGCCCGGGTGAGGGCCGGCCACAGCCGGTATCGGGAGGTGGAGCGCAGTCTCCTCTCTCTGGCGGACAAGCTGGGTCTGCTCCGAAAGGAGGAGTCCTGAGTTGAAGCGCCTTCTGCTCTGGCTCATCCGGTTCTACCGCAAGCATATCTCTCCTGCCCGTCCCCCCTGCTGCCGTTTTATCCCTACCTGCTCCCAGTATGCGCTGGAGGCGGTGGAGAAATACGGTGCGCTTAAGGGGGGCTTTTTGGCCATTCGCCGTATTCTGAAATGTCAGCCCTTCCATAAGCAGGAATCCATCGAGTACGACCCCGTGCCGTAACGGCAAGACAATGTAACTTGGAGGCGCACAAATGGAAATTATCCTCTCCCCCTTTGCATGGCTGCTGAAGGCTTTTTACAGCTTCTGCGGCAGCTATGGACTGGCTCTGATCTTCTTTGCCCTGGTGGTCAAAGTGGTGCTCTTCCCCCTCTCTCTGAAGGGAAAGCGCAGCATGATCCAGATGAACATCCTGCAGGGCCAGATGCAGAAGCTGCAGAAGCAGTACGGCAAGGACCGGCAGCGCTATAATCTGGAGGTCCAGAAGCTGTATGAGAAGGAGAAGGTCAACCCCATGGGCGGCTGCCTGTGGTCCTTTATTCCTCTGATCATTCTGATGATCCTCTATCCCATCATCCGTGAGCCCATCCACTATATGATGGGCATCAACGACGCCAATTCCCTCAACGCCATTGCCCAGGCTGTGGACTGGAGCACCCAGGCCGTAAACATGGGCTGGATCAAGGAAGCCGCCGACACCTTTACCAACAGCGCTTATAACCAGCTGTATCTGGCTTCCCTTATCAATGAGAACAACCTGGCTGCCGTGCAGCAGGCGGTGACCGCCGCCGGTGGTGTGGGCGCCAACGTGTTTTCCATCAACTTCAGCCTGTTTGGTCTGGTGGACCTGTCCCAGATCCCTCAGCTGCAGTTCTGGACCATTACCGGTGGTCTGGGTCTGTTCCTGCTGCCCGTGATCTCCGCTGTGTCCGGCGTGTTCTTCTCCTTTATCTCCATGAAGACCAACGCCATCAACAAGCAGAGCGCTCAGGCGGCCAACAACGGTACCGCCAAGACCATGCTCATCATCTCCCCCCTGATCTCCCTGTGGATCGGCTTTACGCTGCCCGCCGCCCTGTGTATGTACTGGATCGCCAACAACCTGCTGAGCATGATCCAGGAGTTTTTGTGCAGCCGCATCCTGAAGAAGGACTACGAGGAGGCCGCCCGCAGGCAGGCCGAGCGTGAGCTGCAGGAGAAGGAAGAGGAGAAGGAGGAGCGCCGCCGCAAGGCCGAGGAGCGCGCCCGCCGCATCGAGGAAGAGAAGCTCAATAAGGGCAAGAAGAAAAAGGCCGAGAAGAAGCACGAGGACGAGGAGAAGATTCCCGGCGTCGTGAAGGAGTACAGCCGTGTGGGTCTGCGTCAGTATGCCCGCGGCCGTGCCTATGATCCCTACCGCTACAGCGAGGACGGCCCCACCTGCTATCCCGGCGAGGAGCCTGTTTTCGGCAAAAAGCCGGAGCAGGTCGTTCCCGCTGAGGAGGAGTCCGTGCAGGAGACTGCCGCAGTGGAGGAGGCCCCCGCTCTGGAGGCCGCCCCCCAGGTTGACGCCTCTGCCGCTGATGTCCCTGCCGCCGGTGACGGCGAAACCAAGGAATAACGGCGCCTGCCGTGGATTCATAAGGAGAGATACCCAAAATGTTGAAATGGATCGAGAGCACCGGCAAAAGCGAGGAGGCCGCCATCGAGGCCGCCCTGCAAAAGCTGGGCATGGATCGGGACGAGGTATCTGTGGAGGTCCTGGAGCGGGCCAAGTCCGGCTTCCTGGGGATCGGCAGCTGTCCCGCCAAAGTGAAAGTGACCTACGAGGCTCCCGATGAGCCCGAGACCCCCGCCCCTGTGGAGAAGGTCCCCGCCGCCCCCGTCATGGAGCCTGTCAGGGAGGAGAAGCCCGCCCCCGTGGTGGAGGCTGAGGCTCCCGCGGCTGAGAGCGCCGCCGTCCCCGCCGAAGGGGAGAAGGCCCAGCAGATCGACGCCTTCCTCACCGGCCTGCTGTCCCACATGGGGGCCCAGGCCAAGCCGGAGATCAAAATGGACGAGAACGGCACCTATCAGGTGGAGCTGGTGGGCCAGGACCTGGGCGGCCTCATCGGCCGCCGGGGCGAGACCCTGGACGCCATCCAGCAGCTCACCGGCTACGCGGTCAACCACGGCCAGTCCAAGCGTGTCCGCATCCACGTGGACGCCGAGGGCTACCGGGCTAAGCGGGAGGAGTCCCTCATCCGTCTGGCCCACAAGGTGGCCGGCAAGGTGGTCAAGTACCGCCGCAACGTGACCCTGGAGCCCATGAACGCCTATGAGCGCCATGTGATCCACACCGCCCTGCAGGACACCCCCGATGTGACCACCTACTCCATCGGCACCGAGCCCAACCGCCGGACCGTGGTGGCCTACAGCCGGGGCGAGCACCGGTAATAAAATTTGACGAAAAAGACCCTGCGGGTCTTTCCCGTCAGGGGGCTGCATGAGGAATGAGGTTCGATTTCTGGCGAAATTGTCACCCCATTCCTCATGAGAAGAGTCCTTTCCAAGGCTCATGTCCCCGGAAAGGACGGATTTTGATTTGATTCCACCGCCTGCGGGCGGTGGAACTCTGCGAGGCTGCAAAAAGACCCTGAGCCTGTGGCTCAGGGTCTTTTTGCGTTTGCAGGGGCAACCTTTATGGTCGCCCGAGGACCTTCCCCCCACAGGGGGAAGGTGGCCCAAAGGGCCGGATGAGGGGTGCTGTGTCAATGCAGCAGAATCCTACGGGGCAGGCGTCTCCGAAAGATTCTCAATGACCCGCACCACCTTGCAGGGATTGCCCACCGCCACCACGTTGGAGGGGATGTCATGGACCACTACGCTGCCCGCGCCAATGACTGCTCCGCTGCCGATGGTGACGCCGGGCAGCACCGTCACGTTGCCGCCGATCCACACATTGTCTCCCACGGTAATGGGCCTGGCAAACTCCAACCCGCTGTTGCGGGTGGGGGCGTCCAGGGGATGGCCTGCGGTGTAGAACCCGCAGTTGGGGGCAATGAATACGTTGTCCCCAAAGACCACCGGGGCGCAGTCCAGCACCACCAGGTTGTAGTTGGCGTAAAAGTGTTCCCCCACCGTGATGTTGGAGCCGTAGTCGCACTTAAACCCGTGGTTGATGGTGAGGTGCTCCCCGGTCTTGCCCAGCAGCTCCTTCAGCAGGGCAAGCCGGGCCTCTCCCTCCGTGGGGGAGAGCTGATCCAGCTGGTGGCACAGCTGAGCAGCCCGGGTCCGCATATCCTGCAATTCCGGTACCTCGGCATTGTACAGCTCACCGGCGATCATTTTTTCAAATTCCGTGCTCATCGTTTTCTCTCCTCCTCTGTGCTACAGATTTTCATTGTGTTTTTTCCGAAAATAAGGTAAGATACCTTTCAGATTTTCCTGACAGAAAGGTGGATGCGGCTGTGTCGTTTGATCGTCTGCTGTGGCTCTTCTTCTGCTACGGCCTGCTGGGCTGGGTACTGGAGACCGCCTATGCCGCCCTGCGGCAGAAGAAGTATGTGGACCGCAGCGTACTTTTCGGTCCCCTGTGCCTCTCTTACGGCCTGACAGGGGCTATACTGACCTGGGGCCTGAGCGAGCTGCGGGGCAGCTGGTTTTTCCTCTTCCTGGGCTGCGCCGTGGGCGCCACCCTGGTGGAGTGGGTGGCCGGTCACCTGCTGGAGCGGGCCACCCATACCCGCTGGTGGGACTACAGCAACAGCCGCTTCCATCTGGACGGCTACATCTGCCTCAAGGTTTCAGTGGTGTGGGGCCTGCTGGGTCTGGCGGCGGTGGAGTGGGTCAGCCCTCTGCTTCTGTCTCTGTACCGGCTGCTGCCGCCCCTACTGGCCTTTATCCTGGTGTGGGTACTGGTAGGCCTGCTGGCAGTGGACAGCGTGGGCACCATCCTTACCCTGATGGGCATCCGCGGGACCCTGCCCCGGGTGGAGGCGGTGAACAGCCGTCTGGCCGCCCTGTCCATCCGCATGGGGGAGTGGATCCTCCGCCGCACCGAGGGCCGCATCCAGCGGACCTATCCCCAGGCCAGCTTCGTCCGCCGGAAGGAGAAGGACAAAGGCAACCCCTTTGCCCGGGGCAACAGCTTTTACAGCATCATGCTCCTCTTTCTGGTGGGAGGCCTGTGCGGCGATTTGGCCGAAATGGTCTTCTGCCGGCTGCGGATGGGCTGGTGGATGAGCCGGAGCAGCGTGGTGTGGGGCCCCTTCAGCATCGTGTGGGGGCTGGCCCTGGCGGCCGCCACCCTGCTGTTTTACCGCTACCGGGACCGGTCGGCCAGCTTCTTCTTTGTGGCGGGTACCCTGCTGGGAGGCCTGTATGAGTACCTGTGCAGCGTGTTTACCCAGCTGGTGTTCGGCACGGTGTCCTGGGACTACAGCGCCATCCCCTTCAACCTGGGCGGGCGCATCAACCTGCTCTACTGCTTCTTCTGGGGCTTTGCCGCCATGGCCTGGTTCAAGGGCCTCTTCCCCGTCCTGTCCAGGCTGATGGCCAGGATCCCCAAACGACCGGGAAAGATCATAGTCTGGCTGCTGCTGCTCTTTATGGCAGTGAACATCGGGGTGAGCTCCCTGGCCCTGGCCCGCTACAGCGGCCGGGCCGCCGGACAGCCGGCCCGGCAGGCCTGGGAGGTCTGGATGGATGAGCACTATGGCGACGAGGTCATGGAGCGGATCTATCCCTATGCGCAGATGACAGATTAAACAATAAAACGGGCGGCCTTTTGGCCGCCCGTCCTGTTTTATTGGGGATTGGGATTCTGGGGCTTGTCCCCACGGGGACGGCGGTGGTACCGGCGGCGGGGCCGCTTCTTCTCGCCGGAAGGAGCGCCCTGCTGCTGTCCTTCGCCAGCAGGCTTCTCCTGGGCCTTGGGTCTGCTCTCAGGCCGGGGCTTACCCTCTCCCTTGGGCGGGCGGCTCTGGGCCTTCTGGGGAGTCGGCTTGGCCTCCTCCTTCTTGCTCTGGGCCTGGGGCTGCTGCTCACTGCCGCTCTTCCGGCGGCGGCTGCGGCTCCGGCGGGACTCCTGAGCGGGAGCGCTCTCTTCCTCAACAGTAGCGCTCAGCCCGGCCAGGGTAGCGTTGACGCTGCTGGTCAGGGTGCGGGGCTCCTCCACGGGAGTCACTTTCCGCAGCTTGGAGAGCTCTTGGGCGGGGGGCTCCACATAGTCCTCCGGCCGTTTGCCCTTGCCGTTGCGGATCACCCGCAGCTCGCAGTTGTGGAAGCACTTGGGGGTCTCCGGCTGGTTGTCCAGCCGTACCTTCACCGTCTCCTTCAGCAGATCCACCTGGCACACGTTGCCCGCCCCCTCAGGGGTCTCCACAAAGGACTCGTTCTTGGGCATCCGGCGGACCGCGTCCTCATAGGCCTCCTGCTCGTACTTCAGGCAGCACATGAGCCGCCCGCAGGTGCCGGAGATCTTGGTGGGGTTGAGGGACAGATTCTGGGTCTTGGCCATCTTGATGGATACCGGCTGGAACTCGTCCAGGAAGGAGGCGCAGCACAGAGGCCGGCCGCAGATCCCCAGGCCGCCCAGCATCTTGGCCTCGTCCCGGACGCCGATCTGCCGCAGCTCGATGCGGGCGTGGAACACGCTGGCCAGATCCTTCACCAGGGCACGGAAGTCCACCCGGCCCTCGCTGGTGAAGAAGAAGAGGATCTTGTTGCCCTCGAAGTTGTACTCCACCTCCACCAGCTTCATATCCAGAGCGTGGGCGGCGATCTTCTCCTGGCAGATGGCAAAGGCCTTTTTCTCCTTCTCGTGGTTCTTCTGCACCGTCTCCAGGTCCTTGTCGGTGGCGATACGCACCATGGGGCGGAGGGGCTGCACCACCTCTTCATCCTCCACCATGGTGTTGCCCTGGGCACACTCGCCGTACTCCAGGCCCCGGGAGGTCTCAATGATGACCCCCTGACCGGGCGCGACCTGCTGTCCCTGGGGATCGAAATAATATTGCTTGCCTCCGCTTTTGAAGCGGACGCCGATGATCTCGGTCATACTCCTAACTCCTAACTCAAAATAAGCCTGGCCAGTCCGGCCCCCAGCCAGCCGGCCATATGGCCGGGGCCCACATAGAAGCCGCAGGCGGTGCGCAGCTGTTCCGTCAGGGCGGCGGCCCCGGTCAGAGCCTTGGGGGACAGGGCCTTGGCCCCCTGTTCTGCCAGCGTCCGGCGGCGGGGGTCGCTCTCATGGAGGGCCCCGGCGGCACACACCAGGCAGTCCCGCACCAGCAGCAAAAACTCATCCAGCAGGGCGTTGAGGGAATCCCGGTCCCACTTGTCCCGCTCCAGTCCGGCGCAGAACTCCAGCAGGGCCAGCTCGTCCTTGGCGCAGAAGCGCTCCAGCAGGGCTGCCGCACCCTCCAGGGCCTTGCCGTCGGCGGCTTTGCCCTCCAGCTGGTCCACTGCCCGGCCCAGAATGCCCTCGCACCGGGCGGCGGCGTTGGCGATCTCCGCCGGGGAGCGGTCGGGGTACCGGGCGGTGAGAAATCCCTCCGCCTCCTGCACCGTCACCGGGGAGAGGGCCAGCACCTCGCACCGGGAGCGCACCGTGGACAGCAGGGCGGCGGCGTTGTCGGGGAGCAGCAGGAAGGCGGCGTAGGCCGGTCCCTCCTCCAGCAGCTTGAGCAGCGCGTTCTGGCTGGGGTCCTTCATGTTCTGGGCCCCCTCCAGGATGTACACCTTCCGGGGCGCCTCGTTGGGCTTGATGTAGGCGTCGTTGCGGATGGCCCGGATGCGGGCCACGTTCAGCTCGTCCCCCTCCCCTCCGGCGTGGATCACGTCGGGGTGGATGTGGCCCAGGGCCTTTTTACAGCCGGAACAGGCCATGCAGGGGACCTCTCCGCCGCCGGTACACACCAGGGCAGCGGAGAGCAGGCCGGCCAGGGTGCGCTTACCCGACCCCGCCGGCCCGCTGATGATATAGGCGTGAGACAGCCCCCGCCGGGCGGTCTCCAAAGAGAGCTGCCGCTTCAGGGAGGCATTGCCCGCCAATAAGGACAGGTCCATCTTATACCCGCTCGAACCGCTCGATGTCCACCACAAAGATGGTGGCGCCGCCTACCACGACCTCCACGGGCATACTGGGATAGTAGCCGTAGCTCATCTCGGTGGTGGTGGGGATCATCTGCTTGCGGGAGTGGGAGTGCTCCTTGATGATGTCGATGACAGTCTGCACCTTCTCCTCATCCACGCCGATGAGGATGGTCACGTTGCCCGCCATGAGAAAGCCGCCGGTGGTGGCCAGCTTGGTGGACGAAAAGCCCTTTTTGGTCAGGGCCTGGGTGACCGTGTTGGCGTCGTCATGATTGATGATAGCCAGAACCAGTTTCATGGGTATCCCTCCTGCTCAAAGATGCCGGAAGTCCGGCGCTGAGGCCGCTTTTTACAGGACGGCCACAGAAACATCTTCCAGTGTATTATAACCTATTTGTTTCAAATATGCGATACTTTTTTTGTCCAAGCGCTCCCCCGGCGCGATGACGGGAATCCCTGGGGGATAAGGGGCCACCTGGCAGGCGGCAACCTGTCCCTCCGCCTGTTCCAGGGGGAGGCTTTTCCGGGGTGCAAAAAGGGCCTGCCGGGGGGTAAGCACCATCTCCGGCGGCTGGGGTGGGGCGGGATAACCGGGACATGGCCCTAGCTCCACTTCCTGAAGCGCTCCCTCCAGCCTTGCAAAGTCCTCAGGGCCGTCGGCACAGGTGGGGATGAACACCACATGGCCCCCGTCGGCCATCTCGGGCCATACGTTGCGTGCCTCCAGTGCCTCCTGGGCGGCGTAGCCGTGGGGGGCGCACAGGGCCAGCCGGGTGGGGTCCAGAGGAGCGTCCTTTTCCGTAAGGGCGGGGAAGGTATTCCGCAGCCGGGCCACTTCCTCCGCCGTTTTGCGGTAGGCATCCGCCCCTCCCTCCAGCATATGGGCCCGGCACAGATCCAGTGCGGCCATCATGGCGTAGGAGGGGCTGGAAGAGCCGTAGATGCTGGCCGCCCGCCGCAGGTCGGCGTGGGAGAAGGTACCATTTGAGAACAACAGAGCGGTCTGCCCCGGGGCGGGCAAAGTCTTGTGGGCGGACACCACCAACAGATCGGCGGCGGACAGCCCATAGTCCCCCAAAAAGGGCAGATGAGCCCCGTGGGCCCCGTCCACCACCAGCACGCCCCCGTGGCGGTGGATGACCTCTGCCAGAGCGGGCAGATCCGACAGTACGCCGTAATAAGTAGGAGAGGTGATGCACAGGGCCTTGATCTCCGGGTGGGCCGTCAGTTGTTCTTCCACCCTTTCCGGGGAAACCGGCCCGGTCACCCCCGCCTGGTCCAGCCAGGGCCGGTCCAGGTACACCGGCTTTAAGTCCAGCAGGGCCAGAGCATTGTAGGCCGAGCGGTGGCTCCCCCGGTCCAGCAGTACCCTGTCCCCCGGCCGGCAGGCCAGGGTGAGGGCGGTCAGCACCCCCTGGGTGGAGCCGCCGGTGAGGAAGAGGCAGTTGTCCATGTGGAAGGCCTCCGCCCACAGTTCCTCGGCCTCCCCGATGGCCCCGCCCTCGTCAAACAGGTTGCCGGTGGGAGGCAGCTCGGTAAAGTCGATGGCGGCCAGGTGGTCCAGCCCCGGCAGGGGCTTGCCCTTGTGGCCGGGCATGTGCATCCGCAGGGGATTTTGAGCCGCAAAGGCGGTCAGGGCGTCATACAGCGGCGTATTTTCCACAGGGTTTCCCTCCTTTGTGGAGAAAAGTAAGGTATGGCTTATCTGCCGGGCTCCCCTCATCAGTCTCGCTGCGCTCGACAGCTTCCCCCCAGTGGGGGGAAGCTCCATACAAACCTTCCCCCCTCAGGGGGGAAGGTGGCCCGCAGGGCCGGATGAGGGGGTGCGCGTCAGGAATACCCGGCCTTATAGAGCTCCCTCAATCCAGGCCGAACCGGCCACGATGTCCCCCAGGTAGAACACCGCCAGCTGTCCTGGCGTGGGGGCACGAGCGGGGTCCTTCATCTCAATCCGTACCCCGTTTTCGTGGGGATAGACGATGCCCTCCGCCTGGGTGCGGGAGTGGCGCAGGCGGACGGTGACCTCCAGAGGCTCCGTCAGCCCCTCCACCCCGATCCAGTTGGGGGAAGAGCCAAACACGGTGAACTTGCCCAGGTCGGAGCCGTCGGACAGCACCACCTCATTGGTGGCCGGCCGCAGGGCGGTGACGAAGTAGCGGTGAGGCCCAGAGACCCCCAGCCCTCTCCCCTGGCCCAGGGTGTAGTGGTGGACCCCCTTGTGGCGGCCCAGCACCTTGCCCTCTTTGTCCACAAAGTTGCCCTCCGGTGTGGAAAACCCACGGCGGTCCAGCCAGGCGGCGTAGTCCCCGTCGGGGATAAAGCAGATCTCCATGGAGTCCGGCTTGTCGGCCACGGGAATACCAAAGTTGTGAGCCAGCTGCCGAACTTCCGTCTTTTCGTAATTTCCAAGGGGGAAAATCACTCTCTGTAATTGCTCTCTGGTCAATCGGGCCAGCATATAGGACTGATCGTTGGCGGGTCTCCCCTTTTTCAGCACCCCGTTTTCCACATTGGCGTAGTGCCCTGTGGAAACATAGCGGGCCCCGATTTTATCGGCCAGCCGGAACAGGGCGGGGAATTTCACCGTGGGGTTGCACAGGGCGCAGGGCAGGGGCGTACGGCCGCTCTGATAGGCGGCGGCGAAAGGAGCGCACACCTGCTCCTCCAGATCGGCCCGGATGTCGGCCACTTCAAAGGGGATGGACAGACGCTCCGCCACGGCGGCGGCGTCAGCCGCCCCGGTGCCCCCCAGACCGATGTCCAGATAGAGGCCGGTGACGGCAAAGCCCCCCTCCTTCAGCAGGCTGGCCGATACGGCGGAGTCCACCCCGCCGGACAGGCCCAAAACGATTTTTTCCTTCATAGGTTCTCCTTTTTTGTTACGGGCCGTCGGGGACGCCGGCCCCTACGTAGGGGGCGGCCTCCTGGACGCCCCGCCCACACCTTATTTCTCCAGGGCCACCATCAGCACGGCGATATCCGCCGGGCTGACGCCGGAAATGCGGCTGGCCTGGCCCAGATTCAGAGGCCGGATCTGGTCCAGCTTCTGCCGGGCCTCCAGCCGCAGACCCTCCATGGACAGGTAGTCCAGATCGGCAGGCAGGGGCCTGTCCTCCATCTTCCGCTGCTCGGCCACCTGCCGCAGCTGCCGGTCGATGTACCCCTGATATTTCACCGAGATTTCCACCGCCTCAGTCACTTCTGTGGATAACTCCGGGCGGCCCGGGTCCACGGCTGCCAGACTGTTATAAGTATTCTCCGGCCGGCGCAGCAGGTCCACCAGGCGGCCCTCCGCCGTGCCGGTGTGGGTGAGCCGTTTGATCTCCCGATCCACGGCGGCGTACTTCTCCTCCACCGCCGCCATGCGAGCATCGCTCACCAGCCCGATGGCGTGGCCGATGGGACACAGCCGCCGGTCGGCGTTGTCCTGCCGGTGAAGCAGCCGGTACTCGGTGCGGGAGGTCATCATCCGGTAGGGCTCCTCGGTGCCCTTGGTCACCAGATCGTCGATGAGCACCCCGATGTACCCCTGGTCCCGCCGCAGGATGAGGGGGGCCCTCCCCAACAGCTTCAGCGCGGCGTTCACACCCGCCACAAAGCCCTGAACGGCGGCCTCCTCATAGCCGGAGGAGCCGTTGAACTGGCCCGCGCCGTAGAGGCCCTTCACTTTCTTGTGCTCCAGAGTGGGCAGCAGCTCGGTGGGGTCCACGCAGTCGTACTCGATGGCGTAGGCGGGCCGGGTCATTTCGGCCTGTTCCAAACCGGGGATGGTGTGGAGCATCCGGATCTGCACGTCCTCGGGCAGCGAGGAGGAGAAGCCCTGAAGGTACAATTCTTCCGTGTTCAGCCCCATGGGCTCCAGAAAGAGCTGGTGCCGCTCCTTGTCGGGGAATCGCTCTACCTTGGTCTCAATGGAGGGACAGTACCGGGGGCCAACGCCCTCGATGGTGCCGTCGTACAGAGGGGAGCGGTCCAGATTGGCCCGGATGATGTTGTGAGTCTGCTGGTTGGTGTAGGTCAGCCAGCAGATGGCCTGATTTTCCGGGGGCGTTTTGGTTTCAAAGGAGAAGGGCAGGACCTGCTCGTCCCCCGGCTGGACCTCCAGCTGGGAAAAGTCCACGCTGCGGGCGTGGATGCGGGGAGGCGTGCCCGTCTTGAACCGGCGGAGGGTGATCCCCAGCCCTTTCAGACTATCTGTGAGGGGGAGAGCCGCGGCCAGGCCGTCGGGGCCGGAATCCCTCGTCACCTCGCCGATGATGGTGCGGCCCCCCAGGAAGGTGCCCGAGG
The DNA here is from genome assembly GCF_037572415.1 of Flavonifractor porci. Taxonomy (NCBI): domain Bacteria; kingdom Bacillati; phylum Bacillota; class Clostridia; order Eubacteriales; family Oscillospiraceae; genus Flavonifractor; species Flavonifractor porci. The sequence continues at coordinate 23,584 of NZ_JBBHLB010000011.1, forward strand.
CCACCACCACCGCCCGGACCTTGTATTCCGCGCCGTACACGGTGCGGACCCCGCACACTTGGCCGTTTTCCGTTAAAATGTCGGTGACCTCCGCCTGCTTGACCCACAGGTTGTCCTGGTTTTCCAGAGTGTGCTTCATGACCTCCTGGTACCGGCGGCGGTCGGCCTGGGCCCGAAGGGACCACACTGCCGGGCCTTTGCCCCGGTTGAGCAGCCGGTACTGGATGCAGGCCTGGTCGGCGGCTCTGGCCATCTCCCCTCCCAGGGCGTCCAGCTCCCGGACCAGGTGGCCCTTGCCGGTGCCGCCGATGGCCGGGTTGCAGGGCATATTGCCCACCGCGTCCAGATTGACGGTAAAGCATAGGGTACGGAGGCCCAGCCGGGCGGCGGCCAAAGCGGCCTCAATGCCCGCGTGGCCAGCACCAATCACAGCAATATCAAAGGTTCCAGCGTCGTAAGTCGTCATAGTACAAGTCCTTCATTGGCAGAATCATTTACAGGGTGCGGTCCCCCTCATCCGGCCCTTTGGGGCACCTTCCCCCCTGTGGGGGGAAGGTCAAAAGGAGGACCATTTCTGTTGGAGCTTCCCCCCTCAGGGGGGAAGCTGTCGAGCGCAGCGAGACTGATGAGGGGGCATCCCGTGTGATTACGCCCCATATACGATGGTCACCGCCTGGTGACAGTTGGCCACCTCCACCACCCGGTGATCTCCCCCGTACTCCCCGTCCAGGGTCCAGGCCAGGTCCTGATCGCTGATGATGCGCACCTTGTTGGCGCGGAAGCAGGTCACCAGCCCGTGGTCATCGCTCTCCGCATTGGTGAGGGCCTTCAAAATCCGCTGGAGCTGGAGCAGGGTCTTGGGCTGGCGCACCAGCATCACCTCAAACAGGCCGTCGTCCAGGGCGATGGGCCGGTCAGGATTGGCATGAATGCCGGCGATGGAGTGGGAATTGGAAACAAACCCCAGGCAGTAGCTGCCCAGTTCCACCTTTCCGTCGTGCTCCACCGTCATGGAGTAGGGCTTGATGGACCCCAGCCGGGAGAGGACCCCCATCAGGTAGGCCATATGCCCGAAGATGTGCTTGAACTGCTGGGGGGTGTTGTAGGACAGGTCGGTAAAGGCCCCGAAGGCGGCCACATAGAGGAAATCCTGGTCGTTGAACTTCCCCACGTCCACCGGCCTGGGCTTTCCTGCCGCCGCAACGACGGCCAGCTCCTCCAGGGTGCGGGGCAGCTCCAGGTTCTTTGCAAAGTCGTTGGTGGAGCCTGCCGGAATGTACCCCACCGTGGGCCGCCCCTCCGGGGGCAGCTCCATCAGGCCGGATACCACCTCGTGGAGGGTGCCGTCGCCGCCGGAGCATACGATGCGGTCAAACTCTCCCGCCCGGTCCCGGGCCACCGCCGTGGCGTCCCCCTCGCCCCGGGTGGGATGGACGGTCACGTCCCACTGTGCCGTCAGCTCGTCCAGAATGGGGGCCAGACGTCCCCGCAGGGTGCCCTTGCCTGCATATAGATTGTAGATAAACAGCAGCTTTTTCATTTCGTTCGCTCCAAAACCGGACGCCGGTGGGTCCCGACATAACATTGTTCCATATTATATACCGTCCCGGTGGGAAAACACAACTCTTTTGCAGAGAAACCGCCTGCTTTCCTTCAAAAACAGGAAAATGCCCGGCCCCACTTGCTTTTCTGCGCTAAAGTGTGTAAAATATGGTTTCGATCTCAGCGCAAAGGAAGTGTACGCTATGGACCGCAAAGCCCTGTCCGCCGCCTTTCCGGTGACGGTTCCGGTGCTGATGGGCTATCTGGCCATCGGCATGGCCTTCGGCTTCATGCTCCAGGCCGTGGGCTACAACTTTATCTGGGCCTTTTTCATGTCTCTCACCATCTATGCCGGATCGGGCCAGTACCTGGGGGTGACCCTGCTGGCCACTGCCGCCTCCCTGGGCACGGTGGCCCTCATGACCCTGCTCATCAATTTCCGCCACCTGGTATATGGCCTGTCCATGCTGGAGAAGTTCCGGGGCATGGGCTGGCGGAAATTTTATATGATCTTTTCCCTCACCGACGAGACCTACGCCCTGCTCTCCTCCGTCCAGGCTCCGGTGGGGGTGAGTCCCAGGAATTTTTATTTTGCCATTGCCCTGCTGGATCAGAGCTACTGGATCATCGGCTCGGTGATCGGCGGAGTGGCCGGAGCCCTCATCCCGGTGGATACCAAGGGCATCGACTTTGCCATGACCGCCCTCTTTGTGGTCATTGCCGTGGATCAGTGGAAGGCCTACCGCAAGCACCTGCCCGCCCTGCTTGGGTTTGGGGTGACCATCGTATTTCTCATCATTCTGGGCCAGCTCTTCGGCCAGCAGCAGATGCTCATTGTCTCTCTGGGGGTCATCGTGTTGCTGCTGCTCATCCTGCGGGACAAGCTGGAGGAAAAGGAGGAAACATCATGCTGACCACTGCCGGAGCCATTGCCGCCATCGCGGTCATGGCCGTCGTCACCTTTCTCACCCGGGCCCTCCCCTTCCTGCTCTTTGACCGGGGGAGCGCGCCGCCCAAATTGATCCTCTACCTGGGCCGGGTGCTGCCCCCTGCCGTCATCGCCATGCTCATCATCTACTGCCTGAAGGACATCTCCTTTGCCCAGGCGGGAGGCTGGGTCCCCCAGCTTATTTCGGTGGCGGTGGTGGTGGTCCTCCACCTGTGGAAGCACAACAACCTGCTGAGCATCTTCGGCGGCACCATCCTGTACATGGTACTGGTACAGGTCGTCTTTGTTTAACAAAATAAATAAGAAAAAAAGACGCCGCTATGCGGCGCCTTTTTTATTTTCCAACCGGATTGCCTTTTGATTGGCAATCCGATACAATGAACATACCATATCCCAAAAGACAGGAGGGCATAATATGAAGCAGATATTGCGTCAAGTCTGTATTGCTGCCGTTGGCCTTTTGCTTGTTTTAATTCTGGCCATAGCGTTCTTTATGAAATTATTCCATCCTGCGATACCGCTGAATGATCTTTTGGAATTGCCTTCTGACAGCGATATTGAAGTAATGTTCTTTTTCTCGGCCTGTGAAATGGGCACCAATTCAAATTATCATCCTTATACCACTTCAGATGATAGCGTTGAATCTGCGCTAAAACAGCTGATATTGGATACCACGGTGAAACATGGTGGTTCCACCGATATTATGCCCGTTGACGATACCTATGAGATGGCCTTTTTTACCGCTGCAACAGATTTTACAGGAAGAGAACATTACAGCTTTTATATGGATCCTTTTTATATTTATTTCAATGGGCAATTCTATTCATATGACAACGACCAAATATATGAGTTTGTAAAAGAAAAAGCAATGCAGCCGTACGAACCATCTGAAGATTTGGAGAAGTCCACATGAAACCTAGTTGATAAGAACAGCAGCCGGGGCGCCGCACAGCGGCGCCCCGGCTATTTACCTAAGAAAAGAGTTTTGCACATTATCCACATGGTTTTCCACATAGGTTAATGAAGCAGGGCCTGGTACTCCTCTGCCTTGCCTACCCGGCCCACGGCGGACAGGGAGGCGTTGGACAGGTCCATCAGCTCCTCCGCCAGAACGCGCACATCCTCCCGGGTGACGGCGTCGTAGGCGGCGATGATCTCCTCCTCGTCCAGCACCCGGCCTACCAGCATCTCCCCCCGGCCCAGGCTGCTCATGTGGGCCTGGGTGGATTCCATTCCCATGAGTACGTTGGCCTTGGACTGCTCTCTGGCCCGGTCCAGCTCCTCCTGGGTGACGCCGTGTTCGTTAAAGTCCCGGATGACGGACAGAATGGTGTCCAGAGCCTGACGCTCGGTCTCCTTGCCCAGGGCGGTGTAGATGCCGAAGTACCCCGCGTCGTCGTGGCAGGTGCCGTAGGAGTAGACGGAGTAGCACAGCCCCTTCTGCTCCCGCACCTGCTGGAACAGCCGGGAGGACATCCCGCCGCCCAGAATGGAGGACAGCAGCTGGAGGGTAAACCGCCGGGGATCGGAGAAGGACAGCCCCGGGAAGGCCAGAGTCAGGTGGTTCTGCTCAATAGCCTTCTTCTTGACCACAATGCCGCTGCGGTAGGCGGCGGGCTTGCTGATGATGGGTTTGCGGGGTTCCAGCACCGAGAACCGGGCGGCCAGATCGTCCACGTCGGCCTGGGTGAACCGGCCCGACAGGGCCACCACGATGGACTCCGGGCCGTAGTGGCTGTCCTTGTACTGCCGCAGCCAGGTCCCGTCCATCTGTTCCAGCGTGGCTTTTTTGCCCAAAATGGGCCGGGCCAGAGGGGAACCCTGAAAGACCACCCCGGCCAGCCGTTCGGCGCACAGGTCCTCGGGGTTGTCCTCGTACATTCCGATCTCCTCCAAAATGACGCCTCGTTCGGTCTCCACGTCGCTGTCGTCAAATTTGGAGTGGAAGAACATATCACATAAAATATCGGTGGCTCTGGGCAGATGGGTGTCCAGCACCCGGGCGTGGAAGCAGGTGCACTCCTTGGTGGTAAAGGCGTTGACCTGTCCGCCGATGGCGTCCATCTCCTCCGCCAGTTGGCCGGCGGTGCGGGTGGACGTGCCCTTGAAGAGCATATGCTCGATAAAGTGGGCGGCGCCCCCCTCCCCCGGCTTTTCGTGGCGGGAGCCGGTGCCTACCCAGATGCCCAGGCAGGCCGAGCGCACGCCGGGCACCTGCTCGGTGAGAATACGCACCCCATTGGGGAGCGTGATTTTTTCATACTTCAAGCAAAAGGACCTCACATTCATTTGTGTGGGGATCATCCCCGGAGGGCGATCAGGAGCAGTACCACCCCGGTGATCGCCAGGACAAGGGCCAGGTATCCGATGACTTTCATTTTCATGCCATGCCGCTCCTCTCCTCAGATTGCCCTGACCGATATTATATCATACCTGAAATCGGTTGTCAGCTGAAAAACAAAACACCCGGGGAGCGGCAAAAAAATTCTGTGAAAAAGGCGGCTTTACGGCGGGCGGAGAAACGGGTATACTGAAAAGCAGAGACAAGCCCGCGAGGCGGAAAGGAAGTTGGAAGTATGAATCAGGAAGCGCTGAAGGTGCTGGAGGAGCGGAGGAGCTGCCGGGCCTACAAGCCTGAGCAGATCACCGAGGAGGAGCTGCAGGCGGTGCTGAAGGCGGGGACCTACGCCCCCACCGGCATGGGCAGACAGTCTCCCATCATCGTTGCCGTGCAGGACAAGGAGACCATCGCCGCTTTGAGCAAGCAGAACGCCGCCATTATGGGCAAGCCGGATATGGACCCCTTCTACGGGGCCCCCACCGTGCTCATCGTGCTGGCGGACAAGAACATTCCCACTTGGTTCTATGACGGCTGCTGCGTCATGGACAACCTGCTCAACGCCGCCGAGGCGGTGGGGCTGGGCTCCTGCTGGATCCACCGGGCCAAGGAGGCGTTTGAGTCCGCCGAGGGCAAGGCACTGCTGGCCAAGTGGGGCATCGAGGGGGACTACGAGGGCATCGGCCACTGCATCCTGGGCTACCGGGCCGGCGAGAAGCCCGCCGCCCCCGCCCGCAAGGACAACTACATCTATTATGTGCGGTAAGAGCCGTAAATAAGCAAAAAGCGCGCCGAAAGGCGCGCTTTTTGTGTTTGGCAGCAAAGATTGCCGGTCAGTCCAGCTTCAGATCTCCCTCTTTGATCCAGCCGATCCTGCGGAAGAACAGGCCGAACAGCCAGGTGAGGACGGCGGGGAGCACAAAGCAGATTAGGATCATGCCCGTCCAGTCCATGGCGGTGATGGCGGCCTTGGCCCCGGTGGCCACGTCGTTGACCCAGCCGGTGTACACCCCGATGGGGCCCACCATGCCGCAGGTGCCCATGCCGGAGGCCACGCCGGAGGCAGGGTCGTTCATCTGGAACCCAAAGACACAGGTGGCCAAAGGCCCGGTAATGGCGGAGGTGAGGATGGCAGGCAGCCAGATTTTCGGGTTTTTCACGATGTTGCCCATCTGGAGCATGGAGGTGCCCAGACCCTGGCTCACCAGGCCGCCCCAGCGGTTCTCCCGGAAGGAGAGCACGGCGAAGCCCACCATGTTGGCGCAGCAGCCCGCCACCGCGGCCCCGCCCGCCAGCCCGGTGAGGCCGATGGCGGCGCAGATGGCCGCCGACGAGATGGGCAGGGTAAGGGCGATACCGATGACCACCGATACCAGAATGCCCATCCAGAAGGGCTGGAGGACGGTGGCCCACTTGACGAAGTCACCCAGAGCGGAGGCCGCCGTACCGATGGCGGGGGCCCACAGGGCGGACAGTCCCACACCGGAGAGAATGGTCACCAGAGGGGTAACCAGCAGGTCGATCTTGGTCTCCTTGCTGACCACCTTGCCCAGCTCGGCGGCGATGACGGCGATAAAGAGCACCGCCAGAGGTCCGCCTGCTCCCTTGCCGCCGTCCAGGGTGGTGGAGCCCAGGGCGTTGGCGGCATAGCCCACCGTGGCCAGGGAAAAGAGCACCAGGGGGGGCGACTGGAGGGCGTAGCCAATGGCCACTGCCATGGCAGCGCCGCTCATGGCCGAGCAGTACCCCCCCACCTCCACCAGGAAGGCCAGCCCCAGCTGCTTGCCCAGGGTGTCCAGAATGGTGCCGATGAGCAGGGAGCAGAACAGGCCCTGAGCCATGGCCCCCAGGGCGTCCACGCCGTACCGCTTGGCGGAAATCACAATGTTTTTCTTCTTGAGAAATGCCGAAATCTGTCCCATAACCAGTTCCTCTGTCAAAAAGTCATTACAGGTGTCATGACACCTTAATGCACTATTATAATGCGTATTGAACAAAGCCTTGGCTTTGTTCAGGTGCAAAGTTTTTGGACAAAATACTTCAAAAACCTTGCACCTTCCGCTGATGCGTTGAGACGCACCAGCGGAAATACGCATTGTAACAATGGCTGAATTCCATAAAAGCGGCTTTCTTGAGCCGTTTTTATGGAATTGCGCGGCTACCGCCGCGCAAATAAACCGATTTGCGGTTTATTCAATAGACATTATTATAACGAGAGAGGAAATTTTGTCAAGGAAAAGATGCCGGGTTTCGTGGAATGTGGTAAAATAGGGCAGAAAAGCAATTATAAAACCTTCCCCCCTCAGGGGGGAAGGTGGCCCAGAGGGCCGGATGAGGGGGCCCCCTCATCAGTCTCGCTGCGCTCGATAGCTTCCCCCCTCAGGGGGGAAGCTATATAGAAAGGATGAGCTCTGTGACAGTATCCCATCGTCTTGGTCCCCGGGCGGATATTACCGCCGGGGTGATTACTACCTTCCGCACCCTGTCCCGCCACCCCCACCCCTCTCACCACGAGGAGGCAGTGGGTCAGGACTACATGGAGTTTCTCCGGGGCCTGGGCCTCTCCCCCGTCCGGGATGAGGCGGGCAACGTGATGGCGGACTGCCCCGCCACCCCGGGCCGGGAGGGCGAGCCTCTGCTTATCCTCCAGGGCCATATGGACATGGTGTGTGCCGTCTCTCCCGGCAGCGGCTTTGATCCCCTCACCGATCCGGTGACCATTCTGGAGCAGGACGGCTATCTGTGTACCGACCGCCATTCCTCTCTGGGGGCGGACAATAACCTGGGCAATGCCGCCGCCCTGTGGGTGGTACAGCAGGGGGTGAGTCACGGTCCCCTGCGTTTCCTCTTTACCGTAGGCGAAGAGATGGGCCTGGAGGGGGCCAAGGTGGTGGACCCGGCCTGGCTGGCAGGGGCGGCCTGGCTGCTGAACACCGACGGCTTCCATCTGGGGAGAGCCATCGTGGGCTCCGCCGGAGGGCGGCGGGAGTGCTGGACCCGTGCTCTGGATACCTGCCCGGCACCCGATGGCGAGGCCTGGCGCATCTCCATCACCGGCGGCGCCGGCGGCCACTCTGGCGACGACATCCACCTGGGCCGCATCAACCCCATCAAAGTGCTGGCGGCCTGGCTGAAGGATCGGCCCGGCCTGGCGGTGGCCGACTTTGCCGGCGGCTCCGCCTTCAACGCCATTCCCGCGGCGGCCGAGGTTGTGGTGGTGGGCCAAAAGCCAGATTTGAAAGGGCTGGAGGAGGCCATTCTCCTCTTCCGGGCCACCGATCCCAACCTGAAGCTGGACCTGTCCCCTGCCTCCCGGCCCGAGACGGTGTGGACGGCAGATTTCCGCCGGGAAGTGCTGGACCTGCTCACCGCCCTGCGCCACGGGGTGTACGCCATGGACCCCCAGTTCCCCGGCGTGGTGGGGGCCTCGGTCAACCTGGGCGTGGCCCGGCGGGAGGAAAATACCTTCGCCGTCCGCCTCTTCCTCCGGGCTGCCCGGCAGGAGGACGAGGGAGCCATGGCGGCGGACAACCGCCGGTTGGCGGAACAGGCCGGCTTCTCCCTCACCGTCACCGGCTATCCCGGCTGGCCGGGAGATAAAAACAACCCCCTTGCCCAGGTGCTGGACCGGGTGTACCGGGCCCAGACCGGGCGGGGGCTGGAAATCAATATGGTCCATGTGGGGCTGGAGCCCTCGGTGTTCCGGGCGAAGGCGCCGGGGCTGGTAATGGCCTCCACGGGGCCGGATATTCTGGACGCACACTCGGTGGACGAGCGGGCGCCCCTGGCAGGGCTGGCGGATTACGCCCTGCTGCTGGCGGGACTGCTGGAGGAGACCCTCAACTGAGCAGCTCCTTGTACAGGGCGGGAGCATCGGCCTTGCCCACGTGCTCGGCCACCGACAGCACCTCCACTTTCACGGTGCGCTCGCCGAAGCGCAGCTCCAGCACGTCGCCTACCTTCACGTCATAGCTGGCCTTCACCGGCCGGCCGTTGGCGGTGACCCGCTGGTTGTCGCAGGCCTCGTTGGCCACCGTCCGGCGCTTAATGAGCCGGGAGACCTTGAGCCATTTATCCAGGCGCATATGAAGTCCTCCTTGTTCTATCAAAAAAATCATATTACAAAAATGCCCGTCCTTCCGGACGGGCATCAGTCTGTGAAAAGATCTCCCCCAAGGGAAGCCTCGCAGAGTTCCGTCGCCCGCAGGCGACGGAATCAAATCAGAATTAGTCCTTTCCCAGGACATATCCTGGGAAAGGACTCTTCTCATGACGGATGGGGTGACTATTTCACAAGAAATCGAGCCCCATCCGTCATGCAGCCCTTTGCCGGAAAAGACCCGCGGTCTTTTCCGGCAGTCTCATGCCCGTCCTTCCGGACGGGCAATTTTTATCAGGTCAGATTACTGAGCCACGACGTCCTTCAGGGCCTTGCCGGGCTTGAACACGGGCACCTTGGAGGCGGGGATCTTAATGCTCTCCTTGGTCTTGGGGTTGCGGCCGGTGCGCTCGGCACGGCACTTCACCTCAAAGGCGCCAAAGCCCACCAGCTGGACCTTATCGCCCTCGGCCAGGCACTGGGAAATGACCTCGATGGCGGCGTTGATGGCGGTCTCGGTATCCTTCTTGGACAGGCCGGCCTTCTCGGCGGCCGCATTGATCAGTTCAGCCTTGTTCATGTTGCTGCTTTCCTCCTGTTTTGCTCTGTTGTACTTGTTATTTACTTAAGGCGTCTGCCTTTAAGTTTCCTTGGCGTGCTCCCATAGCTTGTCCAGTTCTTCCAGAGTCATGCCCTCCATGGACTGATTCTGGGCGGCGGCCTGCTCCTCCACCTTGGCGAAGCGGCCGATGAACTTGTCGGTGGCCTGGCCCAGAGCCTCCTCCGGGTCTACCTTCAGAAAGCGGGAGACGTTGACGGCGGAGAAGAGCAGGTCCCCCAGCTCCTCCTCCACGTTGGTGCCCTCGGCCACGGCGGTTTTCAGCTCCTCCAGCTCCTCGGACAGCTTGTCCAGGGCGCCGGAGATATCCGGCCAGTCGAAGCCCGCCTTTTTGGCCTTTTTCTGCACCTTCTCGGCACGCCACAGGGCGGGCAGAGAGCGGGCCACGGCGTCCAGGGCGTCGGTGTTGGTGGCCTGGCCCTTTTCCCTGCGCTTGAGCTCCTCCCAGTTGGTGAGCACCTCGCCGGTGCCCGACACGCTCACGTCCCCAAACACATGGGGGTGGCGGTAAATGAGCTTTTTGCACACGCCGTCGGCCACATCGTCCAGATCGAACCGGCCGGCCTCCTGTTCCATACGGGCGTGGAAGAGCACCTGGAGCAGCACGTCCCCCAGTTCCTCCTTCAGGTGATCGGGGTTTTGCTCGTCAATGGCCTCCACGGCCTCATAGGCCTCCTCCAGGAAGTTGCGGCGGATGGACTCATGGGTCTGTTCCGCGTCCCAGGGGCAGCCGCCGGGGGCGCGGAGGATGCGTACGATCTCCTCCAGGTCCCGGACGTCATAGGAATCCTTATACTGAAAATCTACCATATTTCAAGGCCTCCTGCAACCTCTTTTTCCAAAAAACTCAGCGGATGCGCAAGAGTTTCGCGATCTTATCGCCCTTGGGCATCATTTCCAGGTCCTCCCTGGACAGCACCTTCAGCACCACGATGAGGATGACGTACACCACCACGCCGGCCAGGATGCCGCCGCCGGTGGCAATGGCGTTCATCAGGAAGGAGCCGGAGAAGAACCGGGCCAGCAGACCCTGGCAGCCCCAGGCCGCCGCCGCCATAAGGAGGGAGGCGATAAGGGGCTTGACAAAGACGGGGATGAGCCGGGGGGGATGGGGCACCATCCGTTTGATGACGATGAGGTTGAGCACCGACACCACCACAAAGCAGGTCAGGGTGCCGATGGGGGCGCCGTAGATCATGAACTTGGGGTTGCCCACCAGGGTGTAGCTGACGATAACCTTGGCCACGCCGCCGATCACCATGGTGATGATGGGCAGGTTGATGATGCCGTTGGCCTGGAGGATGGCGGAGGCCACCACCTGGATGCACACAAAGAGGGAGGCGATGCCCAGGATGGACAGCAGGGGTCCGGCGATGGTCTCATCCACGTTGCCCACGGTGAGCAGCTGGATGATGGGGGTACCCAGGGCGAACAGGCCGAAGCCGCAGGGCAGGGCGATGAGGGCGGACACCCGCATGGCGGACTCGGTGGTGCGGTGGGCGCCCAGGCCGTCCCGCCGGGCGATGCAGGCGGACACGGCGGGCACGATGCAGGCGGTAAAGGGAACCATGAGGTTGAAGGGCAGGTTGTAGATGCTCATGGTCTTGCCGTAGATACCGTACAGTCCCCGGGCGGAGTCCAGCACCGGGTTGAGCTGGGTGTCCGGATTGGTGAGCACCTCCGCCTGGAAGGCGGCCAGGTTGTCCTGGAAGATGGCCACGGCCTTGGGGAAGATGTCCAGCACGCTGTTGGAGATGCCGGTGAGGCCGTCCTGAATGGCGGTGAACACGGTTTGCAGCTGGCTCTGCACCAGGTTGGTGTCAATGAGGTTGACGATGGACAGGGTGCAGGAGCTGAGGGTGATGGGAATGGCCAGCTTGAGCAGGTGGGAGAGGATGCTTCTGCTGCTGTCGGGCACGTCGCTGGAGGGGGTCCGATCCCGCCGGTTGGTGCGGATGTGGTTAAAGACCAGATAGCACACCGACAGAATGGAGCCGATGGACACGCCCAGCAGAGCGCCGGAGGCGGACAGCCGGCTCTTCAGGTCCTGGTCGGGGATGGCGGAGTTGAGGATGAGGAAGGCCAGGGCCAGGCCCAGGAACATCTTGGACAGGGCCTCAATGACCTGGGAGACGCCGGTGGGCACCATGTTCATGTGGCCCTGGGCGTAGCCCCGGAAGGCGGAGCAGATGCAGGTACACAGCACCGCCGGAGACAGGGCCAGCACGGCAAAGACGGCCTTCTTGTTCTGCAGCACATATTTGGCCACAATGGGAGAGAACACCGACATACACACGAAGCTGAGCAGGCCCATGAACAAAAAGGCGAAGAAGGCCACCTGGAACACCCGGGACTTCTGGTTCCGGCGGCCCAGGGTGTTGCACTCGCTTACCGTCTTGGACAGGGCCACCGGCAGGCCTGCGGTGGAGATGGTGAGAAAGAAAGTGTAGATGTTGTAGGCCGCGTTGAAGTCGCCGTAGGCCTCGTCGGACAGCAGGGCGGTCAGTGGGATCTTGTAGATGGCGCCGATGACCTTGACGATGATGGTGGTCATGGCCAGAATGGCCGCCGCGCCGTAAAAGCTATTTTTCTTCTGCTGGTTTGACAACGGTAGTCCCCCTTAATGGTTCTGGAACAGCAGGGGCAGGGCGTAGTCCGCCACTTCCCGTCGCACCCGCTCCAGGTCGATGGTCAAAAAGTCTCCATCCTTGTATATGACCTTGCCCCGGGCCATATTCATCACCACATCGGAGCCGTGGGCAGCGTAGGCCAGGTTGGAGATCACGCTGTGGCAGGGGGTCAGGTTCAGGTGGGAGAAGTCCACCAGGATCAGGTCGGCCTCATAGCCCCCCTGAATCACGCCGGTCTGGCGGCCCAGGGCGATGCCGCCGTCCCGGGTGGCCATCTTCAGGGCGTCCAGAGGCAGCAGGGCCAGGGGATCGCAGCCCGCTCCGTTGTGGAGGATGGCGGCAAACTTCAGGTCGCTGAAGAAGTCGGTGCAGTTGTTGGAGGACACGCCGTCGGTGCCCAGACACACGTTGACCCCCGCCTTCTTCATGGCGGGCACCGGGGCGATGCCGCTGCCCAGCTTCAGGTTGGAGATGGGGTTGTGGATGGCGGAGATCCCCTTCTCGGCCATGATGGCCCAGTCCTCCGGGGTGGTCCACACGCAGTGGGCGGCAATGGCACGGCCGTCCCACACGCCGTAGTCGTTGAGGGTCTGGATGGGGGTCTTGCCGTGGCGGGACAGGCAGGCCTCATGCTCGGCGCGGGTCTCGGAGATATGGACGTGCATCCCCAGATCGTGCTCCCGGGCGTAGTCGGCCATCCACTGCCACAACTCCTTCCGGGAGGTGTACTCCCCGTGGATGGAGGCGTCGATGCGGATCTGACCGTCGTTGTAGTTGTGCCACTTCTCGGTCAGTTCCCGCTGGACCACGCAGTCGTTGTGGGTGGCGGGGTCAAAGGTGTCCCCGAAGAGCACGCCGCCGCAGCACAGGTTGGCGCTGATGCCGGCGGAGGCCACCTCCTGGGCGATGATGTCGGTGTGCATATACATATCGGCAATGGAAGTGACGCCGGAGGCGATCATCTCCGCCAGACCCAGAGTGGTGCAGGCCCGGACGGCCCGGTCGTCCCAGCGGGCTTCCACCGGGAAGATGTAGTTGTGCAGCCAGTCCTGCAGGTTGTTGCCGTCGCCGTAGCCCCGCATGGCGGTCATGGGCACATGGGTGTGGGCGTTGACAAAGCCGGGCATGAGCACGTTGCCGTGGCCGTCGATCTCCTGATCGAAGGGGCCCCAGGGCCGCTCGGTGCCCACCGAGCGGATCTTGGTGCCCTCCACCACCACATAGGCGCCCGGCATAACGGTGCCCGCCTCGTCCATCAGCACGGCGGTGCAGTTGTGAATGAGAATAGACATGGTTCTTGTCTCCTTTGGTCGTGATAAAAGGATATGGGCGGGGGAGACAGCCTTCCCCTGGGGGAAGGTGCCCCAGTGTGTACACTGGGGCGGATGAGGGGAAGAATATCGTCTGCTGCCCGAGCCGGTCTGTATTTCCCCGCGCCTGATTACCCAATCTGCTTCAGGCAGGAGAGCACCAGCCGGGAGAACTTGTCCCTGCAGGCCTCGGCAGCCTCCAGCACCTCCTCCTCGGAGAGGGGCTGGTTCAGGATGCCGGCGGCCATGTTGGAGAGCAGAGTAAAGCCCAGCACCTGCATCCCGCAGTGGCCGGCCACGATGACCTCGGGGGCGGTGGACATACCCACCGCGTCGGCCCCTGCCATGCGGGCAAAGCGCACCTCGGCGGGGGTCTCATACTGGGGGCCGGGGAAGTACATATACACACCCTCCTTCAGGGGAATGCGCAGATCCTTGGCGGTCTTGCGGGCCAGCTCCTGGAGGGCGGGGGTGTACAGGTGGGAGGCGTCGGGGAAGCGGACGCCGAACTGGGGCAGGTTCTCGCCCCGCAGGGGGGACTCCATGAAGATCTTGATCTGGTCGGTGATGAGCATCAGGTCGCCGGCCTTCCAGTTCATGTTGACGCAGCCGGCGGCGTTGGTGACGATGAGGGTATCGCAGCCCAGCAGCCGCAGCACCCGGACGGCGTAGGCCACCTCCTCGTAGGAGTAGCCCTCGTAGTGGTGCATCCGGCCCTGCATGACGGCCACGTTCTGGCCCTCCAGAGTGCCGAACACCAGGCGGCCCTTATGGCCGGGGGCGGTGGAGGCCTTGAAGTGGGGGATCTCCCCGTAGGGCACGGCAATGGGGTTTTCCACAATGTCACCCATGTAGCCCAGGCCGGAGCCCAGGATCATGGCCACCTTGGGGGCAAAGGTACCAATCTTGCCGCGGATGTAGTCGGCGCTCTCCTGATACTGTGCAAAGGTATAGTTCATAAAAAATCCTCCTTAACAGCGGATAACATGAATGGTTTCGTTTCTATTAAAGGTTAATCTATGCAATTATACACCTTGTAATAGGAAAAAGCAATGAGGATTGCAGGGCGGAATGGGGAACAAAAGTTCCAGAACTCCCCTCTTGACTGGTACGTTTGTTCGATATATAATGGAGCCAAAGGGGGGAGCACAGTGGATCTGATGGACAAGCTGACCATTCTGGCGGACGCGGCCAAGTATGACGCCGCCTGCACCTCCAGCGGGTTGGACCGGCGGGGCAGCAAAGGCATGGGGAGCACCATGGCCGCCGGGTGCTGTCACTCCTTCTCCGCCGACGGCCGGTGCATTTCCCTGCTAAAGGTGTTATACACCAACCGCTGCATCTACGACTGCGCCTACTGCGTCAATCGCCGGTCCAACGACCTGCCCCGGACGGCCTTTACCCCAAGGGAGCTGGCGGAGCTGACCATCGGCTTCTACCGGCGCAACTATATCGAGGGCCTCTTCCTCTCCTCGGCGGTGTGGGTCAGCCCCGACCGCACCACCGAGGAGATGATAGCCGCCCTCTCCCTTTTGCGGGGGGAGTACGGCTTTCACGGCTATATCCACGCCAAAGCCATCCCCGGGGCCGACCCGGCCCTCACCCAGCGGCTGGGCCAGCTGGCTGACCGCTTGTCCGTCAACATTGAGCTGCCCAGTGAGGACAGCTTGCATAAATTGTGTCCCGACAAGGAGAAAAAGGCCATTCTGGCCCCCATGGCCCAGATCCGGGACGGCATCACCCAATCCAAAGGGGAGCTGGTGAAGTACAGGCACGCCCCCCGGTTTGCCCCGGCGGGCCAGTCCACCCAGATGATCATTGGCGCCACTCCCGAGAGCGACAAGCACATTTTGACCCTGACCCAGGCCTTATATGACCAATATAAGCTGAAGCGGGTGTTTTTCTCCGCCTATATGCCGGTGTCCGACAGCGCCCTCCTCCCTGCCCGGCGGGACTTCAAGCCCCCCCTGCTGCGGGAGCACCGGCTGTACCAGGCCGACTGGCTGCTGCGGTTCTATCACTTCCGGGCGGAGGAGCTGCTGGACGAGGCCCACCCCAACTTTGACACCCGGGTGGACCCCAAGTGCGCCTGGGCCCTGGGGCACATGGAGCAGTTCCCGGTGGAGGTGAACAAGGCCGACTACGAGACCCTGCTGCGGGTGCCCGGCATCGGGGTGGTGTCCGCCCGGCGGATCCTGACCGCCCGGCGGGTGGGACCCCTCACCTTCTCAGGCCTGAAAACCCTGGGGGTGGTGCTGAAACGGGCCCAGTATTTCATTACCTGCTCGGGAAAGATGCTGGAGGGGTTAAGGGTGAACCCCGACGGGGTGCTCCGCCACCTGGTGGCCCTGGAAAAGCCGGCCCTGGCGGGGAATGAGCCGGAGCAGCTGTCCCTGTTTTAAAGGGCGGCGGGCCGTCGGGGACGCCGGCCCCTACGCCAAATCGTAGGGGGCGGCCTCTGGACGCCCCGTTGCCTGCCTGTCCTATCCCGGTGTGAAAGGAGGTCCCTATGGATTGGCCCAGGTTTTCCTATTCCTATGACGGCAGTTTTGCCGGGTTCCTTACCTGTGTGTTTGAGGCCTACGCCAATAAGGAGGAGCCCGCCTGTTTCCTCACCTACGGGGACGGCCGGGTGACCCTGTGGCCCGAGCGGACGGTGGACACCGACGACCAGAAGGCCCGGCGGGTGTACCGCTCTCTGGACCGGAGCATGAGCCAGCAGGGCCGCCGCCTGGTGACTTACGGCTTTCTCACCTGCCTGGAGGAGCGGGAGCTCCATCTGTGGGACTTCCTCCGGCTGGGCTATGAGCGGGGCCCGTCGGTGGTGCGGGATCTCACCGACCCCCGGGTGGCCGTCCTGGGCAAGGCGGTCCAGCACCTGACCCACGAGGCCCACCTGCTTAAGGGTTTCACCCGCTTTTCCGACCAGGACGGGGCCCTGGTGGGAGAGATCGAGCCCAAAAACCGGGTACTCCCCCTGCTGCGGCCCCACTTTGCCGCCCGCTACCCCGGGGAGAAGCTGGTGCTCTACGACCGCACCCACCGGGAGGCCCTGTTCTGCCAGAGGGGGAAGTGGGCCATCGTGCCTCTGGACCGGTTTGATCTGGCCCCACCCAGGGCGGGCGAACTGGATTGGCGGGCCCTGTGGCGGCGGTTTTATGATACCATCGCCATTGAGGGCCGCTATAACCCCAAATGCCGCATGACCCATATGCCCAAACGGTACTGGGGTACCATGACGGAATTTCAGCGGGAGGAGCCCCCTGCCCCTGGCTCTATCGTACAGATTTGAACACAGGCTGTCCGACGCGCTGCAAAATTGCGGCGCGTCCTGTTTTTTCCCGGGAAATCAGGCAGGAAGGGATTCTTCCGGAGACGAATTTTCTTGACAGAAGAGGCGGACAGCCTTAAAATAGTTTCGGTGCATTTTTTGAAGGGCAAGGGGTACGCTCTTCAAATTTTTGTGCGGGTCGGACAAATCCGTGCCCGCCGCCCACATGGGAATTGAACAAAACGATTGAACGAAAAATCCAAACAGATGGAGGTGTGAACCCGGCTCATGTTGCCTATTATATTAGCAGCCGTCATCGCGTTCGTGGTCGCGGCTGTGGTGTTTTTTGTGCTCGGCATCCAGTACCGCCGCCGCGTGGCGGAGAAGGAGATATCCAGCGCGGAGGAGGAGGCCAAGCGCATCATCAACGAGTCCATCAAGAGCGCCGAGAGCAAGAAGCGCGAGGCCCTGGTGGAGGCCAAGGAGGAGATCCTCCAGGCCCGCAACGAGTACGAACGGGAAGTAAAAGAGCGCCGGGCCGACCTGCAGAAGCAGGAACGGCGCTTGCAGCAGAAAGAAGAGAACCTGGACCGCAAGACCGAGAACATCGAGAAGAAGGAGGACACCCTGCAGCGCAAGCTGGCCGAGCTGGAAGAGGCCCGGGAAGAGGTGGCCACCGTCAAAAAGACCCAGATGGAAGTGCTGGAGCGCATTTCCGGCTTCACCGCGGAGGAGGCCAAGGATTACCTGATCAGCCAGCTGGCCGAGGAAGTGACTCACGAGTCGGCCATGAAGGTGCGGGAGATCGAGGCCCAGTTCAAGGAGGAGGCCGACCAGCGTGCCAAGGAGATCCTGTCCCTGGCCATCCAGCGCTGCGCCGCGGACCATGTGGCGGAAGCCACCGTCTCTGTGGTACCCCTGCCCAACGATGAGATGAAGGGCCGCATCATCGGCCGCGAGGGCCGCAACATCCGCACGCTGGAGACCCTGACCGGCGTGGACCTGAACATCGACGACACCCCCGAGGTGATCACCGTCTCCTGCTTCGATCCTGTCCGCCGGGAGATTGCCCGGCTGGCGCTGGAGAAGCTGATCCAGGACGGCCGCATCCACCCCACCCGTATCGAGGAGATGGTGGAGAAGGCCAAGCGGGAGGTGGACGCCACCATCAAGGCCGAGGGCGAGCGCGCGGTCTTCGAGACCAACGTCCACGGTCTGCACCCCGAGCTCATCAAGCTGCTGGGCCGGATGCGCTACCGCACCAGCTACGGCCAGAACGTGCTCAACCACTCCATCGAGGTGTGCCATCTGGCGGGCCTGCTGGCCGCCGAGATCGGCGCCGACGTCACCGAGGCCAAGCGTGCCGGTCTGCTCCATGACCTGGGCAAGGCCATCGACCACGAGGTGGAGGGCTCCCACGTCCAGATCGGCGTGGAATTGGCCCGGAAGTACCGGGAGAGCGAGAACGTGATCCACGCCATCCAGGCCCACCACAACGATGTGGAGCCCCAGACGGTGGTGGCCTGCCTGGTTCAGGCGGCCGACGCCATCTCCGCTGCCCGGCCCGGCGCCCGGCGGGAGAACCTGGAGAACTACATCAAGCGTCTGGAGAAGCTGGAGGAGGTCACCTCCTCCTTCCCCGGTGTGGAGAAGTCCTACGCCATCCAGGCGGGCCGGGAGGTCCGCATCATGGTGGCGCCCGACAAGGTCAGCGAGGACCAGATGGTGCTGCTGGCCCGGGACATTGCCAAGAAGATCGAGGAAGAGCTGGAATACCCCGGCCAGATCAAGGTGAATATGATCCGGGAGACCAAAGTGGTGGATTACGCCAAGTAATCAAAGAGAGTAAACCGGCGGGCTGCGTCAGCAGCCCGCCGGTTTAGACTGTCGAAAAAGCCCCCTGGCCAAAGGTTTCGGAGGGAAGGATAGTGTGAAAGGGACAGACTGTCAAAAAAGGCAGAACTGATACAAGAGAGAAATAAGTTCTTGCACCGCGGAAAAGCCCTCGGCAGAGTTTTGCCGCCCGCAGGCGGCAAAACAGAGTCAGAAGCTGTTTTTTCCAAGGACATGAGCCTTGGAAAAAACACTTCTCAGCCCGCAAGCGTGCGCGCTTTGCGTGTGCGACGCAGCGGGCTGCATCCCCTCGAAAAAATGCTTGCATTTTTGAGAAGCGTGTCGAGCTTTCTCGACACGCTGAGGGAACCGTCAGGGTTCCCTTTCGCGTGCAATCAAACAACTTTTGAGGACTTATGGAAGGCCTCAAAAGTTTAGCAGACAGTCAAAAAAGTGGCCGCAGCCACTTTTTTGACTGTCTGAACCGGCGGGCTGCGTCAGCGGCCCGCCGGTTTTTGCTTAAATGCCTTTGTACTTCCGCCGGGTGGCGATGCCCCCCCGGATGTGGCGCTCGGCCTTGTTCTCCTCCAGCACCCCCTTTACCTGAAGGTACAGGGGCCGGTTGAAGGAGGGCAGGCGTTCGCTGAGATCCTTATGTACGGTGGATTTGCTGATGCCGAACTGCCGGGCGGCGGCCCGCACCGTGGCACGGTTCTCTATGATGTAAAGCGCCAGCCGGCAGGCGCGTTCCTCGATGTTCCCTTTCAAGCAGCAACACTCCCCGTTTCTTTCACTGGTGGAGTGTATGCAGGCGTGGGATATATCATGCCTGTGTGGATGCGGTGAAACCGGTGGTATATGCCCTATCGGCAGCACCGGCACCTCTTTATGAAAGGTTCAGTTAAATGGAATCAGACATTTCCCGTACATAGTTGATACAGTGTTCGATAAAAGAAGTATGGGCTGGGGATAAAAACTTATCTTTATGATAAATCAGAGTAAAGGTTCGTTTGTCATGGATGCCGTCTACCGGAAATTCGCAAAGCGTACCATCCCGCAGTGATTCATACACCAGATGTCTGGGCACATATGTGATTCCGAGGTTTTGCTTGACAGCCGAAGACAGCGCTGTGTTGCTGATGCTTTCCCACTGGGGGATGATAGGCGCATTGTCGGAAAGTGCATTAAAATGAGAGTCCAATAAATACCGGGAAGCACTGCTCTGGTCTCTCAACAGCAACGGCTGTGCCATAAGCTCATCGATGGAAACATTTTTTCGTTTGGCGAAGGGGTGCTGTGGTGTACAGACAAACACCATATCGTCTTCATAAATCGTCTTTGTGAAGATCTGGCTGTGATCTGCGTTTTGCTCCACGATCCCAATATCCAGTTGATTTTTCACAATGGCCTGCACAATGTTTTCCGATGTGTTGATTTGTACAACCACTTTGTTTTTTGGAGAGATTTTGCCGAAAGCGGCCACCAGTTTAGGCAGCAAAATTGCACCTACGGCAATGCTTCCTCCTACCCGCAGAATACCGCCGGCACTGCTGTCGCGCAAGCTTTGTACAGACTCGTCGCTCAACGCAATAATACGGCTTGCGTACTCTCGAAGCCGCTCTCCCTGAGGCGTGATGTGAATACGCCTCGCAATACGGTCAAACAGCTTTACGCCATAATATTCTTCCAACTCAGAAACAGCCAGGCTTACCACGGATTGGGGCAAATAGAGATTCTCTGCCGCTTGGGTGATCTTACCTGTGCTGCACACCTCCAAGAAAATTCGCAATTGCCTGAGTGTCATGTTCAGATTCCTTTCATCGCATTTTATATATGATGTTCATCATATTATAGTATTTTTCAAAAAGGACTACAAGTGATATAATGAGCCAACAAAAAGGGGGGCTTTTCGTCAATATGGGCCTGTTTCCGGCTTGAAAGGTGCGGCCGCACAAACGCGCAGGCGGGCAGGACCATTACCGGCAACCCTTTCTGGCGTACACATTTCCTGGAGCGGACATCAAACCACTGCCGCTCTATTGTGAAAGGAGTTCTACCATGAAAACGGATGTTGCAGCAAAGCCGAATCCAATTACGATCTATTTGCTGGGCACAGGCGGCCCGTCCTATCAGGCAAATCGTTTCGGGCCTGCTACACTGGTAAAAGTCGGCGATTCTCATTTCCTTTTTGACGCCGGCAGAGGGGTGGGACAAAGAATCTACGAGTGCGGTATTCCCCTTGAGAAAGTAGACAAAGTATTTCTTACCCATCTGCACAGCGACCACACGGAGGGCCTGCCCAATCTGTGGATGGCGCCGTGGTTCTTGATCGCACGGCCCAATCTGCATATTTGGGGTCCCCCAAAAACAAAGCCCATGACAGATGGAATTGTCCAAATGTTTGCAGAGGACTGCAAAATGCGTCCCACCAGCTTTGCAAAAAAAGAATATCTGCCCATGTACGTCCAGGAATTTGAAAAAACGGGTGTTATTTATGATGATGGAGAGGTAAAGATCACTGCGTTTGAAGTCATCCATGTCCCCAACTATCCTGCGTTTGGCTTTCGCCTGGAGCATAGAGGGCGGGTAGTGACCCTTACCGGAGACACCACCTATCACGAAAATATTATTACATACGGAAAAGATTGTGATGTCCTGGTGACCAATGTAAATGTCGTGGACGAGGAACGGCTGAAACATTCCCCTTGGACCGCCATGATCATGTCGAGACAAACCACACCGGAACAAGTCGCTGACATTGCCAACAAAACAAAGCCCGGAATGACCGTACTGTCCCATGTAAGCAAAATGGGTTACTCTGGCATCGAGGGGGACAATCGCATTGTAGAGCGCGTAAAAGCCTGCTATGACGGGCCTTTGTGCATGGCTTACGACCGTATGCGGGTCGAGATTTCTCCCGATGGTGATATAGAGGTATTTGCTCCCAATGACATCACCAATTTGCCCGATCTGCGTGATTAAGAAAACTGGATTGAATGGCTGTTTGGTTTGAGAACTGTTGTCCATAGATATTGATTGCCGCGTAAGGAGGGATTGAACAATGAGCAAATCCAACCAATCCAGCACATATGGCACAGACTCCATTCGAGCGGATGGAAGAAAGAGCTGGGTAAGCATCTTTGTTATTATGGCGGGCATGATTTTTGCCGTATCCAAGGTGGTCTACGGCGGAAAAGTGGGTACATTCCTTCCGTTGAGCCAGGCGTTTTGGGCGATTCTGCTGGGCAATGTACTTTTGACACTGGTTACGATACCGGTCGCCGGCATCGGAGCGGATACCGGCCTGGGCGTATTTGAGTTGGTAAAGTACAGCTTTGGCCAGGTGGGAGGAAAATTCATTATCGTTTTGCAGCTGCTTGTTCGGCTGGGCTGGGCCGGCATCGGAACCATACTGGTGATTGAACTGCTCTCCTTTTATATTCCTTTTTTGGCCACTCCTGTTGGCTTTGCCATTGCCGGCATTTTAATCAACCTGCTGTTTATTGTAACGGTGTGGACCGGCTTTGACGGGCTGAGCATCATTTCAAAACTTGCGGTGCCGCTGATCCTTGTCATATTTGTCATTGCGCTGTTTCAGGTGGAACGGCTGCATGGCATTGCCTCCGTCATTACCAAAGAACCCACTGACCCCAAATCGTTCTTTTTTGTCGTAAATGGAATCTTTTTTTCCTGGATTGGTGCGGTCATCAACAGCCCCAATACGCACCGCTTTGCACGGTCCAGAAAGGATTCCGCCGTCGCAATCGCTCTGGCGTTTGTTTTGTGTGCGCCAATCGTCTATGGCGTGGGAGCCATCACATCGCTGGCCACAGGATATGGAGATGTTCCCAATATCTTTAATGCGTTGGGACTCACCAGCCTTTCCGCCGTTCTTGTGCTGCTGCTGACATGGACAACAAACTCCGAGTCGTTTTACAGCACCTCGTTGGGCTTTACGTCCCTGCTTCCCATCAAAAACAAGGCAGTGATCCTGCTGTTCCCATTTTGTATCTCCACTGTTTTTACGCTGGTGGATCTGTACTCCTCTTTTATGCTTTGGGTAGACTTTACCGGCTTTATTTTCTGCCCTGTCATTGGCGTGCTGATTGCAGACTATTATGGGTTCAAGCGCAAGTATAAAATGACGGCAGATAAAATTGAGACAAAGATTTCTGTGGCGTCTGTTGTTGGTATTGCGGTGGGCATTGCCACCAATCTTCTGATTCCGCTTTATGGCGCCATGCTGGGCATCGTAACGTCTGCGCTGGCATACTACGTCATGAACCGCTTTGTTATCCCGGACAAGACCTTAAAGAAGGCGCTGGAAACATCCGCCGAGGAAGAAGTCCTGTAAGTATCCTTTGGAAAAGTGCGAATAAAATGAAAAAAGGCGGCATAGGTCAGCCCGTTTACGGGCACTGACCTATGCCGCCTTTTTGTCTGTATGGGCGTTTGCTGTCCTGCCTGGATGGGCCATTCCACGCGTTCCTCCACTGGCGGAGTATATGAAGGGGGCCCACAGATATTTCTGCCCAGGCAGGAAAGGGACTTGTAATGTAGAGCGGGTTGGTAGATAATAGAGGGGCGTCAGAGCGAAAAATGGGCCGTCTTATGGAAGAAAAAGGACAAAAAAGGGTATGATACCGTGGAGACGCCGGTCTCCGCCGTTTCAAGCCGGGCGGCCCTTCATCTTAAAAGATTACGGAGAACGAGACTCTATGCAATTCAAGCAACTGACACTGAACGAGGTCCCCCTTGTTCAGCCCTGTTTCCGGCAGATGAGATCCAGGACCTGCGACTTTACCGTGGGCGGAATGTTCATGTGGCGGAATTACTATAAAATGGAGTATGCCATGGACGGAGGGATCTTTTATTCCCGCCTCCACGACCAGGACGGCCAGGTATACTACAATCTCCCCCTGGGGGGCGATATGGCCGCCGGCATCGAGGAACTCAAGCAGCTGACGGCGGGCGGCCCGCTGCGGTTCTGCACCGTCCCGGAGTGTGATCTGGAGGAAATTCAGGCCATCTGTCCGGGGTGTACCGTCAGCGAGCAGACCGATTTCGCCGACTACCTGTATCAGGCCTCCGATCTGGCCCGGCTGGCGGGCAAGCGGTACAGTGGCCAGCGCAATCAGATCAGCCAGTTTAAGCGGGGCGTGGAGGGGTGGTCCTTTGAACCCCTGACCGCCGGAAACCTGGGGGCGGTGGAGGCCTTTTTCACCCAGACCTATCTGTCCGGCGCGGGCGCCGGGGACACGGAGCGGGAGGAAAACCGCCGGGTCCTGGAGGTGCTGCAAAACCTGGACCGGTACGGCATGGTGGGGGGCGTGCTTACCGCCGACGGGTCCATCGTGGGCTTCTCCCTGGGAGAGATCGTCAACGACACCCTGTTCACCCACATCGAGAAGGCGGACCGAAGCTGCAAGGGCGCCTATCAGATGCTGGTCAATCAATTTGCCGCAGCCTACGCAGGGGAAAACGTGACCTATATTAACCGGGAAGAGGATATGGGGGACCCGGGCCTGCGGCGGGCCAAGCAGGCCTACCACCCCATAGAACTGCTGAAAAAATATGTGGTTGAGGTAATGTGACTGAACAAACTGAGCGGGACGCGCCTTTTCAGGGTGCGCCCCGCTTTGTCTTTTTGTACCAGTCAGATATTTCAAGCAAGAAAAAATGGTGGTACAATGGAGTAAAACTGAGGTAAAATTTCCGTGAGGATAAAACCGGCGGAGTCTCTTCCGGCACCAACAGACAGAAACGTTCCAAAGGGAGGAAGTCATATGCAGCTTTTGTCCGATCTGTCCAACACCGAGGCGGTAGCCCGGCTTCGGGCGGGGGATGAGGAAGTCTTCACCCAACTGTATCAGGCCTGTTACCGCATGGTCTATCTCCAGGCCATGAAGATCCTGGGGCAGGCTGATCAGGCTGAGCAGGTAGTACAGGATGTGTTTATCACCGTGTTCCGCTCCATCGACAAGCTGAAGGACCCGGAGGCTCTGCGGTCCTGGATCGGCGGTATTGCGGTCCGGCTGGCCCTCCATCAGCGGAAGATGCTGACCGACTCCCGTGAGTTCGCTCTGGAGGAGGAGGCTATGTTTGACCTTCTGGATTCCGGCCCGCCTGTGTCCTCGCCGGAGGATACCCTGTGTGAGCGGGACACGGGCCTGATTTTGGGAGAGCTGGTGGACCAACTCCCCGATGAGCAGCGCACCGCCGTCATGCTCTACTACTATGACCAGTGCCCTGTTAAACACATTGCGTCTATTCTGGAATGCGCCGAGGGCACGGTAAAGAGCCGCCTGAACTATGCCCGTAAGGCGCTGGAGAAACTGATCCTTCAGCGGGAGCAGCGGGACGGGGTGCGGCTCCATGCCCTCAACCCGGGCCTGCTCTTCCTGGCTCTGCTGCTCCAGGAGCAGAATCTGGCGGTGGACCAGCAGGCCATGGAGCGGGGGCTGCTGGCCGTCAAGGGGGCCCTGGGCCTCACCGCGGCGGCAGCGGCGGGCTCTGCCGCGGGGGTTTCCGCCGCAACTGCCGCTGCCACCACCGCCTCCACGGCCGGCGGCGGTCTGACCCTGGGCAGCAAGCTGGCCATCCTGCTGGTGGCGGGGGCTGTTGCCACGGGGGGCGGCGTGTTTCTGGCCACCCGGCCCCAGCAGGAGCCTCAGCCCAGCGTTCCGGTGATGGCTGTGGTCTCCCCCACCCCGTCCCCCTCTGCTGTGCCCTCCCCTGACGCCACAGCCACGCCGTCGGCCACCCCCAGTCCTACTCCCTCGGTCACGCCCACAGCCACGCCCAGTCCCACGCCCACAGCCACCCCATCCGCCACCCCCAGCCCTACCCCGTCGCCCTCTCCCACGCCTGCCGCTACTCCAAGGCCCACGGCCACGCCCAGGCCAACCTCCACACCTACGCCCACCCCGGTGGTGGAGAACCGGAGCATGAGCGCTGAGCTGGGGCGCGGCTACAGCTTTGGAGGACAGTGGGGAAATCTGAACCCCTCTGACGCCGGTCTGCCGGCGGGGTTGAGCTACAGCTCTTCCAATCCCAGTGTGGCGCCCATTGACAGTTCCGGCTGGTTTACCATCCTGTCCCCCGGCACGGTGGTGCTGACGGCTGTCAGCCCCCGGGAACCCGACGTCCACTATACCATTACGGTGCAGGCCAAGGATGAAGTGCCCTGGGACTACCAGTTGGACGGCATCACCCTCAATGTGGGGCAGAGCCGGTATCACGGATTTTCTTCCTATTCCCTGTATACCAACTTTACCATTGCCTCTACCGCATGGAGCAGCAGCGATCCGTCGGTGGTGACGGTGGGCAACCAGGAGCCCACAATCTGTCAGCTCACTGCCAACGCCCCGGGCACAGCCACCATCAGCGGCGTAGTCACCTTGCGCGTGGATAGTCAGGAGGGCGTGCTGACTTTTACCGACAACGTGTCCTTCCAGGTCACCGTAAACGCATAATGACCGGGACGCGGTCGTTGGAAAAAAGTTAAAAAATTTGTCCGGCCTTAAAACCAGTCTGCCGGTTCAGAACACTAACAGACAAAGCCCCTGCAACATCCCAAATCAAGAGAAGGAGAATGCCCGATGAAAAAACGATCTTTACGACTGCTTTCCTGTCTGTGTGTTCTGGCTATGGTCATCTCCATGCTGCCGGCGGCCTGGGCCGCGGAGCTGACGCCCCTGAGATCCAACATTGCCGGCGGTACCTACAACGGCAACTGGGCGGTGCCCATTGACGCCTACCTGTACCAGGACGGCGACAACCTGGTGCGGGTGGAAAATTTCAAGGGTGTCAAAATCGTCGATGCCCAGGGAAATTTCATCAAGTGGAGCGCCTATCCCAGGCTGGTGGCTGAGACCTACGACAGCAGCTTCCGGCTGATCTCCTCGGTGGATCTGGAGATGGAGCTGGACCTGTGGGGCGGCTTCTATGCCGGTGAGGACTACAACTTCCTGATCTTCGGCCAGGAGAACCCCAGTGAGGACGACAACGCCGAGGTCATCCGGGTGGTGAAGTACGACAAGGACTTCAACCGCCTGGGCCAGGCCAGCCTGCGGGGGGCCAACACCACCATCCCCTTTGACGCCGGCAGCCTGCGGTGCGACGAGTACAACGGCTACCTCTATGTGCGCACCAGCCATGAGATGTACCGGTCGGGCGGCGGGTTGAACCACCAGGCCAACCTGACCTTCTCGGTGCGCCAGTCCGATATGACCATCACCGACGGCTATCACGACGTGGTGGCCAACAAGGGCTATGTGTCCCACTCCTTCAACCAGTTCATCCTGGTGGACAGCCAGGGCCGTCTGGTGGCCCTGGACCACGGCGACGCCTACCCCAGAGGGGCCTGCCTGTCCCTTTACGACAACAAGGCGGGGAGCGACACCTTCGCCAACGGCTGCAAGACCTTCAACCTGACCACATGGTCCGGCAGGGTGGGCGAGAATACCACCGGCGCCAATGTGACCGACCTGGCGGAGACCGCCTCCGGCTACCTGGCGGCCTACAGCAGCACCGGCAAGGGCTCGGCCTCCACCATCGGACAAGACCCCATGAACATCTTCCTGAGCTATACCAGCAAGGACGATATTTCCCCCAGCGGCACCACCGTGCGCCAGATCACCTCCTGGCCCAGCGGCTCCGACCTGTACGGCTCCCAGCCTGTGCTGGTCCCCACCGGTCCGGAGGGCGGCTACATCCTGTGGCAGCTGGCTGAAAAATGGGATAACGGCTACTATTACAATAAAGAAAGCGTTCAGTATGCCGCCTATTCCGCCGACGGCACCGTCTCCGACATTAAGACCGCCGACGGCGTGCGGCTGTCCCGCTGCCATCCCATCAGCTGGGACGGCAAGGTGGTGTGGTACTCCACCTTCGATTCCACGCCCGTGTTTTATGTACTGGACGGCTCCGGGATCCACTCCTATCCCGTTGGGGAAAGCGGCGGGCAGCAGCCTGATCCCGACCCCACCCCCGACCCGGAGCCTACCCCCGACCCCGGCGATGCCCACTCAGTGGGCGTGGAGCGGATGCTGGCCGCCCCCACCATTGACTCCGAGGCCGCCCTTAAGACCGACGGCTCTGTGTGGATGTGGAGCGCCTCGGCGGCCGACCTGGGCAAGTACAATCAGGAGGACCAGTACGGAAACCGTTACCAGGACACCCCTGTCAAGGTGATGGACGACTGCCTGTCCGTTGGGAACTTCTGGTGCGTCAAAAAGGACCATTCCCTGTGGATGTGGGGCAATGCGAGCGCCATCTCCGGAAATTACAGGGACCAGGGCAAACAGAGCCAGCCTATCAAGGTGATGGACGATGTGTCCTATTTTGACGGCAACTACCTGTGCTATGTGGCCCTCAAGACCGACGGTACCCTGTGGGGCTGGGGAGATATGAGCTGCATCACCGGCGACAACAGCCGGCAGGACATGACCTCGGTGTACGAGGCGGTAAAGCTGATGGACAATGTGAAGCAGGCCCAGTGTACCGGCTGGGGCTGGATGGCCCTGAAGGAGGACGGCACCCTGTGGTCCTGCGGCATCAGCAACCTGTCCAACCTAAACGCCCAGGACTATGTTTTTGGCAACCAGCTGATTCCCCTCACCCACATCATGAACGACGTGGCCGCCTTTGACCTGGGCTGGCAGAACACCATGGTCATTAAGAACGACGGTTCCCTGTGGACCTGGGGAGACAGCTCCTGCGGCCAGATCGGCAACGGCGGAGACTATGGCGAACAGCAGGGCAACAGCTATTGGTACGACACTCCCTACAAGGTCATGGACGACGTGGTGTATGCCAGCGCCGGCAGCACCGCCTACGCCATCACCAGTGACGGAACCCTCTACGGCTGGGGCCGCAACGAAAATAACCAGCTCAACCGTGCCGGCGGAAACTACACCAGCCTGGGTAATCCCTACGACGAAGTGACGTGTCAGTCCACCCCCGTGGTGGTGGCCAAGGACGTGTATGCCGTGTCGCACAGCGATGACTACGGCGTGCTGTTCCTGAAGAAGGACGGCTCTTTGTGGGTGTGCGGGCCCAACATCAGCGGCGACCTGGGGATTCCCGGAGTAGACCGGGTGGATACCCTGACCAAGCTGATGGACGGCGTGGCTCTGCCCGGCGGCGGTGAGAGCGGCAGCATCTCCTTCCGCGACGTGCCCGCCGGCCAGTGGTACGCCGACTATGTAGCGAAGGCCGCCCAGGCCGGCCTGATGAAGGGTACCGGCGGCGACAAGTTCAGCCCCAACGGCACCCTCACCGTGGCCGAGGTGGTCACCCTTACCGCCCGGCTCCATGCCGATCGCCAGGGGGAGAGCGTTCCCGCCTCTGACGGCGTATGGTACCTGGGCGCCTACAACTACTGCGTGGATCAGGGCCTGTTTACCACCAGCGAGGTGCCCCTGTCCACCATGCTGAACAAGGCCACCCGCTTCCAGATGGTGGACCTGCTGGACCGGGCGGTGCCCCAGGAGGAGAAGCAGGTCATCAAAGTGGTGTTCAACGGTGAGGTACCCGACGTACACGAGACCGATCCCTACGGCCCCGTGGTCTACCTGTGGTACCGGGCCGGCATCGTGGAGGGAGACAGCAATGGAAACTTCCACGGTGATACCAATATCAGCCGGGCGGAGACGGCAGCCATTCTTTGCCGCCTGGCTGGACTGACCCCTCGGGTATGACACGGCACCTGCCTTTATTTGGACAACAATTTTATGGAATTTAACCTAGGATAATGTAGAAACCACGCAAAATATGATAAAATAAAGTACTCATATTTTGTACTGGGGGGATGAGAGATGGATCTGCCGGAGTTATACCATCACCTGTTTGGACTGTCGGACCAGGCTCTCATCCAGCGGCTCACGGAGTGGAGCGAGCTGCGGAGTGTGAAAAAGGGCCACCTGCTCTACCGGGAGGGCGAGGTTCCGGCAAAGCTGACCTTTTTGGTCCAGGGGCTGCTGCGGGGCTACTTCCTGGACGCTGGCGGCCGGGATATCACCGACTGCTTTGCCTTTGAGCCGGGATCTCCCGCTACCGCCTGCATTGCTCTGGGGGAGCCGGCCACCATCAACATTGAGGCCCTTACCGACAGCCTGGTGCTGGAGCTGCCCATGAGCCTGGTGCTGGAACTGCTGGAGGAACACCCCCAGCTCTACCGCCTGTACAGCGGTTTTCTGCTGGATGCCCTCAAGCGCCACTGGGAGGTGAAGGCCGCCATGTACCAGTATGACGCCATGGAGCGCTATCAGTGGTTTCTGCGGGCCTATCCGGACCTGCACCGCCATGTCAGCGGCAAGCACGTGGCCTCCTTCCTGGGCATGACCCAGGTGACGCTCAGCCGCCTGCGCCGCACCCTGCGGGAGGCGGGCCAGCTCCAGACCAACGAAGAAGATTAACGAAAAAAGGAGGTATCGCCTTGGCGATACCTCCTTTTTTGTTTGGGTTCAGGCGTGTTTGTGCTCCAACTCCTCCTGCCGGCGGGCCAGGATACGGGGAAACCGCCACAGGAAAATCGACCCGGTGGTGATAGCGGCCAGGATGTCGGCGGCAGGCTCAGAGAGAAAGACTGCCATTACCTTGTCCTGGAACAGGAGGGGCAGGATAAAAATCAGAGGGATGAGCAGGATCACCTTACGCAGCAGAGCCAGGAAAAGAGAGACTTTGGCCTGCCCCAGGGCCACAAAGGTCTGCTGACAGGCGTTTTGAATGCCCAGCATGAACATACCGGCGGCGTAGATCCGCAGAGACCAGACGGCGATGGATACCAGCTCCGGCTTGTCGTTGAACATGGCCACAAAAACGCCGGGGAACAGTTCAATGGCGAGACAGGCGGTGCAGCTGAAGGTCAGGGCGCAGGTAATGAGCAGGCGGAAGGTCTTTTTGACGCGGTCCAGGTTGCCTGCGCCGTAGTTGAAGCCGATGATGGGCTGTGCGCCCTGGCTCAGGCCCTGGAAGAGCAGATAAAACACCTGCATAATGCTGGAGCAGATGGTCATGGCGCCCACGGCAGGGGTGCCGCCATAGGCCTTCAGGGAGGAGTTAAAGGCGATATTGACCAGACTTTCGGTGGACTGCATGATGAAGGGGGAGATTCCAAGGGCCAGCACAGGGGCCAGCACCTTAAAGTTCAAACGGAAGAAGCGCTTTTGCAGTCTCAGCTTGGTGCGGCTGCCCGACAGGAAGCGCACCACCCAGACGGCGGAGACGATCTGTGCGGTAATGGTAGCCAGGGCGGCGCCCTGTACGCCCATTCCAAACCCGAAAATAAAAATGGGGTCCAGTACAATGTTGATCACAGCGCCGATGAGCACGGTGGCCATGCCGATGGTGGAAAAGCCCTGGGCGGTAATAAAGAAGTTGAGGCCCAGGGAGAGCTCCACCGCAATGGTGCCCCACAGATAGATAGAAAGATATTCCACTGCATAGCCAATGGTCTCCTGAGTAGCGCCGAAGAGGAGAAGCATGGGCTGTTTGATCAGCTGAAAGACTGTAGTGACCACCAGGCTGAGCACCACCAGCAGGGTAAAGCAGCCGCCCAGGATGGCGTTGGCCTGTTCCACTTTTCCTTCGCCCATCCGTACCACTGCCCGGGAGCCGCCGCCCATGCCCACCAGGGCGGAGATGGCGGAGACGAACATCAGCACCGGGAAGCAGACCCCCAGACCGGTGAGGGCCAGATCCCCCACCCCTTCAATATGACCGATGTACATCCGGTCCACAATGTTGTAAAGAGCATTGACCAGCTGGGCGGTGACGGTGGGAATGGCCAGCCGCAGCAGCAGCTTGCCTACCGGGTCCCGTCCTAAATCGTTTTCTCGCTTTGCCAAAATGATTACGCCTCGTCTTTCTCCAGAAAATAGGTGGCCTCCATGTCCGCCACGCTGAGGGCGAAGGCCAGAGGGTACTGCTGGAAGGCCTGACCCACCAGCCGCTTGTCCTCATCGCCGGAGAAGCCCATGTGCCAGCGGATGGCCATGGCCTCCTCCCGGGTGAGGCGCAAAAAGCCGGAAAGGATGTACACGCTCTTCTCCCCGTGGCCGTAGGGCAGAGTATCTTCGTAGAAGAAGGTGGGCACGCTCTGCCACTTGCCGTCGGGGCCCTTTACATTGCGGGTGCCGCCCCGGTAGCAGCCGATCTTGCATACGTCATGGAGGAGGGAGACCAGGGCAACCGTCTCCGGGGCGTAGTCCAGGCCGTACAGCTCCCGCACCCGTTCCCGCTCCAGGTAGGCCTCCAGGCAGCGGTAGACGTTGACGCTGTGCTCGCACAGACCGCCGGGGTAGGAGCCGTGGAATCGGGCCGAGGCGGGAGAGGTGAAAAAGTCGCTCTTGTGTTCCAGATAGTCCAGCAGAGCGTCGGAGCCCTCCCGGTGGATGTTGTCCCGGTAGATCTGAAGAAATACTTCCTTACTGTCCATGACAGACCTCCTCGTGATTCGCTTAAAACTCAGTATAGCACAGCACCCCGCAAAAAACCACCCCATGCACCACTGATTCGTACCCCGAATAGAATGGGCGGAACAGGAGGTGCTCCATGGAGTGGTTTTCCATGCTGGCGGCGGCGGTCCTGTTTGCCGCCGCCTGTAATTTTGATACGGTCATCCTGGCCATGGGCTGGGCTGTGCGGGGGGTGCGCCCCTCCCCTGCTCATACCCTGGTCATCGGGGTGCTGACCACCCTCATCACCTGGCTGTCCCTGGTGCTGGGCGAGGGAGCTGCTGCCACTCTGGGCCGCAGCTTTGCCGGAGCCCTGGGGGGCCTGGTGCTGGCGGGGATCGGGCTGTGGTTTGTGCTGGACTGGCTGCGGGGCCTGGGCGATCCCGGACAGGAGGATACTCCCGCCGCCGGGAAAAGCCTGCTGGGCTGGGTGGCTCTGGCCGCCGCCCTGGCGGTGAACAACGCCGGGGTGGGTGTGGCCGCCGGCGCCTCCGGCGTAGGCCCAGGCTTGGCCTCTCTGGCCAATTTCGTACTTACCCTGGCCGCCCTGCCCCTGGGCCGGGTACTGGCCGACAAGGTGGCCGGGCGGCTGCTGGGCCGGTTTGCCCTCCCGCTGTCCGGCTTGCTCCTCATCGCCCTGGGGGTGTGGCAGGTGCTGGGGGGATAAGAAAAAGACCTGCTGCACAGGTGCAGCAGGTCTTTTGTGATGTACGGATGGAATTACTTCCGGCCGCCGCGGCGGGAGCTGCGGCGCTCAGCCTGGCGCAGCTCGGACAGCTTGCTGTCGGAAGAGGCCATAAACTGCTTCAGCCGGTCCTCAAAGGTGGTGGGCTCGGCGGGAGCGGGCTTGCCCCGGAAACCGCCGTTGAAGCCGCCGGGACGTCCGCCGGGCCGGCCCTGACCGCCGTGACCGACGGGACGGGGGGGCGGATCCATAGCCTTCTTAATGGAGAGGTTGATACGGCCGTTCTCGTCGATGCCGATGACCTTGACCTTGACCTCCTGCCCTTCCTTCAGATGATCCTTTACATCGTTCACATAGGAATAGGCGATCTCAGAGATATGCACCAGCCCCGATTTGCCCTCGGGCAGCGAGACGAAAGCGCCGAACTTCGTGATGCCTGTGACCTTTCCTTCCACAATCGTACCAACACCAAACTCCATTTGCCTGAAAAATCCTCTCTTTCAAAATTCAATCGGTGAACTGGAAGACGTATTCGCCCGGTTCCACCAGGCCCAGCTTCTCCCGGGCCAGGTCAGCCTGCCGGTCAGGATCGCCGCTGTTTTCCACGGCGTCCGCCAGGTCGGCGTTGACCTGCTTCTGCTCCTCCACCTGTTTTTGGGCGGCGGCCAGATCGGCCTGGGCGGCCTGAAGCTGACCGCGCATGGTCAGCAGGCCGGTGGCCGTGCCGATGAGCAGCGCCAGGATGACGAGTTTGGTCAGAAGGGATGCTTTCTTGAGTTTCATGGGTGACTCCTTCCCCGTCGGCGGCCTGGTCTGACCGGAGGGTATCTTCCGTTTCATCGGATATTGCATTTATTTTATACCACTTCGGCTCATAATGGAAGGCTTTTTTTGCGGATTTTCCGATTTTTTTACAGACCTTCCCCACCACCACAAGGGGTAGTGTGACGATGTGCCAAACCGCCCCAATAAAATCTGCCAGCCGGTAGCCCAGCCACAAAAAGCCCCGGCTCAGGGCCCAGAAATAAGTTGCGCCGCCGGCCAGCACCCCGGCCAGCAGATAGCCCCGCACCTCTCCCCGGCCGGCCACTGTGGTGTACACGAAGAGGGATACCGTGACCATCAGCCAAAATGCCAGGTCCAGCAGCCCGCCGATGAGGGGGAGGGGCAGGCGTACCCGCAGGATGCGCAGCAGGTCATATACCAGCCCCGCCGCCGCTCCCAGGCCCACCGCCCCCAGCAGAAAGAGGGCCTGCTCCCATACCCAGATCTCCATCTCAGCGGAACAGACGGCCGAAGAAGCCGCCGGATTTATCCCCCCGGCCGTCCTCGTAGGTCAGGGAGTCCACATCCCCCTCCACCTTCAGGTCCCCGCCGTCCAGACTCAGCTTTTCAATGTGCAGGTTCTCCCCCCGGATGATCAGGGTACCCTGGGAGGTGTGCATGACGATGGTATTTTCGTCAAAGCTCTCCACCTCCTCCACCCCGGACACTGACAGGCGCTCCCGGTCCTCCAGGATCAGATGGTGGGCCGCCTCCGGCCGGCCCCGTTCACTTTCATACGGCATGACAATGCCCCTTTCCCACATAGTCTTGTCTCTACTATATGGGACAGGGGCATGGGATATGAGTCACGCCATGGTCTTTGCCATCACAGGGGCCAGACGCCGGCTGAGAACCAGCGCCAGAGCCAGCTTGAGGCCGTCGGGGATCAGGAAGGGGATGACGCAGGTCCACAGGGCAGACACCACCCCAATGGGACCGCTGGTGGCGGCGTACATCAGCACGAACCAGGCGGTGCCGAAGGCGTAGCACACCGCCAGCCCTACAATACCGGACAGCGCAAAGACCACCGGGCCCTTGCCAAAGAGGACCTGAGCCCCCCACATCACCAGGGGGATGAGCAGAAAGCCCATAAGATAGCCGCCGGTGACCCCGGCAAAACGACCGATGCCGCCGGCAAAGCCGGAGAACACCGGCAGGCCCACCGCCCCCAGCAGCAGGTAGACCAGCACGGACAGGGAGCCCAGCTTGCCCCCCAGTATGCCTACCGCCACAAAAATGGCAAAGGTCTGCAAGGTAAAGGGCACCACCGTGGGGATGGTGATCCAGGCGCACAGGGTAATGAGAGCCGCCATCACGGCGACGTGGACCAGAGACTTGACTTTCATGGTGGTACCTCCGAATTGTAAACTTGATAATGATTATAGTTTACAATACAAAGAATGTCAACCATAAAATCAAATTGGTTGACAAAAAGAGCTGAGACAGGCTACAATATACCATAGAAAAAACGCAGGGGCGGCCTTTATGGCCGCCCGCTGAAAGCAGAGAGGATGGATGACCATGCTGCGGGACGAGGTGCTGGCACTGCTGAAGGCCCAGCAGGGCACTCCCCTGTCGGGGG
Source organism: Flavonifractor porci (assembly GCF_037572415.1). NCBI lineage: Bacteria > Bacillati > Bacillota > Clostridia > Eubacteriales > Oscillospiraceae > Flavonifractor > Flavonifractor porci. Next base: position 58,727 of record NZ_JBBHLB010000011.1, read on the forward strand.
AGGCCATGAGTCAGAAGCTGGGGGTAAGCCGGGCGGCGGTGTGGAAGGCCATGGAGGGCCTGCGGCAGGAGGGGTATGTGATCTCCTCCGCCCCCCGCCGGGGCTATGCTCTGGAGGACTCCCCCGATCTCCTCTCTCCCGGGGAGCTGATGGACCCGGGCCGGAAGATCGGTTCCAACCTGGTGTGCCTGGACACGGTGGACTCCACCAACAACGAGGTCAAGCGCCGGGCGGTGGATCAGGCGCCCGAGGGGCTGGTGGTGGTGTCGGCCACCCAGACCGGAGGCCGGGGCCGCCGGGGCCGCAGCTTTGTGTCCCCGCCGGGGGGACTCTACCTGTCCGCCCTGCTGCGGCCCGACTGCCCTCTGGAGCAGGTCAGCGCCCTCACCGCCTGGTCGGCGGTGGCGGTGTGCGACGCGGTGGAGCAGGTGTGCGGCCTACGACCGGGCATCAAGTGGCCCAACGACGTGATTCTGGAGGGGCGCAAGCTGTGCGGCATCCTCACTGAGCTGGAGCTGGAGGGAGAGACCGCCGCCCTGCGCTATGTGGTGGCGGGTATCGGCGTCAATCTCAGCCAAACCGAGGAGGATTTCGGTCCTGAGGTGGCTCCCGTGGCCATCTCTCTGGCCCAGGCGCTGGGAAAGGCCCCCAGGCGGGCGGAGATGGCCGCCGCCCTGCTGGACGCGTTGGACAGGCTGGACCGGGACTTTCCCGGGCAATGGGACAGCTGGCTGGAGCGGTACCGGGCGGACTGCATCACTGTGGGCCGTCAGATCAAGGTGCTGCGGGGCCAGGAGGAGCGCATCGGCACGGCGGTGGGGGTGGACGACACCTTCGCCCTGGTGGTACGCTGGGCCGACGGCAGCGAGGAGGCCCTGTCCTCCGGCGAAGTATCCGTCCGGGGCCTGCTGGGTTATGTGTAAGAAGAGGCTTCCCCCCTCTGGGGGGAAGCTGGCGAGCGCAGCGAGACTGATGAGGGGCTCCTCCGGTAAGCCCCCCTCATCCGGCCCTGGGGCCCACCTTCCCCCCTCTGGGGGGAAGGTCAGAAAGAAAAAGGGACCGCACCTCTTGGGTGCGGTCCCTTTTGGTGTTTTAATAAATCGAGTCCAGAATCTCCACGATCTGGGCCACGCAGCCCTCCTCGCAGGAGCACAGGATGCGGGCCCCCCAGTCCTTGACCTCCTGGGCGCAGTTGGAGGGGGCAAAGGGGATGGCCGAGATGGCCAGCATGGGGATGTCGTTCTGGTTGTCCCCCACGCAGTAGATCTTCTTGGGGTCCAAGCCCAGATAGTTGGCCAGATAGGCCACCATGCCACCCTTGTTGCTCCCCTTCCGGGTGAGCTCCAGCAGCACGGCGTTGGAGAAAATGACCTCGTAGTGCTTTGCCCACCGATCCAGCATATACCGCTGGGTCTCCAGCAATACCTCGTTGCGCTGCTGCAAAATAACCTTGCTCCAGGGCAGAGGCATCTGGGCAATGGGAACCTCCGACGCAGTGGCCCCAGCCCGGGTCAGATGCCGGTGGGTGACCTCGTTGGGCTGGTAGACGTAGATATCGTCGTGGTGGTAGGCTTCAAAGCCAATCTCCGGGATGTCCCGTGCCACCTGCTGCAGGTCCTCCTGCACCCGCAGGGGCAGGAAGGTCTCGTACACCATCCGGTCCTCGTCAAAGTCGTACAGGGCCGAGCCGTTGGACAGCACCACCGGCGCGTTGATGGGGGCGCAGTGGGCATGAGGGGCAAAGGTGGGGTGGGCCCGTCCGGTGGCCACCGTGAAGATGCCTCCCTCCCGGGTAAAGTACTCCAGGGCGGTCAGGTTGGCGGGCGCCACCTGCATATTCTCACCATAGAGGGTATCGTCAAAATCGCTGACCAGCAGAACACCGTCAAACTTTCCGATGGCAGCCGCCTCCCTTCTGAATAAAGTGATTTTATCAATAAAGTTTATCCCATGGAGCGCAGCCTTGTCAACACCGCCTCAAACCAGCGGGGCAGCGGGCACTCCAGAGTCACCCGTTCCCCGATACGGGGGTGGATAAAGGACAGCCGCCGGGCGTGGAGGCACTGCCCCGCCAGCCCCGGCCAGGGCTTTTTGGACCCGTAGACCACGTCTCCCAGCAGGGGGTGGCCCATGTAGGCCATGTGGACCCGGATCTGGTGGGTGCGTCCGGTCTCCAGGCGGCACTGGATGTGGGTATAACCGTTCAAATGCTCCAGCACCGACCAGTGGGTCACCGCCCGCCGGCCCTGGAGCTTGTTCACCGCCATCTTCTTCCGGTCGGTGGGGTGGCGGAAGATGGGGGCGTCCACGGTGCCCGATTTGTCCTTTAAATTGCCCACGCACACCGCCTCGTATTCCCGGTACAGGGAGTGGTCCTGAAGCTGCTCCGCCAGAGACAGGTGGGCAAAGTCGTTCTTGGCGGCAATGATGAGCCCCGAGGTGTCCCGGTCAATGCGGTGCACAATGCCGGGGCGCAGTTCTCCGTTGATTCCAGAAAGTGAATTACCGCAGTGATATAACAGTGCGTTGACCAAAGTGCCGTCGGGATGCCCGGCGGCGGGGTGGACCACCAGGCCCACCGGCTTGTTGACGGCGATGACGTCGTCGTCCTCGTAGATCACGTCCAGGGGGATATCCTGGGGCAGAACGTCGATGGGGGCGGGGTCGGGCAGGGCCAGCACCAGCTCGTCCCCGGCATTGGTCTTGTAGTTCTTCTTTACCGGCAGGCCGTTCAGGGTGACGGCTCCCTCCTCCAGCAGCCGCTGGGCCGCTGAGCGGGTCAGCTCGGGCAGCATCCGGGCCAGAAACTGGTCGGCCCGCTCCCCCGCCCGGTCGGCGGTCAGATGCAGAGGGGTCATGCCTTGTCCTCCTCTTTGCAAAACAGCAGGAAGTAGACACAGAAGGCAATGCCGCCGCACACGATGCAGATATCCGCCACATTGAAGATGGGGAAGTTCATAAACAGAGTCTGGAACATGTCGGTGACATAGCCCAGGAAGAGCCGGTCAATGAGGTTGCCCACCGCACCCGCCAGCACCAGGGCCAGGGAGACCATGCCGAAGGGGTGGTTGAAGGTTTTTCTGACCATCAGCACGATGATGAGGATGGAGGCAGCCGTCGAGATCAGGGTGAGAATCCAGGTGTGTTCTTCAAAGATGGAGAAGGCCGCGCCGGTGTTCTGGTAGTAGGTCAGCTGGAGGATGTGGGGCAGAAAAGGGACCCCCTCCCCCAGGGGGATGTTGGCCCGGACCAGGAATTTCACCAGCTGGTCCAGCACCACCAGAGCGGCGGCCAAAATGGCGTAGAGCATAGTTTTAGGCTCCTTTGACAAATCGTTCTCTTCATTGTAACATGGACGGCCCCGATGGGCAAGCCTTTGGTGGAGGTGCAGAAAGGACCCAACTGCAAAAAAGGACGCCGCAGAAGCGGCGTCCTTTTTGATGTTTCAGGTTACAATTATTCCCCAACAACAGCGGCGCAGCGGGGGCACAGCTCGGCGTGATGGCCGTCGGTGCCGATGGCGTCGTTGTGGTTCCAGCAGCGGGGGCACTTGGGGGCCTCGGACAGCTTGACGGCGATGGTGCAGGGGATGAGGCACTCCTGGTTCTTCTCCCCCTCCACACTGTCGGTGGTGACGGTGACCTTGGACACGATGCACAGGGAGGCCAGGTCCACGTCCTTCAGGAAGGCGGCGTCCTCAGCAGACACGGAGACAGTCACCTCGGTGTCCTGGGCCTTCTTGAACACGCCGGCGTTGCGGGCGTTCTCCAGGGCCTTGTTGACGGCGTCACGGAGAGCCACCAGCTTGGCCCAGCGGTCCTTGGAGCCCTCGTCCAGAGCGAAGGCGGCGTTGTCCTCGGGCATATCATTGAGCAGCACGCTCTCGGCGTCCACGCCCTTGGCGTGCTTCATGGCGTGCCAGATCTCGTCGGAGGTGAAGGCCAGGATGGGGGCCACCAGGCGGGTCATGCCGTCCAGGATATAGTAGAGGGCGGTCTGGGCGGAGCGGCGCTCGGCCTCGCTGCCGCAGTACAGGCGGTCCTTGATGATGTCCAGGTAGAAGTTGGACATATCCACCACGCAGAAGTTGTAGATGGCGCGGTACACACCGTGGAACTCGTAGCGGTCGTAGGCGGCCCGGACGTTCTTCACCAGCTCGTTGAGGCAGTGGAGGGCGTAGCGGTCCAGGTCCATCAGTCTCTCAACCGGCACCAGGTTGGCGTCAGGATCGAAGTCGCACAGGTTGCCCAGCATATAGCGGGCGGTGTTGCGGATCTTCAGGTAGGCCTGGGAGAGCTGCTTCATGATGTCCTTGGAGATACGCATATCCTGGGTGTAGTCGGCGGAAGCCACCCACAGGCGGAGCATATCGGCGCCGTACTCCTTGATGACCTCATCGGGGGACACGGCGTTGCCCAGGGACTTGTGCATGGCCTTGCCCTCGCCGTCCACGGTCCAGCCGTGGGTGGCGATCTGCTTGTAGGGGGCCACGCCGTTGACGGCGATGGAGGTGAGCATGGAGGACTGGAACCAGCCGCGGTACTGGTCGCCGCCCTCCAGGTACAGGTCGGCGGGATACTTCAGGTAGGGACGCTCTGCGGCCACGGCAGCCCAGGTGGAGCCGGAGTCGAACCACACGTCCATGATGTCGGACTCCTTGGAGAAGTGAGTCTTACCGCACTTGGGACATACGAAGCCCTGGGGCAGCAGATCCTTGGGCTCACGGTCGAACCACACGTTGGAGCCGTGCTGGCGGAAGAGGTCGGCCACATGGGCGATGGTCTCGGGGGTGACGATGTCCTCACCGCAGTCATCGCAGTAGAAGATGGGGATGGGCACGCCCCACACGCGCTGGCGGGAAATACACCAGTCGTTGCGCTCGGAGATCATGGAGATCATGCGCTCCTTGCCCCACTCAGGCTTCCACTGGATGTCGTCGCAGGACTTGACGGCGGCGTCCTTGATGGCGTCCACGGAGCAGAACCACTGCTCGGTGGCACGGTAGATGATGGGGTTCTTGCAGCGCCAGCAGTGGGGGTAGGAGTGGGTGATCTGCTCCTTGGCCACCAGGAAGCCTTCCTTCTCCAGGTCCTCCACCACCATGTCGTTGCCCTTGGCGTAGAACTGGCCGTTGTAGCGCTCGTCGGTCATGACACCCTTGGCGTTGACGGGCACGGGCACGCCGATGTTGGTGAGGCCAGCCTTGTCGTACTGCTGGCAGATCTGGAAGTCCTCGGCGCCGAAGCCGGGGGCGGTGTGGACGCAGCCAGAACCGGCGTCCAGGGTGACGTGCTCGCCGTTGAGGATGACGGACTCCCGGTCAAACAGGGGGTGCTTGGCGGTCATCAGCTCAAACTCAGAGCCCTTCAGCTCGGCCAGCACCTTGCAGGCCTCATAGTCGATGTGGGCGGCCTTGCACACGCTCTCGGCCAGGTCCTTGGCCAGCACGTACACGTCGCCGCTCGGCACCTGGAGCAGCACGTAGTCGAACTCGGCGTTCAGGCAGATGGCGAAGTTGCCGGGGATGGTCCAGGGGGTGGTGGTCCAGATCACGAAGTAGGTGCGGCTCAGGTCGGCGTACTGGCCCAGCTTGCCCTTGTCGTCCTTGACAGGGAACTTGACGAAGATGGTGGTACAGGGGTCGTCGGCGTACTCGATCTCGGCCTCGGCCAGAGCGGTCTGGTCGGCGGGGCACCAGTACACGGGCTTCATGCCCTTGTAGATCAGGCCCTTCTCAGCCATCTTGCCAAAGACCTCGATCTGCTTGGCCTCAAACTCGGGCAGCAGGGTGATATAGGGGTTGTCCCACTCGCCCAGCACGCCCAGGCGCTTAAACTGCTCGGTCATCTTGGCGATGTAGCCCTCGGCGTACTCCCGGCACTTGGTGCGGAACTGGGCGGTGGTCATCTCGTCCCGCTTGACCTTCTTGTCCTTGAGGACGGCGGACTCGATGGGCAGGCCGTGGGTGTCCCAGCCGGGGACGTAGGGGGCGTAATGGCCGGTCATGTTCTTCTCTTTGACGATGATGTCCTTGAGGATCTTGTTCAGGGCGGTGCCGATGTGGATGTTGCCGTTGGCGTAGGGCGGGCCGTCGTGGAGGACGAAGGTGGGCTTGCCGTCGTTACGCCCCACCATCTTGTTGTAGAGGTCGTGGTCGTACATCTCCTGGAGCATATCGGGCTCGCGCTTGGGCAGGCCTGCCCGCATGGGGAAGTCGGTCTGGGGCAGGTGGACAGTCTGGTTGTAGTCCATGATGGTTCTCCTTTATGTTGAAATTAAAATAACGCATGGGGAAAACCTTCTCCCCCCAGGGGAGAAGGTGGGCCAGGGGGCCGGATGAGGGGGCGCAGGCAAGGGGGAACCCCTCATCAGTCAGCCTGCGGCTGCCAGCTTCCCCCCACAGGGGGGAAGCCAGAGACAGGCAAACAAAAAGCGCCTTCGTCTCTTAAGAGACAAAGGCGCACACCTCTGCGGTACCACTCTCATTGTTCCGGGCATACCGGAACCACTCGACAGCCTGTAACGGGGCCAGCCGGGGCCGCTTACTCAGTTCGGCGGCCATGCTCAGAGGTGATTTTCCCGGCCCGTCCTGTCCGCCTTGCACCAAAATGGCGGCTCTCTGCGCAGGGTTGGGGGCGGTACTCGTCCTCGTCACAGCATGTTACAGATGAAAATCACTGGGAGACGCCCTTTTTCGGCGTCTCCCAGTATCTTACCCGTTTGCAGGGCTTCTGTCAAGGGGTTTTACCCCTTTTGCATCAGCTGAACGGTAAGTCCGTCCGGACCGGTGAGGAAACAGAAGCGGACCCCCGGATGGGGCTCACGGATGGGGCTGGGGTTCAGTCCGGCGACCTCCGCCCGGGCCCGCTCCCCGTCCAGGTCGGCCACGGCGAAGCCCAGGGACAGGCCGGCATAGCGGACGTCAGAGCGGCCGGCGCCCTGGATCAGCTCCACGGCGGTCTCCCCCTCCCCGCCGGAGAGGAAGGCAAAGTGGGCGTCGCCCATGGAAAACCGGCGAAGGACCTTCAGCCCGGTCCAGTTTTCCAGAAAGGAGACGGAAGCCTCCAGATCGGTGACGTAAAGGGTGGTGTGCAGATAGTGCATGGTCATACCTCCAGATAAAAAAGAGGCGCCGTGGAAAACCGCGGCGCCTTCCGTCATGGTTTGTGAGTGGTTCAGCGGATCTCGTAGTCCTTGCCGAACTGCAGGTTATCAAAGTCGATACGGCGGGTGGGCTCCTCCACCACGTCATCCTCGTCCTCCTCCGCAGGGGCGGCGGGGGCCTTCCGGCCGCTGAGTTCCATCAGCTCATCGTACAGGCTGCTCTCCTTGGCGCCCTCGGGGGCGGACAGGTCGGTGGTGTCCTCCTCCTGCTCCTTCTGGATGATCCGCTCCACATTCTCCTCAATGTCCCGGGCGGTGTCCCCCACCGGGTCCACGGATACAGGGGCGGCGGCGGTCACTTTAGACAGGCCGCTGAGGAAGTCCATCTCGTGCTGGTGGAGCTCCTTGAGCTTGCCCACATAGGCGGCGGTGGACTGCTGGGCGGCCACCAGGCGCATCTGCTCGTCCCGGATGGACTGCTGCAGCTCGGCAATGCGGGCCTTTGCGTCGGCCTCGGCGTTCTGCATCAGCTGGCTGCGCTTGGTCTCGGCCTCGGCCACCAGATCGTCCGCCATCTTCTGGGCGGTCATCAGGGCCTTGCGCATGGCGTCCTCGGTGGAGCGGTACTCCTCCACCTTCTCCACCAGCACCTTCATCTTGGCCTTCAGGGTGGCGTTTTCCTTGTAGAGGGTGGTGTAATCCGCCGTCAGGATATCCAGAAATTCGTCCACCATCGACATATTATATCCGTTAAACGCCTTGGTAAAGGCGTGTTCCGAAACTTCCTGCGGCGTAAGCATAGGTTGATTCCCCCTGATTTTTTGTGTCTTATACAGATTTTTGAAGGGGCGGGTCTGGGACCCGCCCGGCGGCTATGTTAGAAATACAGCCCGTTGTTCTCCAGCTCGTCGATGAGATCGCCCAGAATGTCCGCCCCACCCGATGCTGCGTATCGTGCGGGGACCCCGTTTTTAAATCTGCTCGGGCGAAATGAATTCGCCCGGCATCAAGGTTTTTGCTGCGCAAAAACGCTTGGGACGCCGGACTCCCGGCGGGACAACGTGGACGTTGTTCTCCAGAGACCGGGTTTAGAAATACAGCCCGTTGTTCTCCAACTCATCAATGAGATCGCCCAGGATGTCCACGTTGTAGGGCGTGATGATGTAAGTGGAGATGGCCACCTTCTTGATCTTGCCCTCGTTGGCGTAGGCCACGCCGGACAGGAAGTCCAGCAGGCGGCGGGCAATGTCCTTGTTGGTGGACTCCAGGTTGAGGACCACGGTGCGCTTTTCGCGCAGATGGTCGGCGATCTCGCTGGCGTTCTCAAAGCGCTCGGGCTTCACCAGCACCACCTGCAGCTGGGTGGTGGTGTGGATGTTGACCACCTTGTTGCTGCGGCGCTCGTTATCCAGGGAATAGAGGCTGCCGGTGGACTCGGAAACGGCCTGGCTCTTGGCGCTCTTGCGCTCCAGACGGTCGCCGCCGGTGCGGTCCATCCGCTCACTGCGGGAGACAGGCTCGAAGTCGTCCTCGTAGTCGTCCTCCGGCTCGTCCTCATAGGGGCGGGCCAGCCGCCGCAGCTCATCAAACAATCCCATATTCGGTTACCTCCTGAATCATAATCAAGCTTTATGCATGGGAGGGCGGGGGCCGAACAGGGCGGTGCCTACGCGCACCAGGGTAGCGCCCTCGCGGACGGCGTCCTCATAATCGCCGCTCATTCCCATAGAAAGACAGTCGATTGTGGTTCCATTATCCGACATCTTGTCTCTTATGTCAACAAAAAGCTGACGCATTTTTGCAAAAAAGGGCCGGTTTCCGTCCGGTCCCTCCGCCACCGGAGGGATGGCCATCAGTCCCCGCAGATTCACATGGGGGCAGGCGGCCGCTTTCTGGGCCAGAGCGGGCAGCTGGTCGGGGGAAATGCCGCTTTTGGACTCCTCCCCGCCGATGTTGATCTCCAGCAGGATGTCCTGCACCAGGTCCAGCTTGGCGGCCTGAGCCTCGATGGCGTCCAGCAGGTGCTCCGAGCCTACCGACTCAATGAGATCCACCCGGCCCACCACCTGTTTGACCTTGTTGGTCTGGAGATGGCCGATGAAGTGAAGGGCGGCCCCGGCATAGGCGTCGTCATCCAGATGGGCGGTCATCTCCTGGACCCGGTTCTCTCCGCAGATGGTGACGCCGGCGGCGATGGCCTGCCGGATGGTATCCGAGGTCTGAACCTTGGTGGCGGCCACCAGGGTGATCTCGGACGGGTCCCGGCCCACCTCACGGGCCGCGGCGGCGATGTTGGCCTTGACCTGCGCTACTTTCTCTTCCAGGGACATGATAGGCACCTCCAAAAAATACACACATAATAAGGCAAAACCGCCTGCGCGTCTTGGGCGCAGAGGGATCGTCCAAACTAATCAATGACCTTGCCGTCATACAGCTGGCCGGAGGAGATGATGATCTGGTCGCCCGCCCGCAGGGCCTTTTTGGCCTGAGAGGGGGCGGAGTCGGTGACAGGGGTCACCAAAAGGTAGTTTTCCTCCTCGGCCACCACCTGTACCTGCTTGCGTTCAGCCCGCTGGCCCACCAGAGCGTAAACGCAGGTCATGTTGACCTGCTTTTCTTCCCCGGTCTCGCTGTCGGTGACGGTCTGCTGCTCCACCCGCAGGGCCTCCTTGGGCAGGCGGATACCCGAGGTGGTGTCAAAGACCAGTTCCACGGTCTGCCGCCGCAGCAGGGTGGTGTCGGACAGGAACTTGTCGGTGGACAGCACCGCCACCACCTGCCCGTCGGCCGGGTCGCCCAGCCGCTCCACCTTCATGTACACCTCTCCCGACCAGTCCCGGGAAAAGCGGACGGTGATGCTCCGCCCCTCCACCAGCCGGGCGGCGTCCGCCTCCGGCAGGGTGCAGGCAAAGTACCAGGTGGAGTTGGTGATGAGCTTACCGATGGCGGAGGTGTCCTCCGCCGGCTTCTGGCTGGACAGGTCCTTCAGCTGGGCGGGGGTGAGGGTCTCCAGCATGGCCGGAGTAATCAGGCTTTCATATCCGTCCACCAGACCGGAAAAGGTGCCCGACTGGGCGGCAGTCACCCGGCTGGTGCTCTGGGAGGCCTGGGCCGTAAGGGAAGCGATCTGGGCATTGACGCTGTCCAGAGAGGCCTGGAGGGCGGCGGTGGAATCCTCTCCCTCCGTACCAAAGGTGTAACTGCGCTTGTAAACCAGGCTCTTCAGGTCCATGGTCTGGCTCTCCAGCCCGGTAAGGTCGCCGGAGGCGGCCGCTCCCCGCAGGTTGGCGATGGAATCGGCCACCCGGTCGCTGAGCTGGGCGGAGTCGCCGCTGCCGCCGGTCTGAGCCAGGGCATATTCCAGCTGCTCCTGCTCCAGCATCAGCTGCTGGAGGGTGGACCGCTGGGCAAGGCCGGCGTCGCTCTGGTAGAGCAGGGCCACCGTCTCGCCCCGGCTCACCTTCTCTCCCTCCTGGGGCAGGACCTCCACCGTGCCCCCCTGGCCGGGCAGGACGGTCTCCTGCCGGACCAGAAAGCCGGTGGTCTCCACACTGTCGCTGACGGTATAGGTATAGGCCAGCACCGTGGGATAGAGTTCCCGCAGGCTGCGCAGGGCGGAGACCCCGATGGAAATAAGTACCGCGGCCAGTACCAGCAGCATCACGATGCGGGCATTCAAAGAACCTTGCTTCATAGGCGCTCCTTTGGTCAGTCGCCACGCTCCTCCCGCTCCAGAGAGACGGCCCGTTCGGGCACAATGGTGGAGATGGCGTGCTTGTAGATCACCTGCTGCTTGTCCCCCGTCATAAGTACCACCACAAAGGCGTCATAGCCCACGATCTGGCCTTTCAGCTGATAGCCGTTCATCAAAAAGGTGGTGACGTTGGCATGGGTCCGCCGGGCGCGGAGCAGGAACAGGTCTTGCAGGTTGGGTGTCTTTTGCATATGGATGCACTCCTTTTTCTCTGAGATACATCCAATATATACCAATTGCTGGAAATGTTTTGTCGGATGTTGGGGAAGGGAGCACATTTCCCGGGACGAGTTTACATACCTGCCTTCCCCCTCGGGAGGAAGGTGGCCCGCAGGGCCGGATGAGGGGGCGTGGGTAAGAAGGAACCCCTCATCAGTCAGCCTATGGCTGCCAGCTTCCCCCCACCGGGGGGAAGCTTACGCCCGTCCGAATCGCTTCTCAATCTGCTGGCGGGTCAATTCTATCGCAACCGGCCTGCCATGGGGGCAATACTTGTGCCCCAGCGGGCAGGCCCGCCGGGGACCCCCGATGATTTTACATCCTCGGGCGAAGTGAATTCGCCCTGCGGCAAGGTTTTGCTGCGCAAAACGCTTGGACGCGCCGACGGCGCGCACAAGGTCAAGTTTATGCTCTGCCGAACCGTTTTTCAATCTGTTGGCGGGTCAATTCTATCGCAACCGGCCTGCCATGGGGGCAATACTTGACCGTGCCCGCCATGACGGCACGGGCTACCTTGAGCAGTTCGGCCTCCCCGTTTTTCTGGCCCCCCTTGATGGCCGCCTTGCAGGCCATGGTGTGGAGGAGGGCGTCCCGGGCGCTGTCCGGGTCGGCGGTGCCGCAGGTAATGAGCCTGCCCGCCAGCTCCAGCAGCACGTCGGGAATGGCGGCGGCGTCCACGTCGTCGGGGGCGGCGCGCACGATGATGGCCCCGCCGCCAAAGTCCTCCGCCTCAAAGCCAAAGCGCTCCAGCAGGGGCAGCTGAGCCAGCAGCGCGGCCCCCTCCTCCGCCGGAGGGGTAAAGACCACCGGGGTCAGGAGGGTCTGGACCATGGGGGTGTACCCCGCCGCCTTCAGGCGGTCAAAGTTCATCCGCTCATGGGCGGCGTGCTTATCGATGAGGAGCACCTTGTCCCCCTGCTCCACGATGATGTAGGTGTTTAAGACCTCCCCCGCCATGCGCCAAGGTGTTTCTTCCGGCTCAGGTTGGATGGGAGTCTGGGGCTCCACAGGGGGGACGGTGGGAGTGGGTTCCTTCTCGACCGTAGGGGCGACCCTTGTGGTCGCCCGCGGAGCCTCGGGAGATACCTCCACAGGCGGGGTGGTTTTGGCCGGGATGGGCCGCTCCGGGACCGTAGGGGCGCACAGTGTGCGCCCGCCGTCGGACAGGGCGGTGGAGGGACTCCCGGGCGCGCGCTGCGCGCCCATACAGGCGGGGGCCGCCTGCACAGGCTGAGCGGTTTGGGCAGGCCGGGCGGTAAAATCATGGAGGGCCAGGGACGACGCGGGCTTGCTTGCCGTCTTGCGGAACTGCTCCGCCGTCATGGTGCGGAAGGTGGTCTGGTGGGGGGGCACCGTGTCCTGGGCCGCCTTGGGAGCCAGCCGGGGGCTGTCCCCCAGGGCGGAGGGCCGGGACCGGTCAGCCTCCAGGGTGGATTTTACGGCGTAATACACCGCGTCAAACACCTTTTTATCGCTGCCGAACTTGACCTCCTGCTTGGTGGGGTGGACGTTCACGTCCACGGCGTTGAGCTTGGTGGTGAGATGGAGGACGCAGCCGGGGAACTTGCCCACCATCTTCTGGTTGGCGTAGGCCTCCTCCAGGGCGGCCATCATGGTGCGGCTCTTTACATACCGGCCGTTGACGAAGAAGTGCTGATAGCCCCGGGTGCCCCGGCAGCAGGTGGGCAGGGACACAAAGCCGGTGACCGTCATATCCTCCCCGGAGCCCTTCACCGGGGTAAAGCCCAGAGCCAGGTCACGGCCCAGCACGGCGTACAGGGCGGACTGGAGCTTGCCGTCGCCGGGGGTGAGCAGGTCCTGCTTGCCGTCCCGGAGGAACTTGATGCTCACCTCCGGGTGGGACAGGGCCAGCCGCTGGATCATGGCAAAGCAGGCGGCGCTCTCGGCGGAGTCCTTCTTCATGAACTTGAGCCGGGCGGGGGTGTTGTAAAACAGGTCCTTCACCACCATGGTGGTGCCCTGGGGACAGCCCGCCTCCTCCTGACTCACCACCACGCCTGCCTCCAGAGAGAGGGCGGTGCCCAGGGGGGCATCAGCGGGGCGGGTGAGCAGCTCCATCCGGGACACGGCGGAGATGGCGGCCAGAGCCTCGCCCCGGAAGCCCAGGGTGCCGATGGCCTCCAGGTCGTATTCGGTGCGCAGCTTGCTGGTGGCGTGGCGGAGGAAGGCGGTGGGGGCCTCGTCGGCGGCAATGCCGCAGCCGTTGTCGGTGACCCGGATCAGGGTCATGCCCCCGTGCTGGATCTCCACCGTCAGCTTGTCGGCCCCGGCGTCAATGGCGTTTTCCATCAGTTCCTTTACCACGGAGGCGGGCCGCTCCACCACCTCGCCGGCGGCAATCAGATCGGCCACATGGGAGTCAAGTTGTTGGATGTGAGGCATAGGATACCTGCTTTCTGAATGGAGAGATAACGGGCGGTCCGGGAGGCCCGCCCCTACATCGTTGGAAGTAGGGGGCGGCGTCCCCGACGCCCCGTGGGATCAGTGCAGCGCCCCCAGCAGCGTAAAAGCGTTGAGGGCCATATGGAGGGCGATGGCACTCCAGATGGAGCCGCCCCGGTCGTAGCACCAGGCCAGCGCCAGAGCCATGGGGGCATACTGGATCATCAACAGCAGATACCGCAGGTCCACCACCCCAAAGGCATACACAAAGGGGATGGCACAGTAGAAGGCGTAGAGGACCGCCGACAGCACATAGCCCAGAGGCCGGCTGTAATTGCGGACCGAGCCGAAGAGCAGTCCCCGGAACAGGGGCTCCTCCACCAGGGGCATGAGCACCACCAGGATAAAGACGGTGGCGGCGGGGGCGAAGTAGTATTGCTCGGGGTAGCTCATCAGGTTGGGGTTCTGCACCGGCAGGGGGATGAGGCCCACCAGGAAGGAGAGCACCTCGGCTCCCACCAGGCCGGTGACAAAGGCGAACAGGTTCTCCGGCAGCCAGTCCAGCAGCAGCCGGAAGCCGGTTTTCAGGAAGGACCAAAACACCAGGAAGATGAGGGAGGCAATGATGAGGTAGTACACCACGTTGGCCTCGGCCACCGGGAACTCCCCCTGATAGGAGCGCTGGACCCAGCCCATCAGCCAGGGAAAGAGAAACACATACAGGGCGAAAAAGACCCAGCCCCGGTAACATTCCGCCCGGGTGATCTGGGGCCGCCAGGGGCGGCGCCGTCCGGTGAGCATGGTGTGTTCCTCCTTTTTTGTGGTTGGTTTTATACCAGCTGCTTCAATTCAAAGAGCAGGTTCATGGCCTCAATGGGGGTGAGGGTGTTCAAGTCCACCGCCTGGAGCCGCCGGGCCACCTCGCCGCCCCCCATGTCCAGCAGGGACATCTGGTCGGTGGTCTGCGCCGCCGGGGCCTGGGGGGTCTGGATGCCTCCGGCCTCCAGCTCCTTCAGGATGTGGCGGGCCCGGGTGATGACCTTGTCGGGCACCCCGGCCAGCTTGGCCACCTCGATGCCGTAGCTCTGGTCGGCCCCGCCGGGGACGATCTTCCGCAGGAAGAGGATGTCGTCCCCCTTCTTCTTGGCGGCGATGTTGTAGTTCTTCACCCCGGGGATGACCCCCTCCAGGGCGGTGATCTCATGGTAGTGGGTGGCAAAGAGGGTCTTGGCCCCTAACCGCTTTTTGTCGGCGCAGTACTCCAGCACCGCACGGGCGATGGACATACCGTCGTAGGTGGAGGTGCCCCGGCCGATCTCGTCCAGGATGAGCAGGCTCTTGCTGGTGGCGTTTTTTAAGAGCTCCGCCACCTCGGTCATCTCCACCATAAAGGTGGACTGACCGGCGGACAGGTCGTCGCTGGCTCCAATGCGGGTGAATACCCGGTCCACGATGCCGATGCGGGCCGAGCGGGCGGGGACGAAGGAGCCCATCTGGGCCATCAGGACAATGAGGGCCACCTGGCGCATATAGGTGGACTTACCCGCCATATTGGGGCCGGTGATGATGGCCACCGTGTTGTCTTTCCCGTCCATCCGGGTGTCGTTGGGGACAAAGAGGGCATTTTTCAGCATCTTTTCCACCACCGGGTGGCGGCCCTCGGAGATGTCGATGGTGTCGGACAGGTCCACCTCGGGGCGGCAGTAGCCGTTCTCGGCGGCCACGGCGGCAAAGGAGGCCAGCACGTCCACCTGGGCCACGGCGGCGGCGGAGCGCTGGATGTCCCCCACCCGGGCGGCGGCCTGCTGCCGCAGGTCGCAGAAGAGCTGGTACTCCAGAGCGGTGACTCGGTCCTGGGCGGACAGGATCTCGTGCTCCAGGTCCTTCAGCTCCTGGGTGATGAACCGCTCGCAGTTGGCCAGGGTCTGCTTGCGGATGTAGTGCTCGGGCACCTGGTCGTAGTAGGACTTGGATACCTCGATGTAGTAGCCGAACACCTTGTTGAAGCCCACCTTCAGGCTCTTGATGCCGGTCTTTTCCTTCTCCCGGGCCTCCACAGCGGCCACCAGGTCCTTGCCGCCCGTGAGGATGTCCCGCAGCCGGTCCACCTCGGCGTTGTAGCCCGCCCGGATGAAGCCGCCCTCCCGGACGGAGAAGGGGGGCTCGTCCACAATGGCGGAGCAGATCAGCTCCCGCAGGTCGGGCAGGTCGTCCAGACTGGCGGACAGGGAGGTGAGCAGGGCGCCGGAGTAGGGGGAGAGCAGCTCCCGCAGCCGGGGCAGCTTGCCCAGGCCGGTGGCCAGGGCCATCAGATCCCGGCCTCCTGCGGTACCATACACGATGCGGCCGATGAGCCGCTCCAGGTCGGTGACCTCCCGGAGGGTGTTTTTCAGCTCGTCCCGGCCGATGGGGTCGCCCACCAGCTCCTCCACCGCGCCCAGACGGCGGCTGATGGCGCCGGGGGAGAGCAGGGGCCGCTCCATCCAGGTACGGATGAGCCGGTGGCCCATGGCGGTGCGGGTCTTGTCCAGCACCCACAGCAGGCTCCCCTTCTTCTCCTTGGAGCGGAGGGTCTCGGTGAGCTCCAGATTGCGCCGGGCGGTGAGGTCCAGCTCCATAAACTGGCCGGAGGTGTACCAGCTGAGGCTGGTGATGTGGGAGAGGTCGGTTTTCTGAGTTTCGTAGAGGTAGCTCAACAGGCCCCCCACCGCCTGGAGGGCGTGGTCGTCCCCCTGGGGCAGCTGGTCCAGACCGCTGGTGAACTGCTCCTCCACCAGGGAGCGGGCGGAATCAGGCCGGAAGCGGGCCTCCCCGCCGTTCTCGCACCGGCAGTCCAGCTTGCCCGTGAGAAAGTCCAGCAGGGCGGCGTCGCTGTAGGCCCCGTCGGACAGCATGGCCTCCCGGGGGGAGAAGCGGCCCAGCTCGTTGCACAGGTGCTCGGCGGCGTCGGGGCCGGTAAAGGAGGTGACGGAGATCTCGCCGGTGGAGATGTCGCAGAAGCACAGCCCCGATCCGGCAGAGTCCTCATAGATGGCGCAAATAAAGTTGTTGCGGCCCTCCTCCAGCATGGAGGAGGCGATGACGGTGCCGGGGGTGACGATGCGGATGATGTCCCGGTCCACCAGCCCCTTGGCGGTGGCGGGGTCCTCCATCTGCTCGCAGATGGCCACCTTGTAGCCCTTGGCGATGAGCCGGGCGATGTAGGCGTCGGCGCTGTGGTAGGGCACGCCGCACATGGGGGTGCGCTGATCCTCCGGCTTGCCCCGGTCCCGGGTGGTGAGGGTGAGATCCAGCTCCTTGGAGGCCAGCTTGGCGTCCTCCTGGAACATCTCGTAGAAGTCACCCAGCCGGAAAAAGAGGATGCAGTCCGGGTGGAGTTCTTTCATTTTGAGATATTGTTTCATCATGGGGGTCAGCTCGGACGGCATGGCGGGCGCTCCTTTTCTGTGACGGTATAGTAGCGATCCAGCTCCCATTTCTGGGGGTTCTGGTCGATATAGGTCCAAATGGTTTGAAAATCGTCGGTATTGCGGATAAGGTGGTCGTGGTAGCCCCGCTGCCAGACCGGTGCACCCCATGCTTTGGTCACCAAAGTCTTAAAGGAACGCACCACATTCGTCAGAGTAGGGGCCGATGCCCTCATCGGCCCGCTCTCCAGGGTTACCAAAAAATGAACGTGGTTGGGCATGACCACAAACTTGATCATACCGGGGATGGAGGACAGATGGCGCTCTGCCAGCTGTCCCAGCGGGGTGAGCCTGACCTGCGGGGCGATGTAGGCATCGCCCCCTACGATGGTAGATAGCGTGTGGCGGCGGTCCCTGGTGCAGATGGTAATGAAATAAGTACCGCCGGAGGTGTAATCCCAGGTTTTTAAACGGAGATTCTTACGGACAGGATAATCCGCCATCTAACCCACCTCCCTGCGGGCCGATGTGGGCATCGGCCCCTACGCCCTCTCCCCCATCAGGGACCACTTATTGGCTCCGGTAATCTTCACGTCCACAAACTGTCCGATGAGAGACTCCTCCCCGGTGAGGCGCACCAGTCGGTTGCCGGGGGTGCGGGCGGTGAGGCCCTTGTCGTCGGTGCCGTCCACCAGGCAGCGCACCGTCTTGCCGATATAGGCCGCGTGCTTTTCCTCGGAGATCTGGTCCTGCCGCTCCACCAGATGCTGGAACCAGGCCGCCTTCTCCTCCTTGGAGACGGGGTCCTCCATCTTGGCGGCGGGGGTGCCCACACGGGGGGAATAAATGAAGGTAAAGAGGGCGTCAAACCGCACCTCGTCCAGTAGAGTCATGGTCTGCTCAAATTCCTCGGCGGTTTCCCCGGGAAATCCCACGATGACGTCGGAGGTGATGACCACGTCGGGGATGGCCTCGCGCAGCCGGCGCACCTTGTCCAGGTAGCCCGCCCGGTCGTACACCCGGTTCATGGCCTTGAGTACCCGGTCGCTGCCCGCCTGGAAGGGCAGGTGGAAGCAGGGGGCGATCTTGGGGGAGGAGGCCATGGTGTCAAAGAGTTTCTGGGAGGCATCCTTGGGGTGGCTGGTCATAAAGCGCAGCAGGAAGTCCCCCTCAATCTCGGAGGCCGCCTTCAGGAGGTCGGCGAAGTCCATGGGATTGTCCAGATCCTTGCCGTAGGAGTTGACGTTCTGGCCCAGCAGGGTGATGTCCTTGTACCCCTCGGCCACCAGGCCCCGGATCTCCTCCAGAATGACCTCCGGCTGGCGGGAGCGCTCCCGGCCCCGGACGTAGGGCACGATGCAGTAGGTGCAGAAGTTGTTGCAGCCATACATGATGGACACCCAGGCCTTTACCTTGTCCTGGCGCACCACCGGGATGCCCTCGGCGATGGAGCCGGGCTCGTCGGTGATGTCGAAGATGCGGCCCCGGCGGGTCACCAGCCGGTAGAGCAGCTCCGGGAACCGCCACAGGGCGTGGGGCCCGAACACCAGGTCCACCTGCCGGTAGCTCTCTTTGATCTTCTGGGCACGGTGGGGCTCCTGAGCCATGCAGCCGCACACGCAGATGAGCTGGTTGGGCTTCTGGCGCTTGGTGTGGACCAGTGCGCCCACATTGCCCAGCACCCGCATCTCGGCGTGCTCCCGGATGGCGCAGGTGTTGATGAGGATCAGGTCGGCCTCGGCCTCGCTGTCGGTAAAGTTGTAGCCCATCTCCCGCAGGTAGCCCCGCAGCCGCTCGGAGTCGGCCTCGTTCTGCTGGCAGCCGTAGGTGTCCACGAAGGCCAGGGGGGCGGTGGGACGGGCGGCGTTGCGCTCATGAAGTTTCTGGCAGAAGTCCCGCTGACGCGCCACGTCGGCGGGGGAAATTTTGGTGGTCTGTCGGTTCAAAACGGTTCCTCCCGAAAAGTCTGTATCAATACTCAATCATAGCACTTTTTGCACTCAAACACAAGGCCTGTCCCCTTTTCATTGACTCAAATCGGCAGGGAGTATATAATGGAAAGGACTACCCACGGAAAGGCGGCTGAGCCATGAAAACCCTGGTCATCGAGCGGGACGCACTGAAACATAATATCTCCGTGGTCAAGGAGCGGGCGGGGAGCGCCGTGATCTACGGCGTGGTCACCGGAGACGGACAGGGGGCCGGTCTGGTGGAGCTGGCAAAGGCCCTGCGGGCCGAGGGCATCGGCCGCTTCGCCGTGTCCGAGGTGGCGGAGGCCGCCGCCCTGCGGAAGGCGGGCTTTGTGGAGGAGGAGATCCTCATGCTCCGTTGCACCACCGACCGGGAGGAGCTGGAACAGCTGCTGGACCTGAACGTGATCTGCACTGTGGGCTCCCACGACAGCGGCATGGCCCTCAACGGGGTGGCGGAGGCCCGGTCCACCATTGCCGAGGCCCATATCCAGATCGACACCGGCATGGGCTTCGGGGGCTTTCTCTCCAGCGAGCCGGAGAAGATTTTGTCCACCTTCCGGGACCTGTCCAGCATCGCTGTGTCCGGGGTGTGTACCCAGCTGTACACCAAGAGCCGCAAGGGCAAGGCCCTGGCGGCCCAGGTGGAGGAGTTTACCAAAACGGTGGAGGCCATCCACGCCGCCGGATTTGAGACGGGCACCGTCCACGCCGCCGGGTCCTATGTGCTGATGCACCACCCCGCCGCCCGGCTGGGGGGCGTCCGGGCGGGTACCGTCCTCATGGGCCGGTGCCGCCGGGCCAGAGGAGACGGCCTGCGCCGGGTGGGCTACGGCGAGGTCAAGGTGGAGGAGACCCGCTGGGTGCCCAAGGGCCACATTGTGGGGGGCAACACCCCCGCGCCCCTGAAGAAGAACACCCGGGTGGCGGTGCTCCCCGTGGGCTATCAGAACGGCTTCGGCATGGGCCGCCCCTGGGCGGGAGGCCTGCTGGACGCCATCCGCCGCTGGCTCACCCAGCGGCAGATCACCGTCCGGGTCAACGGCCAGAAGGCCAGAGTTATCGGGGGCATCGGCGCCATCGAGACCATCGTGGACGTGACCGACCTGAAATGTACCGCCGGAGACAAGGCGGTGTTTGATATCGACCCCATTTTTGCCAAGGGGTTTGTCCGGGAGTACCGGTAAGGGGACCCGGCACCCCCTCATCCGTCATTTGCTTTGCAAATGCCACCTTCCCCCCTGAGGGGGGAAGGTCTTACCCCAAAAAGAAAGGAATTTAAACTATGCGCGCAGTTGTGACAAGAGTGAAAAACGCCTCCGTCACCATCGACGGCAAGGTGAACGGCGAGATCGGCCAGGGCTTTCTGGTGCTGCTGGGGGTAGCCCCCGGCGATACCAAGGCCCAGGCCGTCAAGATGGCCGACAAGGTGTGCGGTCTGCGCATCTTTGAGGACGAGAATGAGAAGATGAACCTGAATCTGGAGGCGGTGGGGGGGTCCCTGCTGGTGGTGAGCCAGTTCACCCTGTACGCCGACACCAAGTCCCGCCGCCCCGGCTTCTCCGGGGCCGCCAAGCCGGATATCGCCATTCCCCTGTACGAGAAGTTCATGGCCGAGTGCGCCGGCCGGGGTTTTGAGGTCCAGCACGGCGAATTCGGCGCCGATATGCAGGTTTATTCTCAAAATGACGGTCCTGTGACCATCCTGCTGGACACCGACCAGATGTAAGGCTGAATTCGCCCCCGCGCTTTGCGCGTCCGAGCGTTTTGCCACAGGCAAAACCTCGATGCCGGGCGGATTCACTCCGCCCGAGCAGATCAAAAGATGCGGGGTCCCCGCAGGGCCGTGGCCCTGTGGGGGATTTGGCGCTGATATGCAGGTTTATTCTCAAAATGACGGTCCTGTGACCATCCTGCTGGACACCGATACCATGTAAAGAAGGGGGCAGACAACCCATGAAAATTCGCGTTTTACAGGTGGGGCCCATCGGCACCAACTGCTATCTGCTGGAGGACGAGGACACCCACACCGCCGCCGTGGTGGACCCCGGCGACGAGGCCGACCGCATCCTGGCCCAGGCCAGGGAGGACGGGGTGGAGATCCAGTCCATCCTGCTGACCCACGCCCACTACGACCACACCACCGGCGTGGCCGGACTGCTCAAGGCCCTGCCCGGCATCCCGGTGTACCTCCACCCCGCCGACATCGCCCGGCTGGGCACCCCCGTGTTCCCCGCCCTGGGCGCCGACCCCACCCCCTATAACGACGGCGACGTGGTGAAGGTGGGGGGCATCGATGTGCAGGTGCTCCACACCCCCGGCCACACTCCCGGCGGAGTGTGCCTGATGGCGGGCGAAGCCCTCTTCACCGGCGACACCCTGTTCCGGGGCTCCATGGGCCGCACCGACCTGCCCGGCGGCAGCTATGAGGAGATCATGGCCTCCCTGGCCCGGCTGACCAAGCTGCCCGGGGACTTCCACGTCCTCCCTGGCCACATGGATCTGTCTACCCTGGAGGCCGAGCGGAAGAGCAACTACTATATGCAGCAGGCCATGGGGTAATCTGGGCTGGGACGGTGACCGGAAGGGCCGTCGAGGACGCCGGCCCCTACCCGTAATCTGTAAAACCTTGTAGGGGGCGGCCTCTGGACGCCCCGTATCTCCTGTCCTCGCCTATTTCCCTGGAAAGGATTCTTCCTTCATGAAACTATACTTCAAGGGCCACGATTACAAATATGCCGCTGAGCAAATGTTATTGACCCTCTTCCCTGACCAGCGGCCGGACTACGACGACCAGCCCCCCGCTGCCGGAGAGGACCATCTGGTGCTCTCCCTGAGCCGGGGGAAGCTGTGGGCCACCGCCACCGCCAGGCTGACTTACCACGGTCAGTCATATGGGGCAAGCCGCCGGTGTAAACTGGAAGAGCTCACCGACGACCTCTCCACCAGCCGGGCCCTCCAGCGGATCTTGAAGCTGGCCTTCTACGACGCCGGGGTGGCCGCCCGGGGGAACGAGCCCCCCTGGGGAGCCCTTACCGGCGTGCGGCCGGTGAAGATCCCCACCAAGGCCATGCTGGCCGGGGCCACCCCCGCCCAGGCGGAGCGGGTGCTGAAGGATACCTACCGGGTGTCCTCCCTTCGGCGGCAGCTGGCAATGGACTGCGCTCAGGCCAGTCTGGACGCCCAGCGGAGCCTGAAACCGGAGGAGGTGTCCCTCTATGTGGGCATCCCCTTCTGCCCCACCCGGTGCGCCTACTGCTCCTTTGTGTCCGCCGACGTGGGCCGGGCCCTCAAGCTCATCGACCCCTTCCTGGACTGCCTTTCCCGGGAAATCAAGGCCACCGGTGAGATGCTTTCGGGGGCGGGCCTGAAGGTACGCACCGTCTACTTCGGCGGCGGCACCCCCACCACACTGTCCGCCCCTCAGCTGGACCGGCTCATGGGGGAGATCGCCCACTCCATTGATCTGTCCGCCTGCACCGAGTACACCGTGGAGGCCGGACGGCCCGACACCATTACCCGGGAAAAGCTGGAGGTATTGGCCCGCCGGGGCTGCGGCCGGGTGTCGGTGAATCCCCAGACCATGCAGGACCACGTTCTGGCCGCCATGGGCCGGGCCCACCGGGCTGAGGATATTTTAAAGGCCTATGCCCTGGCTCGTGACAGCGGCATCCCCTGCGTCAACATGGATCTGATCGCCGGTCTGCCCGCCGACAGCGTGGACGGCTTCCGGTCCACCCTGGACCAGGTGCTGGCCCTGGCGCCGGAGAACATCACCGTCCACACCCTGGCTATGAAGAAGGGCTCCCGGCTGATGGAGGAAGGAAGTGCGGTCCCCTCCAATGACGACGTGGCCGCCATGCTGGAGTACGCCTGGTCCGCCCTGCGTGGGGCGGGGCAGATCCCCTACTACCTCTACCGTCAGAAATATATGTCCGGCTCCTTTGAGAACGTGGGCTGGTGCCTGCCGGGCCATGAGAGCCTCTATAACATCTGCATGATGGAGGAGCTGCACACCATCGTCTCCCTGGGAGGCGGCGGGGTGACCAAGCTGGTCAATCCGGCCACCGGGCGTATCGAGCGCTTGGCCAACCCCAAGTATCCCAAGGAGTATATTGAGAAGATCGACGCCGTCTGCGCCGGAAAGGAGCGGGTCGCCCGCTTCCAAGGCGCCCTGTAAGGAGGTCCGTTATGCCCTATCAGCTGCAAGAGATCAACCAGAGCATCCGCACCGACCCCAAGGGATTTCTGGAGGCCTGCGACGCCGCCTATCAGAGCCGCATTGAAGGGGCGGTGGACCGCATTTTGGAGCGGATGAAGGAGAGCCCCATCGTGCTGCTGTCCGGCCCCTCCGGCTCGGGCAAGACCACCACTGCCCTCAAGCTGGAGCAGGAGCTGGAGCGCCGGGGTGTGAACACCCACACCATCTCCATGGACAACTACTACAAGACCCTCAACCGCAAGACCGCCCCCCGTACCCCCGAGGGGGACATCGACTACGAGTCCCCGGTGCTGCTGGACCTGGATCTGCTGGACGAGACCTTCTCCCGGCTGTCCCGGGGCGAGTGGGTGGTGGTGCCCAAGTACGAGTTTGCCCGGCAGATGCGCAACGACAGCAGGGGCACCTTCCTGAAGCTGGACAAAAACGAGATCGCCATCTTTGAGGGTATCCACGCCCTCAACGACGATATCTTCGGCCGCCACCCCGAGGCCACCGGCCTGTACATCTCCGCCCGCTCCAACGTGCTGGAGGGGGAGGAGCTGCGGTTCAAGGGCACCTGGATGCGCATTTCCCGCCGGGGCGTCCGTGACTATAATTTCCGGGGCACAGACCTTTTAGAGACGCTTTTGATGTGGTATAATGTGCGCCGGGGCGAGAAGAAGTACATCTCCCCCTTCAAGAACCGGGCCAATATCATCATCGACTCCTCCCTGCCCTACGAGGTGTCGGTGTTTGCCAACTACGCCCATGCGCTGAAAGAGGCGGTGGAGCAGATCCCCGCCGACAACCCCCGCTATCACGAGTTCCACGATCTGGTGGACGCCTTCCGGTATTTTGAGCCGGTGGACCCGGCCCTGGTCCCCCCCGAGTCCCTCATCCGGGAGTTCATCGGCGGCGGCAGCTATCACTACTAATAAAAGTCCAGGGGGGACTTTGTCCCCCCTGGATACAGCCCCGCCGCGCCGTAAGCGGCACAGTGGGGCTGATACCCCCCTCACCCGCGCCCACGCGGGTGGTTGCCCGCCAGTGGCGGAGCAAGCAGCAGTGTCCTGCGGCGAAGTGAATTCGCCTGCGGACTTATTTCTATCCCAATATCCGGTAACAACATAGGAAAGAAGGAAAAATACCATGTCTGAATGTACCCACAACTGTTCCTCCTGCGGCGAGAGCTGCGGCGAGCGCACCGCCCCCCAGGATCTCCACGTTCCCGCCAACGGCCTGTCCCACATCGGCAAGGTCATCGCCGTGGTCAGCGGCAAGGGGGGCGTGGGCAAGAGCCTGGTGACCTCCTCCCTGGCGGTAGCCATGCGCCGCATGGGCAAGAAGGTGGCCGTGCTGGACGCCGACATCACCGGCCCCTCCATCCCCGCCGCCTTTGGCATCCACACCCGGGCCGAGGGCAGTGAGCTGGGCATCTACCCCGCCGAGACCAAGACCGGCATCGGCATTATGAGCCTCAACCTGCTCACCGAGCATGAGACCGACCCCGTCATCTGGCGCGGCCCCGTCATTGCCGGCACCGTCAAGCAGTTCTGGTCCGACGTGATCTGGGGGGACGTGGACTATATGTTTGTGGATATGCCTCCCGGAACCGGTGACGTGCCCCTGACCGTGTTCCAGTCCCTGCCCATCGACGGCATCGTGGTGGTCACCTCTCCCCAGGATCTGGTGAGCATGATCGTCACCAAAGCCGTAAAGATGGCCGAGATGATGCACATTCCCGTGCTGGGCCTGGTGGAGAACTACTCCTACTTCCAGTGCCCCGACTGCGGCAAGCGCCACGCCATCTTCGGCGAGAGCCACATCGACCAGGTGGCCGCCGGCCTGGGCCTGAAGGTGCTGGCCCGTCTGCCCATGGACCCCGCTGTGGCCGCCGCCTGCGACGCCGGCAAGATCGAGGATCTGGAGCAGAACTATCTGGCCGACGTGTCCAAGACTCTGGCGGAATAACCAATATCAGCCTTTACAAAACGTTCATATCCGGTTCAAAACGGGTTCACAGGGAGAGGTTAGGATAAGAACCGTGGTTGAGACACACCACTCCTCTCTTTCCTCTCTTTTTCAGATCTTGGAAACACAGGCCCGCAACAGGCGGCGGGCCTGTGTTTCTGCGTTTCAGCCTCAAAAAGGAGGGACAAGCCATGCCCACCCGTGTGAAAAAACGCCGCCGTTCCCCTCTGCTGCCCATCATCGCTCTCCTTGTGCTGATTGGGGCGGCCTTCCTGGTCTGGCGGCTGGTATTCTCCGCCCCCCGGCCCTCGGGCAACCTGCCCGACTGGATCACCGAGGAGCTGCTCCCCATCAACCCCTACTCCCGGCCCGGCGAGGCACTGGAGGAGGTCAACGGCGTGGTGGTCCACTATGTGGGCAATCCGGGCACCACGGCGGAGCAGAACAACAGCTACTTTAGAAACCTGGCTACCACCGGGGAGACTTACGCCTCCAGCCACTTCCTCATCGGTCTGGACGGGGAGATCCTATGCAACGTCCCTCTGGACGAGATCGCCTACTGCACCGGCCCCCGGAATGTGGACACCATCTCCATCGAGTGCTGCCACCCCGACGACACCGGGGCCTTCACCCAGGCCACCTATGACTCCCTCATCAAGCTGGTGCGCTGGCTCATGGAGGAGTACCACCTGGACACCGACCAGGTCATCCGCCACTACGACGTCACCGGCAAGGAATGTCCCCGGTATTTTGTCCAAAACCCGGAGGCGTGGGAACAATTTAAGGCTGACCTGCAAGAATAGTCCGTTTTATTGGACAGCTGCTCTGGTATCCTGTACCCAACGATACAGGAAAGGAGCGCTGACTCATGGAATTTGAACTTCGCTATGTAAACGGACACATTGAGGTATACGACGCCGCCGGACGCTTCCGGTTTTCCGCTGACTCCCAGGGGGAGGCGCTGGCAGAACTGGAGGATATGGCTGCATGAGCAACAGGGCCGGACCGCAGAACCTGCGGTCCGGCCTTTCTTGACACTTTGGGCGGGAATGGGGTAATATAATGCTGTATGCGCACATTTGGCGCCGGCCCGGAAGGGCCGGCAGTTTTACGATATGAGGAGAGGCCCATGGCAAGAAGTTCTTCCCCAAAAAGTTACGGCAATGACTCCATTTCCTCCCTGAAGGGGGCGGATCGAGTCCGCAAGCGCCCGGCCGTCATCTTCGGCTCCGACGGGCTGGAGGGCTGCGAGCACGCGGTGTTTGAGATCCTGTCCAACGCCATCGACGAGGCCAGAGAGGGCCACGGCAATCTCATTACCCTTACCCGGTATGAGGACAAGTCCATCGAGGTGGAGGACTTTGGCCGGGGCTGCCCGGTGGACTGGAACGAGAAGGAGCAGAAGTACAACTGGGAGCTGGTGTTCTGCGAGCTGTACGCCGGCGGCAAGTACAACAACAACTCCGGCGACAACTACGAGTACTCCCTGGGCCTCAACGGCCTGGGCTCCTGCGCCACCCAGTACGCCAGCCGGTACTTTGACGCGGTGATCCACCGGGACGGCTTCGAGTACACCCTCCATTTTGAGAAGGGTGAAAACGTGGGCGGCCTGAAAAAGGAGCCCTACAGCGGCAAAAAGACCGGCTCCAGGTTCCGCTGGCTGCCCGATCTGGACGTATTCACCGATATCGACATTCCGGTGGAGTACTACCTGGACGTGCTCAAGCGGCAGGCGGTGGTCAACGCCGGCATCACCTTCCGGTTCCGCAACCAGGTGGGGGGCAAGTTTGAGACCACCGACTTCAAGTATGAAAACGGCATCGAGGACTATGTGAAGGAGCTGGCGGGGGACAACCCCCTGACTCAGCCGGTATTCTGGCAGACCGAGCGGAAGGGCCGGGACCGGGCGGACAAGGACGAGTACAAGGTGAAGCTGTCCGTGTCCTTCTGCTTCTCCAACACGGTGCAGGTCATCGAGCATTACCACAACTCCTCCTGGCTGGAGCACGGCGGCTCCCCGGAGAAGGCGGTGAAGTCCGCCTTTGTGGGCGGCATCGACGCCTGGCTCAAGACCCAGGGCAAGTACCAGAAGAACGAGAGCAAGCTGACCTGGGCCGACGTGGAGGACTGCCTGGTGCTGGTGAGCAACAACTTCTCCACCCAGACCTCCTACGAGAACCAGACCAAGAAGGCCATCACCAACAAGTTTGTTCAGGAGGCCATGACCGAGTTTTTGCGCGCCCAGTTGGAGGTCTACTTCATCGAGAACCCCTTCGACGCCGCCAAGATCGGCGAGCAGGTGCTCATCAACAAGCGCTCCCGGGAGAACGCCGAGCGTACCCGGCTGAACATCAAGAAGAAGCTGTCCGGCAATGTGGATATCTCCAACCGGGTGCAGAAGTTTGTGGACTGCCGCACCAAGGATACCACCCGCCGGGAGCTGTATATCGTGGAGGGCGATTCCGCTCTGGGCAGCGTCAAGCTGAGCCGGGACGCGGAGTTCCAGGGTATCATGCCCGTCCGGGGCAAGATTTTGAACTGCCTGAAGGCCGACTACGCCAAGATCTTCAAGAGCGAGATCATCACCGACCTTCTGAAGGTGCTGGGCTGCGGCGTGGAGGTCCACGACAAGCACGCCAAGGACCTGGCGGCCTTCGACCTCATGAACCTGCGGTGGAATAAGATCGTCATCTGTACCGATGCCGACGTGGACGGCTTCCAGATCCGCACCCTGATTTTGACCATGCTCTACCGCCTCACCCCCACCCTCATCCAGCGGGGCTATGTGTATATCGCGGAATCCCCCCTGTACGAGATCAACTATAAGGAAAAGACCTGGTTCGCCTACTCCGACGCCGAGAAGAACGACATCGTGAGCGGCGAGCTGGCGGGCAAAAAGTGCTCCATCAACCGCTCCAAGGGTCTGGGCGAGAACGAGCCGGACATGATGTGGCTCACCACCATGAATCCCGCCACACGGCGGCTCATCAAGGTCATGCCCGAGGATGTGGAAAACACCGCCCGGGTCTTTGATCTGCTGCTGGGGGACAACCTCCAGGGAAGAAAAGACCACATTGCAGAAAATGGATACAAATATCTGGAACTGGCGGATATTTCGTAACGGATACAGGCCGGGATCTGAAAAGATCCCGGCCTGTATATTCTTGCAAACATAACCATCGCTTGGTATAATCTATCTGCATCGTATTCGACAGAATACAAATCTGGATCAGGAGGGATCATCTTGAGGAAATTGCTTTCTTGTGGTCTTACCCTGGCGCTCTGCGGGAGCCTGCTCACCCCCGCTTTGGCCGCTGACCAGGGGCTGACCCGGGGGGAGCTGGCACAGCAGCTGGTGGAGCTGTGCGGCTACACCCAGGAGCTGGAGACCTACGAGGCCCAGCCCAGCGTCTATACCGACGTGGCGGATGACGCGGCCTGTCAGGGCGCCGCCAATCTGCTCCAGGACAAGGGCCTGATGCAGGGGGGCGGCGGCGGAGCCTTCCAGCCCCAGCGTACCGCCACCCCGCTGGAGGCGGCCACCGCCCTGATGCGCTGGGCGGGCCTGAGCGACCAGCAGATCGGCGCCTGGCCCAACGATTACAGCGCCCTGGCCCACAGCCTGACTCTGGCCGGAGGGGACGTACTGACCGAAAGCTCCCTGAAGGAGATGGCGGAGCTGGCCGCTCAGTACCGGGATACCATCCAGGCCGAGACTCCCGCGCCCCTTTTCGTCAACGGCGAGGCCCAGCCCATCTTCCCCTATGACACCATCATCCGGGAAGTGGTGTATGTGGAGACCCCCGTGGACACCGACAGCGACGGCAAGGCCGACCTGGTCAAGGTGCTCATTCAGCGCCCCGCCGCCACCGACAAGGGCATGAAGGCCGCTACCATTTTTGAGGCCCGGCCCTACTCCGCCGGCTGCACCGACGCCTATGACCTGGACACCTGGAACGCCCACATCGTGGACGCCAAGCTCACCCAGGCCCAGCAGTCCACCACCACTACCAAGGAGGACTGGGACTGGACTGCCGGTAAGAGCGAGGATGCCAAACTGACCCGGCAGACCGTGACCGGCACCGGCAAGGCCGGGGACGGCGGCGATGTGTGGGCCACCACCGAGAACGTGGATTCCTATGACTACTGGCTGGTGCGGGGCTACGCCTATGTGTCCTGCGCCGGACCGGGCACCCTGGGCTCCGACGGCTTTGAGACCTGCGCCAGCGCCGACGAGACCGCCGCCTTTGCCGCGGTGGTGCAGTGGCTGGCCGGCGACGAGAGCGTGAAGGCCTACACCGACAAGACCTCCGGCATTGAGGTAAAGGCCGACTGGTCCAACGGCAATGTGGCCATGAGCGGCCAGTCCTATGCCGGTTCCACCGCCTTCGCCGTGGCCTCCACCGGCGTGGAGGGCCTTAAGACCATCGTGCCCCGGGCGGGCATCGCCAGCTGGTACGACTACTACCGCTCCCAGGGCACCGCGGCGGGCGGACTGTACTACCCCGGCGACGACTGCAACATCCTGGCCGACTACTGTATGTCCCGCCAGCTGGATGAGGGGGATTACGCCGCCATCCAGGGGGACTATGAGGCCTATCAGGCCCAGATGATCCAGGATCAGGACGCCCTCTCCGGCGACTACAACTTCTTCTGGGACGAGCGCAACTACACCAACGGCGCGGAGAAGCTGAACTGCTCCGCCCTCATCATCCACGGCCTCAACGACTTCAACGTGCGGCCCAAGCAGTTTGACCTGATGTACGACGCCTTCCAGTCTGCCGGTCAGGAGGCCAAGCTGGTCCTCCACCAGGGCGCCCACATGACCCCCGACCAGATCGACGGCCTGGACCTGAACGGCATCCTGGGCCGCTGGTATGCCCACTACCTGTACGGGGTGGACAACGGCGCCGAGGACGAGGCCAACGTCCGCATCCAGAGCAACACCGACCTGAGCTGGGCCAGCTATGACAGCTGGGGCAGCGACACCACCGTGCGCTTTGACGCCGGGGAGGGCCAGGCGGCCTTTTCCAGCGACCTGTCCGCCACCAGCTTTGACACCTCTCTGGCGGACACCGGCGACGGCTGGATCGAGTACTGCACCGACATGGCCTACGCCTGGGAGAAGGATGTGATCTCCGGCACCACCGACGCCAGCCTGGTGTTCGCCTTTGACGTGGAGGAGGACCTGCACATCAACGGCACCCCCACCGTCACCATCAAGGCCAGCGCCGACCAGCCCACCGGTATCCTCAGCGCCATGCTGGTGGATCTGGCCCCCGAGGGCGGCATGAAGGCCGTCATGCTGGAGCAGTACGGCGAGGCTGTGGCAGCCGAGACGCTGAAGAGCGGCGCGGTGTGGCAGGGCGGCGGCCTGACGGCCAAGGACCTGCAGCAGTTCGCCCTGACCCAGACCGACCACAAGATCATCACCCGGGGCTGGATGGATATCCAGAACCGCACCTCCATCTACCATGTGGACACAGTGACCCCCGGCGAGTGCTACACCTTCCAGCTGGAGCTCCAGCCCATGGACTACACCGTGGAGGCCGGCCACCAGCTGGCCCTGGTGCTCTACTCCGTGGACCCGGAGGTTACCTACTGGCCCGAGACTGTCACCGCCTTTACGGTGGACCGCACCGGCACCTACGTCACCATTCCCGTCATGAAGTAAACCCTTCCGGCGGCCTGCGCGTTGCGCGGGCCGCCGGTCTTTGTTTTGACGCTTTACGGCGATGAATTGCGTTTTTTTGAAAGGAATGATATAATTCTAACCACTGAGCAGGGGCGGTCCGGACTGCCGGAGCAGTCTGTGATCCAGGCCTGGAAGCGCTTGCACACCGTGCAGCGGTTCCCCTGCCGGGGGCGGCCTCTGCGCCGCCCCGTGTCCCGTCTGAACCTGTGTCTGAGCGACCCCCGCCTTTTTCCGTCTCATGCCGCCCGCAGGGGCGTTTGGTACCATCCACCACTGTGAAAGGAAAAGGAGGTTCCCATGAAGAAGCTGCTTACGATCCTGTTGACGCTGGCGCTGAGCCTGTCCCTTTCCCTGCCTGCCCTGGCCGCCCCGGCGGAGGAGGCATACCCCCTGGATGAGAAGGCGGCCGCCTGGATGGCCGCCCATCCCGAGGAGACCGCCCAGATGGAGGCCGGTCTGGACGCCTATGTCCGGGAGATCTGGATCTACGGAAGCGTGGCGGAGATGGCGGAGGACTGGGGGATGTCGGAGGAGTATGTCCGCACCATGCTGCTGGAGGAACAGGTCCTCCAGATCGTCTATGAGGAGGAAAGGGCCGCCTTCCTGGAGGAATACAAGGCCGCCCATCCCGGAGTGCTGGAGCAGTTCGACGCCGACGCCTGGTTCCAGCGGATGTATGGGACCCAATACCGTCCGCCGGTGGAGGCCTTTATGGAGGATTACGGCCTGACCACCCGGCAGGAATTTGAGGCGTATATGCTCCAGAACTTTGTGGACCATCAGATCCATATCATGGAGATGCAGGACGAGATCGACCAGGCCCTGGCGGAGGACCCCCTCGTTCTGGACGGCTTTGACGTGGACGGGTATTTTGCCCGGGAGTATTCCTATTACCAGACGGCCGATGAGTTTATGAACGATTACGACCTGCTGGACCGGCAGGAGTTTGAGACCTATCTGACCTGGGAATATATCTTCTATTACGACGGTTCGGAGGGGTGGCAGAGCACCGACAGCTGGAAGCAGTCCATGGGCTGGGTCCCCGGTCAGATGGGGATCATGGTCAACGGCGCTTATCTGGCCTTTGAGGGCGACGCCCTGCCCTATGCCGAGCGGGGAGTCACCTATGTGCCCGCCGATGTGCTGGGAGAGACTCTGGGCCTTACCCTGACGGGGGACTACGTCCCTCTGCGGGAGACAGCGGAGGCGGCGGGCTGCCTGGTGTGGTGGGACCCCGTCTATGAGACCGCCGTGCTCATGGACCCGGCCGCTCTGGCAGAGACGGTGGACAGCCGCTTTACCATCTTCAACCAGATTCTGAATGTCCAGGCCGGGCAGCGGGAACGCTGGAAGAGCAGGGAACAGGGGGAGATCACCCTCACCCTGTTCGACAGCCTCAACGGCGACCAGACCTACAAGGCCACCTATACCGCCGACGGCCTGTTCGGCCCGGAGGGCGCCCAAATTGGGGTAAACTATGACCTCTCCCAGATGCTGAGCCAGATGCTGAGTACCATGGACCCGACCTACGGAATGGACCCGGAGATCGTGGAAGCGCTGGAGGAGCTGGAACGGGGAGACATTGAGCTGCGGTACGACAGCGCCACCGGCTCCACCGCCTTTACCGCTTCCTTCCTGCCCGCGCTGCTCACCGCCGCAGGCGTGCCAGACCTGGGACAGAACAGCTGGATCGTCCTGCCCGAAGGGTCGGTCCAGGAGATAGACACGATTCTGACCTTCCGGGCCGGCGGCATTACCGTGGGCAGTCTGCTGGCTGACAGCTATGCAGCACAGACCGGCCTGTACAACGACCCCGCCCTCTACTGGGAGGAGGCCCTGGCCGGGGCGGATCAACTGGCAATCTATCTGGGAGACGACGCCTTTACCCGGCAGGGGAATGCCTGGGTGCTGGAGATGGACCCCGCCGCCATGGGCTGGTACATGGGCTCGGAGGAGTTCAAGCTGGAGTGCGCCTTTCAGGACAGCGGCGCCGTTTCGGGCGCTCTGTGGGTCCAGACCCCGGACGGGGGCAGCTGGTCCCCCGCCACCCGCCTTGCCCTGGAGTGGACTGTAACGGCCAGCCGGGGCACCATGGAGCTGGAATATCACATCAAAAATCAGATGAAACTGGTGGTGAACATCACCTCCACCATAACGGAAACCACGGCGCGGCCCGAGACGCTGCCGCCGGAGGACGCCGTTGTCCCGCCCGCCGCCTGACGGGCCCCACCTGACAAGAAGGACTGATACCATTGGCAAAGAAAAAGGACCCCCAGGAGGGGGCGAAGAAGGTCAACAACCCCAACGTTATGGGCCTGCGGCCCGAGGTGCTGGAGCAGCCCATCACCGAGACGCTGGAGCTCAACTATATGCCCTACGCCATGAGCGTTATCGTCTCCCGGGCCATCCCGGAGATCGACGGGTTCAAGCCCTCCCACCGCAAGCTGCTGTACACCATGTACCAGATGCACCTGCTGGGCGGCAGCCGCACCAAGAGCGCCAACGTGGTGGGCCAGACCATGAAACTCAACCCCCACGGCGACGCTGCCATCTACGACACCATGGTGCGCCTCTCCCGGGGCTACGGCGCCCTGCTCCACCCCCTGGTGGACTCCAAGGGCAACTTCGGTAAGGTGTACTCCCGGGACATGGCCTGGGCGGCCAGCCGTTACACCGAGGTGCGGCTGGACCCCATCTGCGCCGAGCTCTTCCGGGACATCGACCAGGATACGGTGGACTTTGTGGACAACTACGACGGCTCCATGAAGGAGCCCACCCTGCTGCCCACCACCTTCCCCAACGTGCTGGTGAGCGCCAACCAGGGCATTGCCGTGGGCATGGCCTCCAACCTGTGCGGCTTCAACCTGGGGGAGGTATGCGACGCCGCGGCGGCCTTTTTGAAAAATCCACAGGTCAACCTGATGGAGCATCTGAAAGCTCCCGATTTCCCCACCGGCGGCGAGCTTTTGTACGATGAGGCCGCTTTAAAGCAGATCTACGCCACCGGCCGGGGCTCCTTCCAGGTGCGGGCCCGGTGGCGCTACCTCAAGAGTGAAAATCTCATTGAGGTGTATGAGATCCCCTACACCACCACGGTGGAGGCCATCATGGACAAGGTGGCCGAGCTCATCAAGGCGGGCAAGATCAAAGAGATCGCCGATATGCGGGACGAGACCGACCTGAACGGCCTGAAAATCACCATCGACCTGAAGCGGGGCACCGACCCGGACAAGCTGATGGCCAAGCTGTTCAAGTCCACCACCCTCCAGGACGCCTGCTCCTGCAACTTCAATATCCTCATTGCCGGGATGCCCCGTGTGATGGGTGTGGGCGAGATTCTGGAGGAGTGGACCGGCTGGCGGATGGACGGCGTGCGCCGCCGGACCTACTATGTGATGAAGAAGAAGCAGGAGAAGCTCCACCTGCTCAAGGGCCTGAAAAAGATCCTGCTGGACATCGACCGGGCCATCAAGATCATCCGGGAGACCGAGGAGGACGCCGAGGTGGTGCCCAACCTGATGATCGGCTTCGGCATCGACTCTGTCCAGGCGGAATACGTGGCCGACATCAAGCTGCGCAACATCAACAAGGAGTATATCCTCAAGCGCATTGAAGAAGTGGCCGGGCTGGAGGAGGAGATCGCCGACCTCCAGGACATCGTCAACAACCCGGGCCGCATCAAGAAGATCATCACCACTGAGCTGGCGGCGGTGAAAAAGAAGTATGCCTCTCCCCGGCGCACCGAGATCGTCTACGACTATCAGGCCGCCGGCGCTGTGGAGGAGGAGGACGATACCCCCGACTATCCCGTCCATGTGTTCTGCTCCAGGGAGGGCTACTTCAAGAAGATCACCCCCCAGTCCCTGCGGATGAGCAGCGAGCAGAAGTACAAGGAGGGGGACGGCCCCTGGCTGCACTGGGAGGGGAACAACCGGGATATGCTGCTGGTGTTTACCGACAAGCAGCAGTGCTACAAGGCCCCCCTCAGCGAGTTCGACGACGCCAAAGCCAGCGTACTGGGCGACTTTTTGGCCACCAAGCTGGGCATGGACCCCGGGGAGAGCTTCGTGTGGGCC
This sequence comes from Flavonifractor porci, assembly GCF_037572415.1. NCBI lineage: Bacteria > Bacillati > Bacillota > Clostridia > Eubacteriales > Oscillospiraceae > Flavonifractor > Flavonifractor porci. Next base: position 93,527 of record NZ_JBBHLB010000011.1, read on the forward strand.
TGCCTCACCAGCGACTACTCCGGACACCTGCTCTTCTTCTTTGAAAACGGCAAGGTGGCCCGGGTAGAGGTGGCCGCCTACCAGACGCAGACCAAGCGGAGAAAGCTCACCGGCGCCTACTCCGACAAGTCTCCCCTGGCCGCTGCCCTCCACATCAGGGAGGACCTGGAGGTGGCGGTCACCTCCACCGAGGGCCGGTGCCTGGTGTTCCACACCGCCGCACTCACACCCAAGACCACCCGCTCCACCCAGGGCGTCAACGTCATGACCCTCAAGCCCAAGTGGAAGGTGGAAAAGGCCGTTCCGCTGACGGACACCACCATTGTCAACGCCGCCCGGTACCGGGCACGGTCCCTGCCGGTGGCGGGCGCCCTGCTGAAGGAGGAGGACCGGGGCGAGGAACAGATCAGCCTGCTGTGATTCTGGAAGAGAAATGAGGAATACCCGTTGAAACACACTGTGAGTTATTATGTAAAAAGCTATGCCATCATCACACTGGGCTCCATCCTGTACGCTCTGGCCTTTAACATCTTCTACGCCCCCAACCTGGTGGCCATGGGTGGCCTCACCGGTCTGGGCCAGGTGCTCAATGCCATTATCCCTGTCCTGCCGGTGGGCACCATGGTGTTCGTCATGAACGTACCCCTCTTCTTCCTGGGGTGGAAGTACATCGGGGGGCACCTGCTGGTGTCCTCCCTGTACGCCATGACCTTCAGCTCCTTTGCCATCGACGTGCTGGATATGATCTACCGCTTCCCTCCCATGGATACCATGCTGGCCTCCATCTTCGGCGGAGTTTTGCTGGGGGCGGGCATTGGCCTGGTGTTTTCCAAGGGGGCTACCACCGGCGGCACCGATCTCATTGCCCGTCTGCTCAAGCTGAAGTTTGCCTGGCTGCCCATGGGCACTCTGGTGCTGATCCCTGATTTCATCGTCATTGCCCTGGCCGCCATGGCCTTTAACAAGGTGGAGACCGCCCTGTACGGCGTGGTGTCCCTCTATATCACCACCAAGGTGATGGACACCGTTCTGTACGGCCTGGACAGCTCCAAGGTGGCCTATATCATCAGCGACTCCTACCGGGAGATCGCCGACGCCATCATTGCCATGGACCGGGGAGCAACCCTCCTCCACGGCGAGGGAGTCTACTCCGGCAATGAAAAAAAGGTGCTGATGGTGGCCTTCAAGCAAAAGGAGATCGTGCCCCTGAAGGAGAAGGTCAACGAGATCGATCCCCGGGCGTTCCTCATTGTGTGTGACGCCCACGATGTGCTGGGCGAGGGCTTCCGCACCTACAGCAAGGATGATATTTAATTGACTCCCGCAGAGAAAGGAAGGGTTTCCATGACGGATTTCACCAAGGTAAAGGCCAACCTGGAGAAGCGGGGCTATACCGTGTCCTGCTTTGCCACGGCGGCGGAGGCCGCCGACTATCTGGACGGTAAGCTGGACGGCAGGACCATCGGCATCGGCGGTTCGGTGACCGTCCGGGAGATGGGCCTTCTGGACCGGCTCAAAGCCCACAACACCGTGGTCTCCCACTGGGAGGGGGACCGCAAGGAGGATGCCGCCTTTACCCAGGTCTACCTGTGCTCGGTGAACGCTCTGGCGGAGACCGGCGAGATGGTGAACATTGACGGGGTGGGCAACCGCATTGCCTCTACCGTGTTCGGCCATGAGGAGCTCTATCTGTTGGTGGGCCGCAACAAGCTGGCTCCCAACTACGACGGGGCGGTGTGGCGGGCCCGCAATGTGGCCTCGCCTAAAAACGCCATCCGCCTCCAGCGCAAGACCCCCTGCGCCGTCAAGGGGGACAAGTGCTACGACTGCAGCAGCCCCGAGCGGCTGTGCCGGGGCATGACGGTGCTGTGGCAGGCATCCAACGGCATCGGACGTACCGAGGTGGTACTGATCGACGAGGACCTGGGCTTTTGAGTGAGGAAAGGGGGCGGGGCCTGTGAAAAAGTACATACCGGCTCTGGCCCTGAGTCTGGCTCTGCTGCTGGGCGGGTGCTCCCTGTCGGGGCAGGCCTATACGGTGGTGGAGCCCCACGCGGAGCATCCCGCACTGGGCGAAAATGAGTCCACCATCAAGGCCAGCACCTACTCTGAGCTGGTCAACGGCGTGCTGTTCTTTGTCTCCCAGGGGGTGGAGGAGGGCGTCATCCAGATCACCGACTATAACGGCGACGTGGAGGACGACCTGAACCGGGCCTGCCTGGAGGTGGCCAAGGACGACCCCCTGGGGGCCTATGCGGTGGACTTCATCAAGAACGACTATACCACCATCATCACCACCTATGAGGCCACCATCACCATCTCCTACCGCCGCTCCCCCGAGCAGGTGAGCAGCCTGGTGAACATCACCGGCACCAGCGCCATTCGGGAGGAGGCGGTCCAGGCCCTGTCGGCTTTCAAGACCGAACTGGCTCTGCGGGTGGGCTACTTTACCGGGGATGCCGCCGCGGTGGAGGAACAGGTGCGCCAGGCTTACTATGACACCCCTGAGACCGCTCTGGGGATGCCGGAGTGCTCGGTGGAGCTCTATCCCAAAACCGACACCGGCACCCAGCGCATCGTGGAGATCCTGCTGGACTACCCGGAGGAGCCCACGGCCCTCCAGCAGAAGCGCCAGCAGCTTCAGGAGAAGTCGGCGGCCATCCTCACCCCCATCCAGCACCAGATCGCCAGCCGGCGGCTGGACCTGCTGATGGGGACGCTGCCCAACGTGGTGCAGGTGGACCTGAAAACCGGCGGTGCCACCGCCTGGGACGCGCTGGTGGGGAAGGGCGCCAATGATGAGGGCCTGGCCCTGGCCTTCCAGCTGCTGTGCGACGGCCTGGGCCTGAAGGGACAGATCGTAGAGGGTACCCTGCAGGGAAAGCCCCACTTTTTCAATCAGGTGAGCCGCAACGGCCAGACCGTGTGGGTGGATCTGAGCCGCAGTACCAGCCAGACCTGGACGGCGGCCCAAATGGCTGAAATGGGCTATCAATGGCAGGACCAGGAGGCCTGAAAAGAAAAAATAAAAAATTGAAAAATTCCCTTGACATTGGCGGCACGGATTGCTATAATAACATCCGTCGCTTGCAGGTGTAGCTCATCTGGTAGAGCGCCACCTTGCCAAGGTGGAGGTAGCGAGTTCGAGCCTCGTCACCTGCTCCAGAAAAAAGAAACAGCACTCCATTCGGAGTGCTGTTTCTTTTTTCATTCCTGGGAAATTAAAATGCTCAGGGCAAAAGCGCCGCCGGCCCGAAGGGCCGGTTTCTGGATTTCATAAGAACAAAAACGCAGGACATCCTTTGGATGTCCTGCGTTCTGTTTTCGATTACCCCAGGAAGAACCGGGCCGCCACCGCCGCCACGGCGGTGAGCATCCCCGCCGACGCGATGAGATCGGCGGCCAGGGCCAGGTCCAGCCCGCGGCGGGGCCGGGTGGGCTCCTCCGGCGCGGAGAGTTCCTCCGGGACCTCTTCCACCGCAGGCTCCCCTTCCAGGGCCCGGCGGCAGGCCTCAAAGTCCAGCACCTTTCCCTCCAGGCAGGCGGACTTCCGCCGGGGCAGTACGGTATAGCACACCGTCTCCTGACCCACGCAGGCCTTTTGGTCCGACTCACTTGCGTATCCTGTGATCCGTCTGGCGTCCAGATTCAGATAAATGGTCTCCATACCGTTTCCCTCCTGTTGTTCCGGCGTTTGATCCCAGTATACGGGATAAGGTGTCCTATAAAACGTACTTTGCAAGGACCCTTGTACTTTTCTGACGGCGCAGAGCGGCAAAAAGTTCCCCACACAGCATTAGAACTTTTGTTCGCACTCAGTATACAACATACGTTCGATTTTTGCAAGCACTTTTTTGAGAGAAAATGTGAAACCGCAGGGTTCAGAAAAAGGGGCTATTTTCCTTGCAACCGGGGAAAAGATTTGATATACTGGCAAAGATCATGACATGGGAAAGGATGACCCCGCTGTGGAGTATCAAAACGTTACCTTGATCGGAATGCCCGGCTCGGGCAAGAGCACCGTGGGGGTGCTGCTGGCCAAGACGCTGGGCTATCGCTTTGTGGACGCCGATCTGCTCATCCAGCAGCGGGAGGGCGCCCTGCTCCAGGACATCCTGGACCAGCGGGGCGTGGAGGCCTTCCTGGACGTGGAGGAGGGCGTCATCCGGGATCTGGACTGTACCCGCACCGTCATCGCCCCCGGCGGCAGCGCAATTTGCCGGGAGGAGGCCGCCCGCCATCTCAAGGAGCTGGGGCTGGTGGTGTATCTCCATGTGCCTCTGGAGGAGCTGGAGCGGCGCATCCGCAACATTACCACCCGGGGCATTGCCATGTCCCCCGGCCAGACGCTGGCCGACGTGTACGCCGCCCGGGAGCCTCTGTACCGCAAATACGCCGACCTGACGGTGGATGTGACGGGGGGAAATACCCTGGAGCAGACGGTGGCGGCAGTGGTGGCCCGGCTGGGCTGACCGCCCCTTGTATTTTTTTGAAATAATGATATACTATATTCCAGTAAACGATCATGTACGAAATGCCCGCCGGCTGGCCGGCGGGCTTCGTCGTGTTTTTTCTGCCTCCGCGCGGCAGTTTTATTTTTTGTGCCCCCGGCGCGGAAGGGGCATTTCTGAGGAAAGGAACGAACCGCATGACATTCCAGGACCTCGGCCTGAAAGCGCCCATCCTGAAGGCGCTGGCCGAACAGGGGTATGAACGCCCCTCCCCCATTCAGGAAAAGGCCATCCCCCCCGCTTTGGCGGGCAGAGATGTGCTGGGCTGCGCCCAGACCGGCACCGGCAAGACCTGCGCCTTTGCCGCACCCATCCTCCAGCGGCTGAGCGGAACCAGGGGCAAGGGTATCCGGGCCCTCGTCCTTACCCCCACCCGGGAGCTGGCCCTCCAGATTCAGGAGAATATCGTGGCCTACAGCCGCCACCTGCCCCTCCGCTCCGCCGTCATCTTCGGCGGCGTGGGCCAGAACCCCCAGGTGGAGCAGCTGAAAAAGGGCGTGGACATCCTGGTGGCTACCCCCGGCCGCTTGGGCGACCTGTACAACCAGAAATTCGTGGACCTGTCCAGGCTGGAGGTCTTTGTACTGGACGAGGCCGACCGGATGCTGGACATGGGCTTTATCCACGATGTCCGCCGCATCCTGGGCTGGCTGCCCAAGAAGAAGCAGACCCTCTTCTTTTCTGCTACCATGCCCCCGGAGGTCCAGGGACTGGTGGATTCCCTGCTGGTAAACCCGGTAAAGGTGGCGGTGAACCCGGTGTCCTCCCCGGTGGAGGTCATCGACCAGAAGCTCTACTATGTGGACCGGGGCAACAAGACCAAGCTGCTGGCTTCCCTGATCCTGGAGCCCGACGTGAAGAACGCCCTGGTGTTCACCCGCACCAAGCACGGCGCCAACAAGGTGGCCGGGGATCTGGTGAAGGCGGGCATCGCCGCCGCCGCCATCCACGGCAACAAGAGCCAGACCGCCCGGCAGCAGGCCCTGGCCGACTTCAAGAGCGGACAGGTCCGCGCCCTGGTGGCCACCGACATTGCCGCCCGGGGTCTGGACATTGATGAGCTGTCCCATGTGTTCAACTACAACCTGCCCGACGTGCCTGAGACCTACGTCCACCGCATCGGCCGTACCGGCCGGGCGGGCCGGGGCGGTACCGCCATCTCCTTCTGCGACATCAATGAGAAGGAGGAGCTCAAGAGCATCCAGAAGCTGCTGGGCCGTGCCATCCCGGTGGTGGAGGGCCACCCCTGGCCCATGGAGGTCTTTGAACCCCTGCCCAAGGATAAAAAGGGCCGGATCATCAACCCGGAGGACGCCGAGGCCCGGGCCGCCGCCAAGGAGAAGCGCCGCCAGCGGGACGCCGCCAACAAGGCCGCCGCTGCCGAGCGCAAGGCCAAGGCTGCCCAGAAGGCGGCTGAGGCGGCGGAACAGCCCGCCCCCGCCCAGCCGGAGAAAAAGAAGAAGTCCAAGCGGGGGGTGCGCAACAGCGCGACCCTGGAGGAGGCCCTGGTGGCCACCGCGCCCGCCCGCCCCGCCGCCCCCGAGCCGGCCTTTGCCGATTTCCGCCGGCCCGACCCCCTGGCCAGCGACATCATTATGGATGCCACCGCCCGGCTGCTGGCACCCCGGAAGCCCGCGCCCCGGCCTGAGAAAAAGGAGAACCGGAAGGAGAAGCGGCCCAAGGAAAAGCAGCCCAGGGAGAAGCAGACCCCTCAGGAGAAGGCTCCCCAGAAGCAGCCCAAGGCCCAGGGTAAGAAGCAGGCCGCAGCCCAGTCCTCCGCCTCCGCCCCCGCGCCCAAGAGCGGACGGAAAAAGCACGGCGGCAGAGGCCGCGCAGGCCGTCCGCCGGAGATCGTGCTGCGGACCAACGGCCAGAAGGACTCCACCGAGCAGCCCAGCCTGATGAAGCCCTATTACCTCAGCGACGACTGATGGGATCAATTTCTGAACGGCGCTGCCGCATGATTGCGGCAGCGCCGTTTTTTTGCCCAGTTATGGGGAGCGGCTAAAAGCCTGAAAGAAAAAATATGTACAAAAAAATTTTTGTGTTAAATTATTCACAAAAATAAATGAGGGAAAAAACGGAGGAAAATCAGGCATAATTGATAAAGACGGCGGGAATAAAGGGATAAAAACTATGCAAAAAAAGCTGAAAAAAAGAAAGGCCAAAAATTGAACTGATAATTTTAAACTTGCAATCTTGGTCAGTTTGAAGTATCATGACTAGTAACATCGGATAAATTGTCCAGAGGGACAAGAGATGGGGAAAGGCGGTGAATGTATGTCTCTGGAAGCGATCAAGCAGGTGACTGAGGCGGAACAGGCCAACAAGCAGCGCAAGGCGGAAGCTCAGGCGGAGGCCAAGCGCACCGTGGCGGAGGCCGAGCGGGCCGGCAAGGCCCGGCTGGCGGAGGCCCGGGCTCAGGCCGAGGCCCAGGTCCGTGAATTTATGCGCTCGGCGGAGGAAACGGCGGCCAAACACGCGGCCGAGGTAAACGCCCAGACGCAGAAGGCCTGCGACGCCCTGCGCTCCAAGGCGGAGGGCCGTCTGGCCGACGCCGCTGAGAGCATCGTGAGAAGGGTAGTGAAGAACTGATGTCCATTGTGAAAATGAAGCGGCTGCGGCTCATCGGAATGCAATCCGAGCGGGAGTCCATGCTGCGGCTGCTTCAGCATTTGGGCTGTGTGGAGATCGACGAGCCGGGGGACCGCAAGGATGACCCCGACTGGGCCAGTCTGACGCGGCCGGACACCGGGGCGCTGAACGAGGCCAGGGATGCCCGTTCCAGCGTGGAGAATGCCCTGAAAGCCCTGAAGAAGTACGGACCCAAACAGAAGGGCGGGCTCCTCACCCCCAGACCGGTGATCACAGAGGGAGAACTCTTCGACGACGCGGCCTACCGGACCGGCCTGGCGGATGCCGGGCAGCTGGTGGCCCTGGAGCGGAAGATCTCGGCTCTGTACGCCGAGCAGAACAAACTGCGGACTCAAAAGCTGGCGCTGGCTCCCTGGCTGGCGCTGGATATCCCCCTGGAGACGGCCTCTACCCCGGAGGTGGCGGTGTCCTTCGGCACCGTGGCCGCGTCCACCGATCTGGACGCCATGGATGGGGCCCTGGGGGCGGTCACCGACCTGTATGAGCTCATGCGGGCGGGGGCGGACAACGAACTGAAATATCTGGTGTTCCTCTGCCACCGCAGCGTGGAGGAGGACTGCCAGGCGGTGCTCAAGGAGTACGGCTTCTCCCGGGCGGCCCTGCGGGGCTGGACGGGGACGGCGGCGGAGAACGACAAGCGGCTGGACGAAAAGCTGGCCGACGCCGCCCGTGCGCTGGAGTCCACCATCGACCAGGTGGGGGAATACGCCTCCAAAAAGGGCGCTCTGGAGCGGTGCCTGGACAGGGCCGATCAGGAGATCGCCCGGGAGGAGGCCCGCTGCCGTCTGCTGGACAGCAGTTCCGCCTTCTTCCTGGAGGGCTGGGTGCCTGTCCCCGACGAGAAAAAGCTGCTGGAGCGGTTGGGGCAGTACACCTGCTGCTGGGAGACCCAGGACCCGGCAGCCGAGGACTATCCGGTGGTGCCGGTGAAGCTGAAGAACAACCGCTTTACCGAGCCGCTGACCACCATTACCGAGATGTATTCCCTGCCCGCCTATGACGGCGTGGACCCCAACGGGCTGATGGCCCCCTTCTATATCTTCTTCTTCGGGTTTATGTTCGCTGATCTGGGCTACGGCCTGATCCTGGCGGGGGCCTGCGCCTTCATCAACCACAAGGTCCACCCCAAGGGGGGCTTCGGACAGCTGATCCGGCTGATGATCATGTGCGGCATTTCCTCTGCTGTCATCGGCTTCTTTACCGGCGGCTTCTTCTCCGACTTCCTGTATCAGTTCACCAACATGCTGGGCCTGTCCCAGCCGGTGATCCCCTTCCTGTCGGTGCCCGAGGGGGCGACGGGCGTGCCCGGCCCCCTGCTCAACGTCATGGGCGACCCCATGACCGTGCTGGTCTTTGCGCTGGCCGTGGGCTTTGTGCAGATCCTGGTGGGCATGGCGGTGAAATTCTGGATGCTGTGCCGCCGGGGCCAGGTGGTGGACGCCATCCTGGATATCGGTACCTGGTGGGTCATCTTTGTGGGTATCGCCCTGTTCGCGCTGAATGTGGGCAATGTGGCGGGCTACCCGGTGGTGCTCATCATCGGCTGCCTGATGCTGCTGGGCCAGGCCAGAAACGCCAAGGGCTTCGGCAAGGTGACCGCCATCATCGGCGCGGTGTACAACGGCGTGACGGGCTACTTCGGAGACATCCTCTCCTACTCCCGTCTGATGGTGATGATGCTGGCCGGTTCGGTCATCGGCCAGGTGTTCAACATCCTGGGCGCCATGCCCGGCGGCGGACTGCCCCCGGCCATCGGCATCCCCATCTTCTTTATCATCTTCATCATCGGTCACGCCTTCAACATCGGCCTGAACGTGATCGGCACCTACGTCCACACGTCCCGTCTGCAATACCTGGAATTTTTCAAGCAGTTCTATGAAGAGGGCGGACGCCCCTGGCGGCCCCTGAACATTGCGACAAAGTATGTCGACATTAAGGAGGAAGAGTAACATGACATTCGGTGAATTTCTGACCCAATACGCTGGCGCGTTCTTTGGTTTCCTGGGCGCCGCTCTTGCCGCGGGCCTGGCCTGCGTTGGTTCCGCCAAGGGTACCGGCCTGGCCGGTGAGGCGGGCGCCGGCCTGCTGGCCGAGGACCCCTCTCAGTTCTCCAAGTGTATGATCCTGCAGGTGATCCCCGGCACCCAGGGCCTGTACGGCCTGGTCATTGGCTTCCTGGCCCTGATGAAGATGGGGCTGTTTGACGGTACCGTGGGCGAGCTGACCATCGCTCAGGGCCTCATCGTCTTGGCCGCCTGCATCCCCATGGCCCTCGGCGGTCTGCTCTCCGGCATCGCTCAGGGCCGGGTGGCCGCCGCCTCCGTGGGCATCGTGGCCAAGAACCCCAACGACTGGTCCAAGGGCATGGTGCTCTGTATCATCGTGGAGTTCTACGCCATCCTGTCTCTGCTCATCTCCTTCCTGATGATCATGTTCGGCTTCTGAGCCAGAGGTAGACTATGGACGGAATTGAAAAAATCACCGGACGCATCGCGGCTGACGCCGGACGGGAGATCGACGACATCAACGCCGAGGCCCGCCGTCAGGCCGACGAGATCACGGCCCGGTATGAGGCTCAGGCCCGGCGGGAGAGCGAGGAGATCCTGTCCCGGGGCCGCCGCAACGCCGATGAGCGGGTGGAGCGGCTGGCCAGCGTGGCCCAACTGGACGCCCGCAAGCTGGAGCTGGCCGCCAAGCAGGAAATGCTCTCCAAGGCCTATGACCTGGCGCTGGAGAAGCTGGTGAACCTGCCCGACAAGGAGTATGTGAAGCTGCTGGCCGACCTGGCGGTACGCGCCTCCTCCACCGGCCGGGAGGCGGTCATCTTCTCCCAGAAGGACCGCGCCCGTTACGGCAAGGCCGTGGTCACCCAGGCCAACGAGAAGCTGGGCGACGGACGGCTGACCATGTCCGAGCAGTCCCGCCCCATTCAGGGGGGCCTCATCCTCAGCGACGGGGACGTGGAGGTCAACTGCACCTTTGAGACGCTGGTGCGCCTCCAGCGGGGCGAAATGGACCGCGAGGTGGCCAAGGTGCTCTTCGACTGATGCGCTCCTTGCAAGTAAGGAGGCAACATTTTGGCTAAAATCAAAGATACCGACTATCTGACCATATCCGCCCGTATCCGGGCCATGGAGAACCGTCTCCTCACCCGGGAGCGGATGGAGCGGATGCTGGACGCCCGCACCGACGACGAGGCCGCCAAGGTCCTCACCGAGTGCGGCTACGGGGAGTTGACCGCCCTCACCCATGCCGCTCTGGACGAACTGCTCTCCGCCGCCCGGGCTGCTCTGTACAAGGAACTGAAGGGCGCGGTGCCCGACAAGCGGCTGGTGGACGTGTTCCAGATGAAATACGACTACCACAACGCCAAGACCCTCATCAAGGCCGCTGCCGTAGGGGCCGATCCCGACCGGCTGCTGATGGAGGGCGGCCGCTGGACCGCCGGGCAGATCAAGGAGGCCTGGCAGCGGGACAACCTGCGGGACTTCACCGATCCCTTCCGGCAGGCCATTGTCCAGGCCCGGGAGCTGCTGAGCGGCGGCAACGATCCCCAGCTGGCCGACTTCGTGCTGGACCGGGCCTACTTCGCCGAGATGAGCCAGGCCGCCAGGGCCGTGGGCAGTCCCTTCCTGGAGGGGTATGTCCGCCTGCTCATTGATTCCACCAACCTGCGCTCCGCCGTCCGGTGTGCCCGCATGGGCAAGGGCAACGATTTCCTCAATCAGGTGCTGCTGCCCGGCGGCAACGTGGAGGTACACACTCTCACTTCCGGTAAGGGCAGTGACCTGGCCGCCCTGTTCCGGGCGGGCCCCCTCAGCGAGGCGGCCGCCGCAGGCGCCGCCCTCACCGCCCCCGGCAGCGGGGAGCTGACCGCCTTTGAGCGCCTGTGCGACAACGCGGTGATGGGCTACCTGGCCCAGGCCCGCCGCATCCCCTTCGGGGAGCAGGCGGTGATCGGTTACCTGTATGCCAGGGAGAACGAGTTTAC
>NZ_JBBHLB010000012.1:0-94901 GCF_037572415.1 Flavonifractor porci
TCTGGTTGGTCCAGTAGAACTCGTTGAACAGCTCCTCGCCCAGGATCTGCTTCATCTCGGACACGGTGGCACGGGGATGCAGACCGTTGGAGAACATGAACAGGATGTCCTTCTTCTCCACGCCGGCGGCGTACAGCTCATCCAGGCAGGCCCGGATGGACACCTTCCGGTGGGAGGTGGGCTGGCAGCCGCCCTTTACGATGTCGGGGATGACGAAGACCACGGTCTTGCCGGGGCCGGCCAGCTCCTTCAGTGCGGGCATACCCATGGGGTTGCGGATGGACTCCAGGGTGGCGTTGTACAGGCTGTCCCAGTCCTGGGGCAGACACTGAGGATCGGGCACGGTGGTGCCGGGGATGAACACGTCGGTGTTGTCGGGCAGGTTGGCGCTCATCAGGCCGTGGCCGTATTCAAAATCAAGCTTCATGTGTGTTCTCCTTACTTACCAAGATAGGTCTTGATGATCTCCAGATACTCGTCGGGGTAGAAGCCGATCTCACCCTGGAACCGGGTCAGGGCGATGAGGCCGCCGTCGATCTCGTCGATGGAGGCCAGCATCTCGGCGTTGTCCACCTTCAGGCCGCCGCCGTACACCACGTCCAGACCGCCGGTCACTTCCTTGACAAACTTGGCGATCTTGGTGATGTAGGGCTTATCGGCGGGGGTCTTGCCGGGGCCGATGGACCAGATGGGCTCGTAGGCGATGACCACCTTGGAGGTGTCCACGCCGTCCAGGCCGATCTTCAGCTGGTCGCCCAGCACCTGCTGCCACTGCTCCTGCTCCTCGCTCTTCTCGCCGATGCAGTAGAGCACGGTCAGGCCCTGCTCGATGGCCAGCTTGATCTCCTGGTTGAGCAGGCGGTTGACGGCGGCGGTATCGGTGACGCCGGCCTCAGCCAGCACGCCCATCTTATCGTTGCGCTCCTCGCAGTGGCCGATGATGGTGGAGGTGCACCCCATGGCCTTCACGATGGAAGCGGGACGGTTGGTGGTGAAGGCGCCAAAGTTGCCGCCCACAGCGGTGTTCATGCGGTAGACGCTCTGGGAGCCCACCTGCACGGGGCTGTTCTCACACTGGGCAGCCACAGCGCCCAGGATATGGGCTTCGGGGAAGTACTGGACGAACTCCACCTCGGTGGGATCGTAGTGCTTCAGGCCCTCCTGGGTGTGCTCCACGATGTACTTGCCCCAGTCAGCCACGGGGGCGATGCGGTTGACGCCGCCGAATTCCACCGGCACATCGAACCGCTTCAGATTCAAATACAGATGCTTCATTCCGCCCACTCCTTACTTCTTGTAGAAGTCGATCATGTCCTCCAGGGACTTCTGCTCCACCAGAGGAGCCTTGCCGTAGGAGCCGAAGTTGACGATCAGGGAGCCCACGGCCTCCTTCACGCCGGCCTCCACCCGGCTCATCAGCAGGGCCACGTCCTCGTCGGGCACATTGCCGGTGAGGACGGTGTCCATGATGGGGGGGAAGAACACGCGGGGATCGAAGGCAGCCTTCTTCTCCTCCAGCAGGGCGTACACGCCGCCGATGGAGGGGCTGTTCTGCAGCTCAGGCTTCTGAGCGAAGAGCTCCTTCATGTTGCGGGTGACGGCCAGACGGATGTCGGTGTCCACGTTGATCTTGCGGATGCCGCAGGGAATGGCCTCCATCAGGCGCTCCACCTGGATGCCGTAGGCGTTCTGGATATCGCCGCCCAGGTCGTTGATCTCCTTGACGATGTACTGGGGCACGGTGGAGGAGCCGTGGGACACCAGGGCGCAGAAGATGCCCAGGCGGTTGATGCACTCCTTGATGGCGATGGGGATCTCCTTGCGGAGCTTGGCGTCCTTACCCTTGTTGGCGCCGTGCTGGGTGCCGTAGGAGATGGCCAGGGCGTCCACGCCGGTCTTCTGGATGAACTCCACGGCGTCCAGGGGGTTGGTGTAGGTGGAGGTGGCGGCGAACACGTGGTCCTCCTGGCCGCCCAGCACGCCCAGCTCGCCCTCAACGGACACGCCGCGGGCGTGGGCATACTTGACCACCTCGCGGGTCAGCTCGATGTTCTGCTCCAGGGGCAGAGAGGAGCCGTCGATCATGACGGAGGTATAACCGCCCTCAATGGCGGCCACGCAGGAATCGAAGTCCTTGCCGTGGTCCAGGTGGAGCACCACGGGGATGGGGGAGTTCTCGCCGTACTTCTTCACGGCGTTGGCGATGTTGCGGGCGCCCTTCTTCTTGTCCTCCAGAGTGCCGTTGGCAAAGTCCACACGACCGCCCATGAAGGCGTTGGCCAGGTCGGCGCCCTGCAGGATGGCGGGGGAGCGGAAGGTCTCGTGCATCTCGATCACGGCCTTGGCCTGGGCCACGGCGTTCACGTTAAAAGCGCCCTGAGCGTAGTTGTGCTTCTCAGCGGCTTCCATCAAAGGTCTCAGGGGTACCAAAGGCATAATAAGTTCCTCCTTAATAATTGCGGCTTTTTCTGTTGTTGAACTCAGAAGGGCTGGCCGGCGGCCAGGGAGTTGGTGAAGATGATGGCGTCGGGATGGTTCTGCAGCAGGCTGGCGGGGAAGTGAGCGGTCACCTCGCCGTAAGCGGCCTGACGGACCACGGAGCGGTGCCACTCACGGAACACGCCCAGACGGACCTTGCGGGCGCCCAGGATCTGCTTGATGCCGATGGTCACGGCACGGTGGGGCATGGCGTCGATGGCGCCGCAGCGGTCGCCGATGGCGTTGGCGGTGCGGGTCTCGGGATTGAGGGTGAGGGCACGGGTGCCCTGAGCGGCAAACTCCTCGGCGGTCATGTCCTCACGGGACTCGTTGAAGGCCAGATGGCCGTTGATGCCGATGCCGCCGAAGGCGATGTCCACGCCCCCCAGCTCCTCGATCAGGCGGTCCACATAGCCGGGGTCGGCGGGGTTGGGGAACACCCGCTGCTCGGCGGGCATAAGCAGCTCCTCGTCGATCTGGCTGTACACGGTGCGCTCCATGAACCCCCGGAAGGACAGGGGGCTCTCCTTCTCGATGTAGGTATCGTCGTCATTGAGATACTCGTCCATGTTGATGAACCAGCAGTTCTTCAGGCTGATCCGGTCCCGGTTCACCAGGCGGACAAAGATGGGGTACTGGCCCACAGGACCCACGGGGCAGATAATGACGGTCTTCTCGTTCTTCTCATTATGGGCCTTGATGGTGTTGATCATCTCCATGGCGATCTCATAGAACACCTCGCCGGAGTCCCCCAGCTTCACAACGGGAATCTTGGCGTCTTTGCCCAGGTCCTGGGCGGAAATGTGATAGTAATCCATGTGGATCTTCCTTTCTTTGGACAGATATGATGGCTGAAAAAGGCAACAAAAAGCGCCCCACTCCGTCCGGTCAGAGGAGTGGGGCGGCTGCGAAAGAGGTTATTTAATTCTCCCGGCAGAAAATGGGGCTGACCCAAGCGGTGTCCCCATTGCGCAGCCAGACGCGCAGGCGGTATTGGCTGCCGTGGTTCAGGGAGACGCTGCGCTTGATCTGCATGGTATAGGCGGCCTGGGGCACAGCCTGACGAATGCGGATCTTGTGGGCGCTGTGCCAGACCAGATCATCCCGGTAATGCTCAATATCGCCGAAGGTGGCGCGGCAAAGAGCCTCACTCTCCTGATACTGGGCATAGATTTTTCCGGTGTGGAGTATCTCGCGGACAGGCATCTCATACAGAGTGCCGTCCACCGTCAGCCGGATCACATCATCCAGCTTGACCTCAGCTTCAAAGACAAAGCCTTCCTTCTTGACCGTGCTGGGTCCCATCCAATGTCCGGTATCGGTGGACATATAAGTCGTCATGTCAAACTCACAGGAGTCCTCGGTCACGTTATACAGCCGCTGACCAAAGCTGTTCCAGCACTTTTCGATGCTGATCAGCTTACCGGGAACGTCCAGCCGGCCGTGCCAGTGCTTCTCAATCTGCTCTTTGAAGAACCGGGGGTTGGGGCCCCAGCCGAACTCCACGGCGAACTTGATGCGGAAGGGCTGATCCTGGGGCAGAGGCTGCCGCTCCCAGGTACCGGAGTGAACCACCATTTCATCCACGATATTGTCGCAAAGCAGCTCCACCCGGTCAATGGCGTCGGCGGCCTCGATCTGCACGTTCAGCTCATGCTCGCCGGGGGCCACGGTGCCGCCCATGGGCACGCCGCCGATGGTATAATCGATCTTCATACGGGTACGGCTGACACCGTACACACGGCCGGCCCGCAGGCCCTCCCAGATCTGCTCCTTGCTGGTACCCTCGGCCAGGACGCACATAATGCCGTGGTCACAGGCCGCGGGGACGTTGTGGTTATCGCCGCTGGCGATACAGCCTACCTTCAGGCCCCGCTCCAGGCCCCGCTCATAACAGGTCTCGCCGGTACGGGGGCCCATGTGGAGGTGGCGCTCCATGTCCCAGGGGCCGGTGTCGTTTTCGCTGCAGCCGTGGCTGGAGTAGATCTCAGCAAAGGGAGAGAAACGCTCATCGTGGGTGGCCCAGTTCTTACCGCGGCTGCCAAGCTGATAGGCTACATGGTGAGGAATGGCGATAGCCTCGGTATTGCTGTACGCATCCCGGAGCTCTCGGTACTCCATGGGGTGGAGCATGGGCTGCTCGTTGTCCAGGAAGAATACGTTGTGGTCGCCGTCATGGCCGCAGCCCTGCCACTCATAGCCCATGAACATAGGCCAGCCTTCGGCGTTGATGCGCTTGACGGCCTGGCGCACCTGCTCCCAGTCGGCCTGGATCTTCTCCTCGGGGTAGAGATCTTCCAGGGGCGCGCCGGCCTCATTGCGGCGCATATACATGGGATAGTAGGCGATGGGCCAGAAGTCCAGAACCTCCCGGGCGTGTTCGCACCAGCGGTCCAGTTGATCCATTTGGTTGTGATGAATATTGCTGTGAAGATCGGTCCAGAGATGTTGATAGGGCATTGCGTCTAGTTCCTTTCCGTTTGCGTCTAATTTAGTCCTGCTTCATGTCTTCCGCCATGCGGGCCTGCAGCGCCTGGGCAGCTTTCTTTTCCTTTATGCTGCCGCGCTTCAGAAGATAGACCAGGAAGAAGGTGAGCACCAGGAAGAACAGACAGATGGGACGCTGAAGGAAGATAAACCAGCTGCCATCGCTCATGATCAGGGCGTTGCGGAGGTTGGACTCTGCGATGGGGCCCAGCACCATGCCGAGAACAATGGGGACGGGGGGAAGATCGACCTTCTGCATGAAGTAGGCAATGATACCGAAGACCAGCAGCACATACACATCCATAATGGAGGAGGAAATACAGAAAGCGCCGGTGCAGCATACCACCACGATCAGTGCGGTCAGCAGATCCTGGGGGATGTGCGTGATCTTAACAAATACTTTCAGCAGATACTTGCCCTGAATGAACATGAACGCCTGGGCGATCAGGCAGCCGATCAGAATGGCGTAAACCACAGGACCATCGTTTTCGAAGAGCTTGGGTCCCACCACCAGGCCCTGCATGGTAAAGGCGCCAAGGAGGGTGGCGGCCACTACGTCGCCGGGGATACCCAGGGTCAGAAGAGGGATCAGCGTGGCAGCAGTGGCGCCGTTGTTTGCGGCCTCGGGGGCGGCAATACCCTTGATCTCGCCCTCGCCGAATTTTTCGCCCGGCTTTGCGGTACGCTTGGCCTCATTGTAGGCGATGAAGGAGGCGATAGCACCGCCGGTGCCGGGGACCGCGCCAATGAAGGCGCCAATATTGCCCGACTTAAACATGGTCCAGAACAGATGCTTGAACTCACGGAAGGTCAGCTTATCGTTTTTATCCAGCTTCTGCAGACGGCTGGCCTGACCCTGCTCGGTGCCGTTGATGCGGCTGATCATCTGGGCAATGGCGTAAACGCCCAGCAGAACGGCCAGCATATTGATTCCCTTATACAGGTTGACGTTGCCGAAGGTAAAGCGGGCCACACCACTGATGGCATCCATGCCCACCTCGGCGATCAGAATGCCCAAACAGCCGCTGATGATTCCCTTCAGGATGCTCTCGCCGCTGACCGAGGCAATGACAGAAAGACCGAAAATAGCCAGGGCAAAGTACTCCGGCGGACCAAAGCTCATGGCCAGACGGCCGATTTGCGGGGCAAAGAAGAGCAGCCAGCAGGCGCTGATGATGCCGCCCACCGTAGAGGCGGTGAGCGCAGTATTCAGAGCCTTGCCGGGGTAGCCTTTCCGGCACAGCGGATAGCCGTCCAGCAGCGTGGCCGCGGCTGCGTTGGTGCCGGGAGTGTTAATGAGTACAGCGCTGATGGAGCCGCCGAAGTTGGAACCGAAGAAGATGGCGGTCAGCATCAGGATGGCGGGTACAGGTTCCAGCATAAAGGTAAAGGGCAGCAGAACAGTGATGGCCAGGTTGCCGTTCATGCCGGGGATGGCGCCAAAGATAATGCCGATGAACATACCGATGTTCATGAAAATAAAGTTTTGGATAGTAAACAGACTGGCGAGAGCCTGCGAGATGACGTCGCCCATTTCCGACTCCTCTCTGTGCTTAAGGCAGACGGATGTGCAGCACCTGAGTCAAGGCCAGGTAGAGCAGCACGACCATCGCCAACACGATCACATAATACAGCGGCTTTTTACACCGCAGAAAAAGCAGGGTAGCCGCACCCAGGATCAGGGTGGCCGCAATGAAACTGTACCGGAACAGAATAGCATAGAGGACCAGGACAGCCATATAGGCCAGCGCTTTCAGTTCCTTATTCAGATGCAGCTCTTTCACGGTATCCTTTTTGAATACCAGACTTTGAATGATGAGCAGGACCCCGAACAGAGCGCACACCCCGCCCAGGATATAGGGAAAGGTGCGGGGGGTGATGCCTACGGACTCAGTGAAGCCGACGCTGATCTGTAAAGGAGTCAGTACGCAGACCGCGATGCCAAAGATCGTGCTGATGATCCCGGCCACCAGGTTTGAACGGAATTTAATCGTTTTCATGATCCTTCTCTCCTAACAAGACAACATCCAAGTCAATGGAGAAATTACTGGAGGGTCTGCTCGTCATAATAGGTGGCAAAGGCATTTTCGCAGAATTCCTTTGCGCTGGCCACAGTCTCACGCACCTGCTCGGCGTTCTGATTGTCGGGGATATAGGCGGCATTGGCGGCCAGCTCTTTGAATTCATCGGTCTCGCGGTACTCCAGCATATCGGTATAGATCTTATCCAGCACAGCCTGGTCGGTACCCTTCTTGGCGATGAGGAAGTTGCAGGACTTGAACACCACGTCATAGCCCATGTCCTTTACGGTGGGGACAGTGACGCCTTCATAGCCGGTGAAAGGTTCGGGAGAGAAGCAGGCCAGAGCCTTCAAAGAACCATCCTCAATGTACTGGGTGGCAGCGCTGGCGGCCACGATGGCACACACCGCGTCGCCGGAGGCCACAGCCAGGGCGTTCTGAGCACCGCTGTCGGCAGCCAGAACCTCGCAGTCCACACCGGCCTCGCCGAAGAAGGCCTTGGCCAGCATATGGGTGGCGCCGCCAGCGGCGTTGGCGCTGCAGATGATGCGCTGATTCTGGCCGTACTCGATCAGACCCTCCACATCCTCGATGCCGCTCTTGGCGGGATTGGTGAGGAGAATGAAGTCATCGGATACCAGAGAACCCACCACCTCATAGTCGTCCAGATTCATCTGGATGTCGGGGCTGAAGAGGGGAGTGAGAGTAAACAGGGCGATGCCGGCTACCATAAGCTCGGTGGGGGCGGCATCCTTGCTGTTGAGGTCGTTGATGGCGATGGCGCCGTTGGCGCCGGTCAGATTGTTCACGATCACGGACTGACCGTACTTTTGCTCCATGCCTTTGGCGGCGATCCGGCAGATGGTGTCGGCGCTGCCGCCTGCGGCAAAGGGAACGCGGATGTTGATGCTGCTGGTGGGATGCCACTCTCCGTCTTCACCCAGGGCATTGTTGGCGTCATTCTGGGCGCCGCCGCCGCAGGCCGTCAGGGAGGAGAGGGCCATGGCACCGGTGAGTGCCAGCGCGAGAAGTTTCTTGCTCAGTTTCATAGTGTTCGTTCCTTTCTGCAATAAAATGAAAACGTTATCTTTTTGATTGAGCTTTCGACTGTGTATATTATCAAAGAAAAATGCAAAAATCAATGGGGTATTTCCATATTTTTTAATAGAAGTTTTTAGTAAAAAGATACATATATCAGCGAAGCAATGTGAAAGAAAATGAAAACGTTTTCAAAATAAAAAAAGAGCACCTATTCATGATAGAGCGACTTCACACGGATACGTTGGGGTGGAAGCTGCTGTTCCGAAGAGGCCTGAAGGCGGTGGAGCAGGGTTTCCGCAGCGGTGATGCCTTCCAGCTCGGAGTTCTGCATGACGCAGGGAAACTCCATACCCAGCTTGTACAGCGTGTGGGGCATGGTGAAACCTGCGATATCCACCATCTGAACCAGATTGCGGTCCAAATGGTTCAGACCGATCACGGTTTGTTCTACATAGTCCGGCTCAAATCCCAAAATAGCGGGGCGAATTCCGGGCAGAGCCTGACTGATATGCTTCATGATCTCGGCAACGCGTCCATCGCGCCGGCAGCCATACCAGGTGTGGACCTTCTCCATGGGAAACAAATGCTCTTCCAGAGCGCGGGTAACGCCCTGAAGGCAAAGCTTGGTATTGAACGCCGCCTGTTCGCCCAGCAGCAGTTCAATGCTCTGACAGGAGGCTGTATGCAGCATATGGTCCATCAGCCAGTATGCGTTTGCTTCGTGGTCTTCACACACAATGTCGCAGTCAACTTCCTCAGCCCGGTCGATCAGCAGTACATTGGGAAAGGTCAGGACCGTTTTTTGCAGAAAGGCGGAATTCAAACCGGACGAGGCGACGATAAGGCCGGCCACCTTTTGCTCGATCAGCTGCTGAACGAAAAAGCGCTCCTTCTCGGCATCGTTATCGCTCTCACAAATAAAGGTCACATAACCCGCGTTAAAAAAATAATCGCTGATGGCCTTGCAGGCTTTTGCAAAGAAAAACTCCAGATTTGGAACGATTACGCCGATGCTTTTAGAAGAACCCTGGCGCAAATTGCGTGCAAAGGTATTAGGGACATAATCCAACTGATTGATGGCATCTTTGATGCGATAGGCCGCAAAGGGCTTTACACGGCCGGGGTCGTCCAGATAGCGGGACACGGAGCTGATGGATACCCCTGCTACCGCCGCCACATCGCGGATCGTGACACGTTTTTTGTGATTCATAACAGCAGTTCACCTGACCGATCCATTCATGAAAAGATAGAAATAGAAAAAGAGTGGAGAAATCTGTTCTGCTTTAGCAGAAGCATATTTTTTATATCATTTTTATGGGAGCAAGTCAATCGTGTGACTGCCGGAAAAGGTAAATTCTGTATTGCGCACCAAGGAAGTATGCAGATAGCGGGACTGAAATCGCCTTGGGGTAAGGTCCAGACGGCGGTGTGTGATTGTAGCTGATAATAAATTTTAGGATAATATGACAAAGAAAGAAAATATTTTTTGTGAACTATGAGAATGGAAAATGAATTCTCATGTGATAAAATCCATAATATAGAATGCGTTAAAAATGAAAATATTGGTCGAAGTGCTGAATTTTGCGGCTGAAATGGCATGGTGAATGATAGGATAAGTATAAGACAGCTTCAATATAAAGTTGATCATAATTGTAATAAAAGATACGTCTACAGATATTGCCGTGTAGACCACGGGACAGTATATTTGGACTGAATTAAGTGCGATAGCCTGGCTTTGCTGTGGGCAAAAGGAAAGGACGCCCCTTTTGCGGTTGGAAAGGATTTCTTGTACACAAGCTAAATAAAAAAGGAGGAACATTTTATGGACTTAAAACGGGCAGGGAAGAAATGGGGAAGCCGTGCGATCAACTCTATTTTGGCTCTTCTTATGATGCTTCAGTTCGGTTTACCCGTATATGCGGAAACACCAGTGCCAGAGAATGTGGAACCTTTGCGAGGCGGCGATAGGGATTCCTGTGGATATGTGGAAATAACGGGCGCTGAAGACCTGACCTCCGGTGACATATATGCCATTGTCTATACTGCGGACAGCGGAGCGGAAAGCGGCAATATTTTATATCATAAAGACGCTGAGCCCCTGAGCGATCAGGTAACGGGACAGCTTGCTGACAACAAATTGATTCTGGATGATGTAAGCCGTTTTCCGGAAACCGCCCAGACATGGGTGATCGATGCGGTTGAGGGCGGTTACACGGTAAAAAGCTGCTCCGGAACGGATATGTATCTGAACCTGAGCCAGCCTACCAGTTTCAAGGTACCGGTAACCAATACTCCAGAGACTTTGACGATCTCCGCTGTGGAAGGCGGTTTTACCATCTCCGGTATGGCTGAGGAGGCACCTTCCTGTCTGGCCCATGGAAGTTCCGGGCAATTTTATGTCGGAGCAGCGTCCTGTACCCTGAGGATCTTCAAGAAAACGGAGGTGGAATCACCTGTCCAGCCTGAGGATGCGCTGGCTATTCCCGGCTATACCCGGGTGGAAAACGCAGCCCTGGACGAAGGCAAGTATTATATGATCGTCAGCCAGGACAGCGCGGGTGATCTTTACGCGTTTTATCCTGATCAGGCCTATAAGGCAACCGATCCGGGCAATGCCATTGATCCCAGTCATGCCAGAGGTTGTCCCGAGGGTACCTTTGTGGCCGCACTGGCGGTGGACACCGAAGCTGGTACGGTTTCTGCCAGGTGGGCCACAGCGGCGCAGGCTGAGCTTGAGATGAAAGACCTCTGGTTCACTGTTGAGCAGAATGGGACGCAGTGGGGATTTGTGGCCGCCAATGGGTTCTACCTGGCCATGCAGACAGATATGCTGACAGAGGCCCCTGCCTACCTTGCGGTCAGCGCCGATTCTGATGGTGACTTTACGCTTACAAGCGGGACCAAGCGCTGGCTGGATTTCAACAAGAGCGGTGATCCCAATCAGTTTAAAACCTTTGCGACAAACTTCTGGGGTCCAAGCGGCAGCAAGCGTTTTCCCATCTACCTTTATACCAAGGACGATGCAACCCCGCCTCCTGTGGTCAGTAAGGCAGCATTGAAAGCGGCAATTACCGAAGCCCAGGCACTGGATACCGAGATTTATGATGAGAACAGCAAAGCGTTCCTTGAGACTGCCCTGAATGCGGCCATTGAGGAGCGGGATCGACAGGACTCCACAGCGGAAACTGTGGCGGCTGCTACAAAAGCGCTGCGGGAAGCTATGCAGGCCATGCGGCCCAAGGACGAGTTTCTGGCGCCTGAGCGCCCCAACCCCGACCACGGCGTTACCACCGGAGAGCCCTTCCCCACGGGGATCGGCGGCAGTGAGACCTTTCGGATCCCCGCGCTGATCACGCTGAACGACGGTTCTCTGGCGGCGGCCATCGATGCCCGCTGGGACAACTGCCCTGACGGATTCGGCATTGATACCCTCTTCAGCAGATCCACCGACGGCGGAAAGACCTGGGAGTACACCTTCCCCAACTACTTCAACGACAGTGTGGACCAGTACTGGGGCGGCGGCAAAAACAAGGGCAATGCCACCGCGTTCCTCGATCCGGTCATGATCCAGGGCAAGGATGGAACCATCTATCTGATGACCGATGTGTACTCCGGTGGGACCTTTATCCTCAATGCTTCCACCGACTCTGGCTATGAGCTGATCGATGGTGTGGAGCGGCTGGCCATCCATTACAGCCGGGATGGTGCGGCGGGTACTTATGATTTCTATGTGGGCGACTTTGTTAAGGCCGAGGGCGACGAGAAGGCATTTGCACCGCTGATCGCCCGAGGCGACGTTGAGAAAAAGGCCGCTTATTATGTGGACGACCACTACTACCTCTACACCGCCGACAAACGGCCTATGTACTGCAAGCAGTTGGGCACCAACGAGCAGCCCTGGAGCGGCAAATATGTCCGGCAGAATGTGTTCTACTACAACGCGGATCTCCATGTCCGCAGAGCAACCTTCCTCTGGCTGGTGACCTCCAACGACAACGGTAAGACCTGGTCCGCGCCGACCATTATGAACCCCATGGTGAGAAAGCGTCCTGCCACCCATCGATTCTACGGTGTTGGGCCTGGAGCGGGACTGTGCCTGGATGACGGTACCATTTTGCTGCCCTGCTACCTCCATACCCCGGAGCGGTCCAGCTTTATCTACAAGAACCCCGGCGAAGATACCTGGCATCGCTCGGAAGACGCCTCCACGGATACCTCCAGTGAGAGCGCTCTGGTCCAGATCGACGAGAACCGGGTCCGCCAGTTCTGCCGTGACCAGCACAACGTGCTCCGCTACACCGACCACATCCGGGATCCCAAGACTATGATCTGGACAGCGCAGGAGCCTGTGCTTGTAAACGGTGTTCCCAAGACCACCATGAATCAGATCTCCGCGCTCCGCTATTCGGGTAAGATCAACGACAAGCCTGTGATCCTGGTGTCCACTGCTGCAACAGGAACAGCTACCCGTGAAAACGGCAAGATCTATGCCTTCAATCTGGAAAATGATGAGGGTAGCACCATGACACTCATTGGCACCTATGTGGTCAATCAGCCTGGTGAGGTCTACGGCTATTCCAGCCTGACCGAGCTGCCGGATGGCTCCATCAGCCTTCTGTATGAGGACACCTGGACTCACGCCACTTATAAGAACATTCTCCTGAATGAAATCATTCCGTCCGCCATTGTGGACGGCAAGCGAACTGTGGTGGTTCCGCTCTACCAGTCGGTAGAGGATACGTTCGAGTTTGAGACGCTGCCAACAGAGGACGAGCTAGCGCAAATGGACGGTGCCATTGCCGCTGCGAAGGTCGTGGATGGAAAGGTCCTATATACCGGCAACAAGCTCGGTGAGACCAGCTATGTTGTCGACGGTGTGACGGTGATCGTCCGAGTCACAGATCCCGAGGATGTTCAGGATGTGGCTCTGGAAGTGGGAGAATCCCGGGATATTGAGGTGGCGCAGGGTGAGATCCAGCGCAATACCGATCCCGGTGTGGTGGATGCCGTGATTACCACCGTGGACAAGAGCATTACCGTCACCGGCGGGCAGGGCCATACCGGCACCGATGCCGCGTATGATGGAGAATTGGAGCCGCTGGCAAAGGGATTGCATATGTTCGTTGCTGACGACGACGGATTCCAGGTATTTGGCAGAAATGAAGCTTCCCAGCGGGTTTGGCTGAATGCCGCAGGAACAAACGGATATCCCTTCTCCAAGCAGCCTGTCACCACCTATTTCGAGCAGCAGGACGACAGCACCTTCTTTATAACCACGGAAGGGCGGTATCTGGCGTTCTGGAGAAACGGCAGCAATATCTTTGATGCTGGCAGCAGTGCCTCCGGGGATCTCTACAAATTTAAACTGTACCGGCCCGCGGCGGACGGCGAGGCTTCCAGTGAGGAGCTTCCCGGCTATGTCCGTATCCAGCAGGCAGCTGAGATCAAGGACGGTGGTTTCTACCTCATTGCTGCTGAGTATCATGGAGATCACTACATCCTGTGGCCCTCCATTGACAGTAGCAGCAAGTATGCCCATATTGTAAAAGCAGACAAAGCGGCGGAAAGCGTCACATATAAATTGGAAAATCAATTCTATACGCTGACGCTCACCGGCAAGTCTGCCGGCACAGCAGACGTCGTGGTGAATGATAGCATCTACCGTGTCTCTGTTGTGGGCGGCGAAAGCTCTGTTACGACCTATCCCATCACTGTGGAGCAATCGGATAACGGTACTGTGACGGCCAGCCGTGCCCACGCCTCCAGAGGTCTTACGATTACCCTAACGGTGAAATCCGATGAGGGCTATAAGCTGGGAGCCCTTACCGTGGTCGACAAGAACGGCAGTGAAGTCAAGCTCGCGGACAAGGGCGACGGCAAGTATAGCTTTACCATGCCCGCCTCCGCGGTTGCGGTTCGGGCGGAGTTTGTGGCAGAGAGCAGCGCTCTGCCGTTCAACGACGTGTCGGTGAACGATTGGTTCTACAGCGCTGTGAAGTATGTTTACGGCAATGAACTGATGAACGGTACTTCTTCCAACACTTTTGCGCCCCTTATGACTACCGACCGGGCTATGATTGTCACGATTCTTTGGCGGTTGGAAGGCAGCCCTGTGGTCAAGTATGCCGTGGATTTCGGCGATGTAGAGAACGGCGGATGGTATACCGAGGCTGTTCGCTGGGCTGCCTCTGAAGGTATCGTTACCGGTTACAGCGATGCTGTGTTTGCGCCCAGCGATACCGTGACCCGTGAACAGCTGGCGGTGATTCTGTATCGCCATGCAGAGAGTCAGGGCTATGATGTGTCTGGTAAGGGAGATTTGACTGCCTTCTCTGACGGTAGGAAGACCTCCCCCTGGGCTGTGAAAGCCATGGAGTGGGCAGTAGGCGCCAAGCTTCTGTCTGGTAAGGGCGGCGATGTGCTGGATCCCACCGGTACCGCTACCCGGGCGGAAGTGGCACAGGTTTACATGAACTTTGCCCAGAACCTGAAAAAGTGATCATAAGCCACCTCCTCCGGTCGTGCCGGAGGGGGTGGCAGCCAAACGGCCCGGAGGATGTACATCCTCCGGGCCGTTTGGCTGTTTGTTATTCAGATGTTGCTGGACAGCAGCTCAAACTCCAGCAGCTCCTGGCTGGTCTCCCGTTCCGGGGCATCCAGTCCACGGCCACCTACCATCAGTTCGCCTACCTGATTGTCATAGGGGTCCTGCCGCCAATCCTGCATGGGCGGCGTCAGAGACGCCTGGAAAGCGCTGTTTGCCACCATGCGCCAGGGGTCCAGGCTGCCGAAGTAGTGCCGGCGGCGCACCGTTTCTCCGTTGCGCCGGGCGGAGGAGCCGAAGGAGCAGTCCGCCCACAGCCAGCCGTGGGGCGCCAGATAGAACATGGCCCAGTCGTGGGGGCCCACGCTGTCCGGACGAACGGCCAGGCCGCTCTGCCACCGGGCGGGGATGCCCGAGATGCGGCACAGGGTAATGAAGAGCAGGGCGAATACGCCGCAGTCTCCCCGCAGGGTCTTGGCGCACTGGTCAGCGATGCAGTCCAGTTGGAGGTATGCGGGCTGGTAGCGGTAGTCCACCTGGCCGGTCACATAGTCATAGATAGCCCGGGCTTTCTCCGCCGGTGTGGAGCACCCCCGGCAGATTTCTGTTGCCAGTGCCTGCAGGTAGGGGGTAAAGACGATGTGAGGGTCCTGCTCCTCCAGATCGAAGGTGGGCTGAACAGGGTCCAGCGGCAGTGCCATGGGGTCGGTATACTGGGCCTGAATGAGATAGCGGTAGGTTACGGAGAATTTATTCACCCCCTGTGTCCGCCACCATATGGTGCGCTGAGGAGCGCATTCCGGAGCGGCGATGCCGCCGGGGGTGTGGTCCAGGATCTGGATCTGGCTCTGCTGGGGACAGGCGGCGGGGATGGGGAGCCAGGCCTGAACCTCTTTCCCAGTTACCGGCACCAGGGAGCGGATAGTGGCCCGCAGCGTGATCCGGGCGGTAAGAGCGCCATCAGCCTCCATCCTGGCCAGCACAGCGTCCCGGGTGGAGTGATCCTGGACCTCCTGACAGAGGCCTGGGGCTTCTTTGGGATAAATGCGCAGGGATTCCAGAAACCGCTCCTGGCACCGCAGTTCTCCGTTGATCATGCGCCAGTCAATGCGTCCGTGGTCCACCAGGGCATCAAACTGTTCCTCCGTGCACTGGGGCCACTCTGCCCGGATCATAGCAAGGGCTTCGGCACGGGAGTAGGGGTAATCGCCGGGCAGACGGGTCAGCCGCAGACGTTCCGCCTCCAGGCGGGGAGCCAGCAGAGGCTGAGTGCGGCTGGCCAGACGCTGGTCGATGAGCCGGATGGCGCCCGCCAGATCGCCCATCTCCTTTCGGCGGGCAATATCTGTGGGCAGCGGATCGTTCAGGTGCAGAAAAGCAGCGTTTTTGGTCATATGGCAGGCCTCCATTTACGAATTCTTGGTGAGATCCAGACCCTGTGCTCCAATGTCTACAGAGCCGTCCATCAAAGAGATGAAGGGTGAGAATTCCGCTGTCTCCTCCTCATAGGTCAGACGGATGGTTGCGTCGGCAAAGATATCGCTGGCGTTGCACTGGAGGATAAAGGGCTGGCAGTCCGGGTCCTGGTAGATCAGTATGGGTTGGGAGGACGCCAGATCGTTGCGGTACAGGGATAGCTCCATACCGGTATATCTGGGGATCACCAGATAGTAGTCCCCGGTGGAGAGGTAGTGAACAGGCGGACTGTCGTGATCCAAATAATGCTCCATATAGTAGTCCAGATTATCGATTTGCTGATATCCCAGGTAGGCCACGGCATAATACTGCCCGTCCTCAAAAGGAATGGCAGCCTGTTTGGAAGCCTCAGGCTGAGCAGTGCAGCCGGAGAGAGCACCCAGACAAAGGAGAAAAGCGGAGAGGCCACAGGTCACTTTTTTCATAGCGCATCCTCCAAATCTGCCGGCTGGCGGCGCTATTCTGATTGGTGTGGGTAAGGTTATTATAGCAGGAAAGCCCAGGCTTTACAACGGAGGCAATACTTGATGGATGGAGGGAATAAGAAGTCCGGTTTGACTTGTGAGAACAATCAAAATGTGATAAAATAAAAACAAGAATGAAAAACTGTTTTTATTTGGAGGTGCCCAATGCCGAAAGTCGCCTACTCTGAAGAGGAGCGGAAGCAGATTCGTCAGGCGCTGGTCGCCACGGGGCTTGCACTGATGACGAGGCAGGGAATCCAGCACACGACAGTGGAACAGATCTATACGGCGGTGGGGATATCCAGGACCTTTTTCTATTCCTTTTTCCCCACCAAGGAGGATCTGATAGTGGAGATGCTCTATCTCCAGCAGCCAAGGCTCATTTCCTATGCTCAAAGTTTGATGGACGATCCTGAGCTGAGTTGGCGGGAGGGCGTCGGGCGATTTCTGTACACCTGCTGCTATGGTGAAAGAAACGGTATCGCGGTGTTGTCTGTGGAGGAGCAGCGGCTGATTTTCCGGCGGCTGTCGGAAGAGAGCTATCGGACCTTTCGGGAAAAGCAGCGGGCGCTGTTCGGCAGTCTGTTGGCGTGTTTTGGGATCAAAGCGGACCCGGCCAGAATCGGGCTTTTTACCAACCTGAGTCTGTCTGTCATGATCATTTGCCGGGCCATTCCGGAAACGCTGCCCCTCTTTGCTCCGGAAGCGGCCCGGCAGACCATTGCGTTCCAGATCAATGCTATTGTGGACTGCCTGGAGCAATTCAAACACGAAGCGCCGGCAGACGGTGTGTAACACCGGTCCGCCTGAGCAGAACCATTTGATGTTTTGTTCAGACGGACTGTTTTATCAACTCAATAAATATGAAAATAGGAAAATATATTTATTTTACCGGGCTGACGGCGGAGCCGTCCCAAAATAAAATGTGCAGGAGGAAACAGCCATGGGATTGTTCAGCAAATTGTTCAAGGGACCTGAGGTAGATATGGAGAAGAGCAACGCCAACGCAAAAAAGATGCGGGCGCTGTTCAACCAGGTGGTGGAAAACGGGGACGAGTACAGATTGATTTTCGGCTATACCGAGGATGTGAGCCGGTTCAACTACGGCTTTGTCCACGGCAGCAAGACCAAGATCGGAAATTTGATCGTGGGCTGGAACGAGGCCAGTCAGACCATCGTTGTGGTGCCTACTGTACCTGATCTGTCCGGCTGCGGTGACCCTACCTATTACCGCCGCGCTGAGATTCTGAAGGCCTACCGGAACAAATATCCCACCGACGCTTTCATTATCTATCCAGATAAGAGAAGCTACATTGGGATCAACGCCTATGACTGGCTGGAGGATGAAAGTCTGTACGTCTATGTGTCCCAGGAGGAGGAACTGAAAGCCTTTACCGACTTCTTCCTCAACCGCTTTGCTACCAAGTGAGGCGTCCCATGCCTCTGCTAGAGATTGGCGCCATTGTATTGGTGCTTTTGGTTATCGTTATTGTGGGAAATCTGTGGTTTCACTTTGTGGAAGCCATTCTGGATCGGATCAGGCGGCTCTTTCACCGGAAAAAGGAGCCGCCGGCGTGGCATCCCCTTCCGCCAGAGCAGGATGACCGGGAGGATAGCTGATATCCATAAAAGCTCAATCAATAAAACACCCCCTGATTTGCCCCGTTTCAACGGGCGGGTCAGGGGGTGTTTGTGCAGCGTTAGAATGCAAGAATATGCTCTTCCATCATGATGGCGCTCCCATCTCCGATTCATCCAAAGAATAGAGGGAAAACCATCCCGGACCCGGCGTGCTGACCGGGTCCGGGATGGTTGGTACGAAGGGATGGGGGAAGATCAGGAGCAGCAGCCCTTCAGCTGAGGGTGGCAGTCGCCGCCGGGGGTGGGGTTGCTGGGGGGGAAGAACTCGTTGACGGGGAACTTCACATGGCGGAAGATCTCGCAGGGGTCCTCCTCGCCGCCGCCGCAGGCGCACTCCTTCTCGGGCATACAGTAGTCGTACACCGGCATAAGGAGCTGGGAATCCCGCTCCAGCCGGATGATGGAGAACTGGCCCAGGGTGACATAGATCCGCTTGCCCTGGCTGCCGCAGCACAGCTCGCTGTTGAAGCAGCCGCAGATGCAGGGGGGGACGTCGGACAGCTCGCAGTCGCAGGGATGGCATTCACACACGTCCACCAGCTTCATGTTGAGGACGATGGGGTCCACCACCTCCACCACGGCGGTGGGCAGGTTGCTTTGGCGGAGCATCTGCTCATCCAGACCCTCCAGCGAGGTCTGAGAGGAGAAGATCTTGGCGGTGCCTTCGCTGCCGAACAGGATCACCCGCTTGTCAAAGACGCACAGGCCGCTGACTTCCACGGGCCGGGCGGCGCCCACAAAGGCGTCGGCGGTGACCCGGTAGAAGTAGCGTACGTCAACGGTGTAGAAGCCCCGGTTGAATCCAACCGGCTCCACATCGATGTACACATAGAGCAGCTCGGCCTTGCCGGCTTTGATGCTGACGGCGCGCTCGATGGCTGCCTGGGAACTCTGGGTGGGATAGAAACGCAGATCTTCGATACAGTCCTTATCCTTACAGGAATCGTAGATCTTTTTCGTGTGTATGCATACGGCCTCCCGGATGCAGGCCGCATCCTGGACCGGACCGGGCATCATTTTGTCGGGCATTGCAAT
Source organism: Flavonifractor porci (assembly GCF_037572415.1). Taxonomy (NCBI): domain Bacteria; kingdom Bacillati; phylum Bacillota; class Clostridia; order Eubacteriales; family Oscillospiraceae; genus Flavonifractor; species Flavonifractor porci. The sequence goes on from NZ_JBBHLB010000012.1 coordinate 19,188, forward strand.
ACCTCCTAGCAGATATTGAAGGGGTAGTTCCCTTCCGCTCCATTCTATGTGTGGCCGGCCGGTTGGTGCGGAGCAAAAGGCCCGCCATCTGAAAATGGCGGGCCTGTACCTTATTTTTTCCTGCGGAGGAGATCGGTGAGGATCAGGGCTGTACAGCAGGTCAGAAGCACAACCCCGATGAGGATGGCGCAGTTGCAGAAAAACGCCTCCGGCATGATCAGAATGATCTGGTCGGTGGCGGGATTAAAGATCCAGTTGTCTTTCCCAGGGAAGAAAATGGCGTGAAAGATCACAAAGGCCCGGTTAAAGTCCAGAGCGGCCAGACCGGCCAATATCAGCACCAGCCCGCCGGCGGTCGCGCCGGCCCAAAAGCCGGGACCGTGCCCCAGCAGGGGCCTGTAGACCCACTGCTTTCCAAGACGGAGGATCAGAAGAAGCAGGCAGGCGGCGGCGCTGATCCCCAGCACCCAGAAGTCCAGCAGAAACAGCCCCCGCACATCGGCAAAATGGCTGTAACCTGATTCCGACCAGACCAACTGGCCGGTGCCGAAGGGTTTGCCTAAAACGCAGAAATCCAGCACCTCATCATAGGCCTCCCGAATGATCTCCTTCGACCAGCCGGTGCGCTCAGGCAGGTCCAGCATATCGATCTGGATATAGTAGAACGGGCGGAACAGAATGGGGACCGCAATGGAAAAACTGAGGATCAGCAGGGCCAGCAGCAGAGCGGCCAGAGCGGTAACTGCTTTGGGCAGCCGCATGGGATCACTTCCTTTTGACAGACAGAGAGATCAAAACCTGGGAGGGCAGATAGAACAGCCACATCCCAACCTGGGCAAACTCCACCAGGGGACCGCCTGCCGCCGGGAACCAGGCGGACAGGTTTTGCAGCCCCACGCAGAGATCGCACCCCAAAAAGAGAAACAGCCCCAGGGAAAAGCCCCGGAAGGGAGCGCCCAGGCTGAGACTTTCCAGCGCATTGCAGACGAGCTGAGAGAAATAAAAGAGGGAGAGGGCGGTCAGCCCGTCCAGCGCGCCCAGCCGCCAGGCTATCATCAGGGCGGCAACGGCCAGCAAGCCCCGCAAAGCCAGCCGCAGAGGCAGCTTTTCCGGCCGCAGCTTGGCGATGCGGGTCATATAAAGCAGCTGCACGACACAGAAACAGGCTACCCCCACCAGGTACCAACGGTCCAGTATCAGCAGGAACAGGTCGGCCAACAGGGTAAAGCCCAGGGCGATTTTCATCAGCAGACCGTCCCGCCGCTGTCCGGCCCAAAGGACAAAACAGAAGCACAGCAGGATGGAGAGATATTTGACTGGAATATCCCATCCGCTGTTCGGCCGGAACAGGTCCAGACTGAGGAAGGTCAGGTAGAGACAGCCCTCCAAAAGCGGAAACCACAGAATACGCCTCATTTTTTAAAGTGCTCCAGCAGCTTCTGCTCCCAGCGGTCGCCGTATTTCATACAGATCAGGAAGACGGACAGTCCCGCAGCGCCCAACAGAGCCATGGCCCAGTAGGGAATGGCCAGCACCGAGCCGCCCACCAGACAGGACACCAGCAGTCCCCAGGGGCGGGCTACCAGCACCAGAACGCAGAACCGCTTCAGGGGGATATCGGTGAGACCGGCCAGGATACACAGCAGATCGTCGGGGAAAAAGGGAAAGAGGAAGGCCAGGAAAAGAAACACATCCCGCTTGCGGCGGATGATGTCCAGATATTTTTCCGACACCTTCTGACTGACCAGCCTATCCACGAACCGCTGACCCAGCACCCGTGCCAGCCAAAATACCACAACCGAGCCCACGACAACTGCCGCCCAAGTAAGGAGAAAGGCGGGCCAGGTACCGAACAGCAGCGCGCCGGCCAGAGCGGTAACATTGCTGGGGATGGGGGCTACCACTACGCCCAACAGTTGAATCAAAAAGTAAAACAGGTGAGAAAAGGGAGTAAATCGGGAAATGTAAGCCCGCATGGCATCCAACGAGCCCAGTGAGGAGAAGAAGCCGGTTTTCCAGAGTAACAGTCCGCTGCCGCCCAGCAGGAGGATGGCAAGCAGCAGGGCTGGGAGCCATTTTCGGGAATTCTTCACAGTGCGTCGCCTCGTCTTTCTGTGTTCTATTCTATAGGCTACCATATGTTACGGCAGACTGTCATTAAAATTTCTTAAATTTTCCGATAAAATGCAAAAATCCACACCCGAAGGTGTGGTTCTTGTCCGTTGGTGGAAAGGACTTATCGCTCGCTGGAAACGACCTGCTCATTGCCGCCGAAAATCAGTTCATCTACATCGTTGTACATAGGATTGCTTCACCTCCCTGCCTGTTGTTTGATCTGTACTCAGTATACGCGTAAGTCTGGTAAAGAACAAGAGGAGGGAGGTAAAGCTTTGATCAAGTTTGGGTGTGGATTTGGTCAAAAGCTCCGGAGAGGGGGACCTCTCCGGAGCCCAAAACCGTTACATCCGCTTTTTCCGCAGCAGGAAGGTGATGGCAAACCACAGGGCCAGGTACAGGGTAATGGAGGCGCCTGCGGAGGAGCTCAGCTCATAGGAGGTCATGAGTCCGGCGATCCCGGCCACCACCGCGGCCAGAATGGAGATCAGATGGAACTGGCGCATATTGCGGGCCAGGTTCCGGGCGGCGGCGGCGGGCAGGACCAGCAGGGAGTTGATGACCAGCAGGCCCACCCAGGTCATGGACACGGTGACCACCACGGCAATGGCCATGGAGAAGATAGCCTTCTGCCAGAACACCTTGACGCCCCGGCTGTCAGCCAGGGTGGGGTGGATGGAAGAGAGCATCAGTCCGTTGAAGGAGCACAGCCAAAGTACCACCACGACCAGCAGGATGACCGCCAGCAGGGCGATCTTTCCCGGCTCCACGCTGAGGATATCACCGATGAGCAGGCTGTTGAACTTGGTAAAGCTGCCGCTGTCAAAGGTGGCGATAAAGATACCCAAAGCCACGGCGGTGGAGGAGAACACACCAATCACCGTATCACTGGCCATGTTGGACTTGCGCTGAACGTAGGTAAAGAGCAGGGCAAAGGCTGCGGCCAGCAGAATGGCGGCCCACATGGGGTCGGCCATACCGCACAGAGTGCCGATGGCGATGCCGGTAAAGGCGGAGTGGCCCAGGGCGTCGGAGAAGAAGCTCATCCGGTTGGTGACCACCATGGTGGACAGCAGGCCGAACAGGGGGGAGATGACCAGTACCGCCAGCAGGGCGTTTTTCATAAAGTACATGGTGCCGGGGGCCGCCCACTCGAAGGGGAGCAGCTCCACCAGGGAATACCACAGTTCCATCAGCTGCGTCCCCCTTTCCTGAGGGCCAGATGAAAGACCTCCTGAAATTCGGGAGAGGACAGGACCTCGTCCGGTGGTCCCACCTTAAGCACCTGGCTTTTCAGCAGGATCACCTTGTCGGCGTACTGGTCCAGGGTGGCAAAGTCGTGGGTGGACAGCAGAATGGACAGGTCAAACCGGGTACGGATCTCGTCCAGCATATCCAGCAGCTGCTTCTCGCCGTCCACGTCCACACCGGAAAGAGGCTCGTCCAGGATCAGGATATGGGGCAAGGGTTCCAGCGCCAGAGCCAGCAGCACCCGCTGGAGCTCGCCGCCGGACAGGGCGCCCATCCGTTTATCGATGAGAGAATCCCCGTGGACCCGGGCCAGGCATTGGGATACCCGCTCCCGCAGCTTTTTGGGGGAGGGCAGGAATACAGGCCATTTGGAGATGGCGGCGGAGAAGAAATCAAACACGCTCACCGGGTCCCCACGGTCGAAGCTGGGGGACTGGGGCACATAGCCGATGAGGGGCCGGGTCTTGTCGCCCCCCGCCCGCTGAAACTCAATGACTCCGGTGTGGGGGACCTGGCCCAGGATGGTGCGGAAGAGGGAACTCTTACCCGCTCCGTTGGGGCCGATGAGGGCCACGATCTCCCCGCAGTGGAGGTGGAAGGATACGTCGTGGAGGACCTCTTCAGTGCCGAAATTGACTCCCAGGTCGGCTACCTTGAGGCAGCAGGAGCCGGCGCAGCCGGGGCCGGAATCACCGTGTTTGTGTACGCTCATGCCAACGCCTCCACCAATGTGTCTACATTTTGCTGCATGGCATCCAGATAGGGCTGTATGCCGGTACCGTTGCCGCTCATAATCATATCCAGCTGATAGACCTGACAGCCCACCTCCCGGGCGATGGTGTCGGCGGAGGCGGTAGACCCATTGACCTCGGTAAAGATGGGCATGGTCCCCAGGTCATATTTCTGGGTCAGCTTGATGGCATCCGCGATCTCAGTCAGCTCCTGAGCGGAGGCGGTGGAACCCTCCTCCTCTTCAATGGCCTTAAAGATGGTTAGGCCCATCGCATTGGCAAAGTATTGGAATCCATCGTGGAAGGTGACAATGGAGCGTCCCTTATAGGGCTCCAGCGCCTCCCGCCAGCTGAGATCCGCCTCCGTCAGCGCGGTCTGGGCGGCGCTCTCGTTCTGGGTGTAAAGGTCGCCATTGGCGCTGTCCAGTTCACTCAGAGACTGGGAGATCTGGCTGAGCATAAGACTGGCGTAGGTGGCATCCATCCAGATATGGGGGTCATATTCTGTGTCATGGTCGTGGCCTTCATGACCCTGGGCGGGGAGCAGATCCGTCCCTTCGGAACAGTCGATGATCTGAGCCGAGGAGGTGGAAAGGGCGTCGTCCATAAAGTCCTCCAATCCGGCGCCGTTCATGACGATGATGTCGGCCCCCTCGATGGCCTTCATGTCGGCCACGGTGAGGGTGTAGTCGTGGAGACAGGAGGTCTGCTGATTTACCAGCAGGCTCACCTCCACACCCTCCGCGCCCTCGGTCACCGCGGTGGTGAAGAGGTAGACCGGGTAGGTGGTGGCTACGATGTGGAGGGTATCTTCGTCCTGGGAGGCGGCGGGCTGTCCGCAGGCGGAGAGCAGCAGGCCAAGAGCGCACAGGGGCGCAAGCAGTTTTTTCATGTGGTTCCCCTTACAGTTGAGTTGTTTTATCATAACACCTTATTATATCGCTTTTTTCGTCTGGTGTAAAATAAAATCTTTCACCGACACACTGGATAAAGGAATCAAACAATGATAGAATTACGGTGTTATGTAATAGCCGCCGAAGCATCGGAGAGAAAGGGAGCCAAGCTATGGATTACTACGCATTTTATACTGGACAGTGCTTTGACGCATACCGCTATCTGGGGGCCCATCGGGAGGGAGAGCGCTGGATGTTCCGCACCTTTGCGCCCTCAGCGGCGGGGGTGGTGCTGCTCCACGGCGGACGGGAACTGCCCATGGTGCGGGTCCATGACGGCAATTTTTATGAGGTGTGGGCGGATCATGTAAAGCCAGGGGACTGCTATCAGTACCGCATCTACCGCCGGGACGGAGGTTATACCGATCACTGCGACCCCTACGGCTACGGCATGGAGCTGCGGCCAGGCCAATGCTCGGTGGTGCGGGATCTGGGAGCGTATACTTTTGAGGATAAGGCGTGGATGGCGCAGCGGAGCGACCGGAGGGAGGAACCGCTGAACATCTACGAGCTTCACCTGGGCTCCTGGCGGCGGAAACCGGACGGCGGCTGGTACCGTTACGATGAGCTTGCCCAGCCCCTCATCGACTATGTGAAGGAGTGCGGCTACAACTATGTGGAGTTGCTTCCTCTCAGTGAGCATCCCTGCGACGAGAGCTGGGGTTACCAGATCACCGGCTTTTACGCCCCCACCAGCCGGTACGGCACCGCCAGGGAGCTGATGATACTGGTTGACCGGCTCCACCAGGCCGGGATCGGGGTCATTTTAGACTTTGTGCCCGCGCATTTCGCAGTGGACGACTACGGCCTGGCCAGATATGACGGCGATGCGCTCTACGAATATCCCCATCAGGATGTAAAGGTCAGCGAGTGGGGGAGCCATAATTTCATGCACTCCCGGGGGGAGGTGCGTTCCTTCCTCCAGTCCTGTGCCCGGTACTGGTTGGAGGTGTTCCACTTTGACGGCCTGCGGATGGACGCCATCAGTCGCATCCTGTACTGGCAGGGGGATGAGGCCCGTGGAGTGAACGGGGACGGCGTGGCCTTCCTGCGTACCATGAACCGGGGCCTGAAGGAACTATATCCCGGCTGTATTCTGGCGGCGGAGGACTCCACCAACTTCCCCAAGGTCACCGCTCCGGTGGAGCAGGGGGGACTGGGCTTTGACTACAAGTGGGACATGGGGTGGATGCACGATACCTTGTCCTATTTCCAGACGCCGCCGGATCAGCGGCCTGCCCGGCGCCACCAGCTTACCTTTTCCATGCACTATTTTTCCCAGGCGCGCTATCTGCTGCCCCTGTCTCATGATGAGGTGGTCCACGGCAAGGCCACCATTTTGCAGAAGATGTATGGTGACTATGACGGCAAGTTTCCCCAGGCCAGGGCACTGTACCTCTATATGATGGTCCATCCGGGAAAGAAGCTCAACTTCATGGGCAACGAGATCGGCCATTTCCGGGAGTGGGACGAGAAACGGGAGCAGGACTGGCTGCTGCGGGACTTCCCCATTCACGATGCCTTCTACCACTACATGGCGGCACTGAACCACATCTATTTGGACCATCCCGCTCTCTCCAGGTGGGACTATCGGCCTGAGGGCTTCGCATGGCTGGACTGCGGCTGGGAGGCATCCTGCGTCTATGCCATCCAGCGTCAGGGAGGTGGGGAGCGGTTGGCCGCTCTCTTTAACTTCAGCGACCAGGCCCGGCAGTACCAACTGCCCGCCACGGCAGGGGTGAGACTGCTTCTCCATACCGACTGGCAGCGCTTCGCCGGCTCCACGCCGGAGGAAGAGCAGCACAGACCCACCGGTGGTGTGCTGACGGTATGCCTGCCGCCGTATTCTGGGCAGTTGTACTGCATGGAATCATACAAATATTCATAATTTACTGAATATTATACACAATACCCAAAACAATCCCCAAGTACAGAGGAAAAAATACGCATATTTATGCGGATTGATACTTGCAATTTCATCCAGGCTATGGTACACTGTGTCCAACAAAAACAAACGGAGGTTTTTACCATGGCTGACATTAAAAAAGTGGTACTCGCCTATTCCGGCGGTCTGGATACATCCATCATTATCCCCTGGCTGAAGGAAAACTACGGCAACCCTGAGATCATCGCGGTGGCCGGCGACGTGGGCCAGAACGACGAGTTGGAGGGCCTGGAGGAGAAGGCCATCAAGACCGGCGCCTCCAAGCTGTACGTCATGGATCTGGTGGACGAGATGGTGGACGACGTCATCATCCCCTCCATGCAGATGGGCGCCAAGTATGAGGACTATCTGCTGGGCACCGCCTTTGCCCGGCCTGTCATCGCCAAGGGCCTGGTGGACATCGCCAAGAAGGAAGGGGCCGACGCCATTGCCCACGGCTGCACCGGCAAGGGCAACGACCAGATCCGCTTCGAGCTGGCCATCAAGCGCTTTGCTCCCGAGATGAAGATCATCGCCCCCTGGCGTGAGTGGGACATCAAGAGCCGGAACGAGGAGATCGACTACGCCGAGGCTCATAACGTGCCTCTGAAGATCAACCGCGAGACCAGCTACTCCAAGGACAAGAACCTGTGGCACCTGTCCCATGAGGGCCTGGACCTGGAGGACCCCGCCAGCGAGCCTCAGTACGACAAGCCCGGCTTCCTGGAGATGGGCGTGTCTCCCGTCATGGCCCCCGACGCCCCCACCTATGTGACCATCGCCTTTGAGAAGGGCTGGCCCGTGGCTGTGGACGGCGAGAAGATGAAGTCCTCCGATATCATCCGCAAGCTGAACAAGCTGGGCGGCGACAACGGCATCGGCCTGCTGGACATCGTGGAGAACCGGATGACCGGCATGAAGGACCGGGGCGTGTATGAGACTCCCGGCGGCGCCATCCTGTACCGGGCCCACGAGGTGCTGGAGATGATCACCATCGACAAGGATACCGCCCACATGAAGAGCAAGCTGGCGGTGGACTTCGCCGACCTGGTGTACAACGGCAAGTGGTTCACCCCCCTGCGGGAGGCCCTGTCCGCCTTTGCCACCGAGACTCAGAAGCACGTTACCGGCCAGGTGAAGCTGAAGCTGTACAAGGGCAACATCATCACCTCCGGCGTCACCTCTCCCGAGACCCTCTACTCTGAGGACATCGTTACCTTCCAGGAGAGCGACTACAACCAGAACGACGCCACCGGCTTCATCAACCTGTGGGGCCTGCCTGACACCGTTCTCGCCCTCCGCGACCAGGGTAAGCTGAATAAGTAATTCGACATTTTCTGCGGGCGGCCGCAGGCCGTTCCTACCATTACCGTAGGGGCGGCCTGTGGTCGCCCGCAATCCAGATAGGGAGCGATCAATTATGAAATTATGGGCCGGACGGTTCCAGAAAGAGACCGATACACTGGTCAACGACTTTAACTCTTCCATCACCTTTGACGCCCGGATGTACAAAGAGGATATCGCCGGCTCCATTGCCCATGCCACCATGCTGGGCAAGCAGGGCATCATTGAGGAGCATGAGGCGGGAAAGATCATCGAGGGTCTGAAGGTCATCCTGGCGGACATCGACGCCGGGCAGGTGGAGTTCTCGCTGGAGAACGAGGACATCCACATGAATATTGAGACCATGCTCACCCAGCGCATCGGGGATACCGGCAAGCGGCTCCACACCGGCCGGTCCCGTAACGACCAGGTGGCGGTGGATTTCCGGCTGTACGTCAAGCAGGAGATCCCCAAGATCATCGACATGGTGCTGGACCTGGAGAAGGTACTGATCAAAAAAGCGGAGGCCAATCTGGAGACCGTCATGCCGGGCTATACCCACCTGCAGCGGGCCCAGCCCACCACCTTTGCCCACTACATGATGGCTTATGCCAATATGCTCCGCCGGGACGTGACCCGGCTGGAGGATTGCTGGTCGCGGATGGACGAGTGCCCTCTGGGCGCCGGCGCTCTGGCTACCTCTACTTATCCGGTGGACCGGTTCCAGACCGCCGCCGCTCTGGGCTTTAAAAAACCCACCGACAACTCCATGGATTCCGTGTCCGACCGGGACTTTGCCATTGAGTTCCTGTCCGCCTGCTCCATTCTGATGATGCACCTGTCCCGGTTCTCCGAGGAGATCATCCTGTGGTGCTCCTGGGAGTTCAAGTATGTGGAGCTGGACGACGCCTACTCCACCGGCTCCTCCATCATGCCCCAGAAGAAGAACCCCGACGTGGCCGAGCTGGTCCGGGGCAAGACCGGCCGGGTGTACGGCTCCCTCATCACCCTGCTCACCGTCATGAAGGGCCTGCCCCTGGCTTACAATAAGGATATGCAGGAGGACAAGGAGCCGGTGTTCGATGCCATCGATACCGTGGAGATGTGTCTGCCTGTCTTTACCGCCATGCTGGACACCCTCACCGTCCTGCCCAAGAACATGAGAAACGCGGCTTCCGGCGGCTTTATCAACGCCACCGACTGCGCCGACTACCTGACCAAGAAGGGAATGCCCTTCCGGGAGGCCTATATGATCGTGGGCCGGCTGGTCAACCTGTGCATCAAGGCGGGTGAGACGTTGGACACCCTGCCTCTGAAGGACTTCCGCTCCATCTCCAACCTGTTTGACGCCGACGTGTATCAGGCGCTGGAACTCAAGACCTGCGTGAACGGACGTAAGGTCTATGGCGGCCCGGCGGCGGAGAGTGTCAAGGCCCAGATCGCCAATATCAAGGCCTTTGTGGAGGAGAGAACCCATGAGTAAGCCCAAGGTATTCATCGACGGCCAGGAGGGTACCACCGGTCTCCAGATCCATCAGCGGCTCTCTAACCGGGACGATATTGAATTGCTGCTGATTGATCCTGACAAGCGAAAAGACTTGACAGAGAGAAAGCGCCTCATCAATGAGGCAGACCTGGTCTTCCTCTGCCTGCCCGACGCGGCGGCGGCGGAGGCGGTAAGCCTCATCGAGAACTCCCGCACCCGGGTCATCGACGCATCTACCGCCCACCGCACCGCCCCCGGCTGGGTGTATGGTTTCCCGGAATTGTACAAAAACCCCCGGGAAATCATTGGAAATGCCCGATTTGTGGCTAATCCAGGATGCCATGCAACCGGCTTCCTGGCCTCGGCGGCCCCGCTGGTTTCCATGCGCATTTTGCCCCGCGATTACCCCATGACCTGCGTCTCCCTCACCGGCTACTCTGGCGGCGGCAAGAAGATGATTGCTCAGTATGAGGATGGCACGAAAGGGGAGGAACTTTACAGTCCGAGAGTGTACGGAACCACCCTTCGGCACAAGCATCTGCCCGAAATGCAGAAGATCTCCGGGCTGGGTACCCCGCCGGTGTTCACCCCGGTGGTGGACGACTACTACAAGGGCATGGCCACTACCGTCTTCCTCCACAACCGCTACCTGGTGGGCCAGCCCACCGCCAAGGAACTGAGTCTGATCCTGATGGCCTACTATGCCGGCCAGCCTCTGGTGACGGTGGCCTCCTATTCCGAGGAGCCCGCCTATCTGGCGGCCAACGCTCTGGCGGGCACCGACAAGCTGGAGCTCACCGTCAGCGGCCATGAGGGCCAGTCCATCGTTACCGCCCGGTTTGACAACCTGGGCAAGGGCGCTTCGGGCGCGGCGGTGCAGAACATGAATCTGATGCTGGGCTTTGATATGACCTGCGGCCTGGCGCTGTAAGGAAAGAGGAGTGAACGATATGAAACAGATCCCCGGCGGCGTGACCGCCCCCAAGGGTTTTACCGCGTCCGGTGTCCACTGCGGCGTGAAGAAGGGCAAGGGGGACGGCAATCAGCCTCCCATGAGCAAGATGCCCGAGGTGCTGGAGGGCAAGAAGGACCTGGCCCTCATCGTGTCTGAGCAGCCCTGTGTGGCGGCTGCCGTGTACACCATGAACCGGGTGAAGGCCGCCCCCCTGTATGTCACCATGGATCACCTGGAGAATGGCGAGGCCCAGGCCATCGTGGCCAACTCCGGTAACGCCAATGCCTGTGCCCCCAATAGCCACGAGCACGCCGAGGCCATGTGCCAGCTGGCTGCCAAGGCCACCGGCCTGAAGGCATCCGACTTCGTGGTGGCCTCCACCGGCGTTATCGGCCAGGAGCTGAACATCGACGCCATTGCCAAGGGCCTGCCCGCCGCCGCTGCTGCTCTGTCCAAGGACGGCTCCGACGCCGCAGCCAACGCCATCATGACCACCGATACCGTGAAGAAGGAGCTGTCCGTTACCTGCACTGTAGGCGGCAAGACCGTGACCATCGGCGCTATCGCCAAGGGCTCCGGCATGATCCACCCCAACATGGGAACCATGCTGTGCTTCGTCACCACCGACTGCTCCATCACCCACGAGATGCTCACCGACGCACTCCATGAGATCGTTCCCCGCACCTTCAATCGGGTGACGGTGGACGGGGACACCTCCACCAACGATATGTGCGTGGTGCTGGCCAACGGTATGGCGGGCAACGAACTGGTGGAGTGGAAGGACGACAACTACACTGTCTTTTACAAGACCCTCTACTATGTGTTTGAACAGTTGGCCCGCTCCATCGCTGCCGACGGCGAGGGCGCCAGCAAGCTGATCACCTGTACCGTAGCCAACGCCCGCAGCGAGGAGAGCGCCGAGCGTCTGGCCAAAGCTGTGGTGGGTTCCTCTCTGGTGAAGGCCGCCATGTTCGGCTCCGACGCCAACTGGGGCCGTGTGCTGTGCGCCATGGGCTACTCCAAGGCTCCCTTCCGTCCTGAGTTCGTGGACGTACGTTTCTCCTCTACTGTGGGAGAGATCCTGGTGTGTGAAAAGGGCGCCGGGGTGAACTTTGATGAGGAGACCGCCAAGAGCATCCTGTCCCAGGACGAGGTGATCATCCATGTGGACCTCCACGAAGGCGGGCATGAGGCCACCTGCTGGGGCTGTGATCTGACCTACGACTATGTGAAGATCAACGGCGACTATCGCACCTGACAAAGGCAATATGGAGGCGATTCCCATGTCATTCAGCGAGGTGGACCGGGCCAAGGTACTGGCCGAGGCCCTGCCCTACATTCAAAAATACTACGGCAAAACCGTGGTGGTGAAATACGGCGGCAACGCCATGATCTCCGACGAGCTGCGCCAGGCCGTCATCTCCGACATCATCCTGCTCCACCTGGTGGGTATCCGGGTGGTGGTGGTCCACGGCGGCGGACCGGAGATCACCGAGATGCTGAACAAGATCGGCAAAGAGTCCAAGTTTGTGGACGGCCTGCGCTACACCGATGAGGAGACCATGGAAGTGGTCCAGCAGGTGCTGTGCGGCAAAGTGAACAAGAACCTGGTGGCCACCCTGAACCGGATGGGCGGCAAGGCTGTGGGCCTGTGCGGCATGGACGCAGGGCTGTTCCAGGCCAAGAAGCTGGACGAGAAGTACGGTCTGGTGGGCAAGATCACCGCTGTGGAGCCCCAGATGGTGGTGGATGCGCTCAAGGACGGCTACATCCCCGTGGTGTCCACCGTGGCCCAGGGCATTGATGGCGAGAATTCCTATAATATCAACGCCGACACCGCCGCCGCCAAGCTGGCCACCGCCCTGAAGGCGGAGAAGCTGATCCTGCTCACCGATGTGCGGGGCCTGATGATGGACCCCAAGGACGACAACACCCTGCTGCCGGTGGTGAAGCTGTCCCAGGTGCCCGGTCTGGTGCAGGACGGGGTCATCAAGGGGGGCATGATCCCCAAGGTGGAGTGCTGTGTGGAGGCGGTGCGCTCCGGCGTGGAGAACGCCATCATTCTGGATGGCCGCATTCCCCATTCCATTCTGATCGAGCTGCTGTCCGACGAGGGCATCGGCACCATGCTGATGTGAGGTGATATGATGGACCATAAAGAATTGGTGGAACTGGACCACCAGTATATGATGCAGACCTACGGCCGGTTCGATGTGGATATCGACCACGGCCAGGGAGCTACCCTGTATGACCTGGCGGGGAAGGAGTACATCGACTTCTCCTCTGGTATCGGCGTCAACTCCATTGGTTATGCCAACCCCAAGTGGGTGGAGGCCATCACCAACCAGGCCATGAAGCTGGGCCATATCTCCAACCTGTTTTACTCCCAGCCCTACGCCAAGCTGGCCCAGAAGCTGTGTGAGCGCTCCGGCATGGCGGCCGCCTTCTTCGGCAACTCGGGCGCCGAGGCCAACGAGGGCATGATCAAGCTGGCCCGGAAATATTCTTTTGACAAGTATGGCAAAGGACGGGGTACCATCATCACCCTGAAGAACTCCTTCCACGGCCGTACCATTACCACCCTGACTGCCACCGGCCAGGATGTGTTTCACCAGTATTTCTTCCCCTTCAACGACGGCTTCCGGTATGCCGAGGCGGGCAGCATGGATTCCCTCCAGGAGGTGGCGGGCCACGATGTGTGTGCCGTCATGCTGGAGCTGGTGCAGGGCGAAGGCGGCGTGCTCCCCATGGACCCGGAGTACGTCCACGACCTGGCGGTGCTGTGCGCCGAGCGGGACTGGCTGCTGCTGGTGGACGAGGTACAGACCGGCGTGGGCCGGACCGGCACCCTGTTTGCCTTCCAGCAGTACGGCATCATTCCCGACGCGGTGTCCTTCGCCAAGGGCATCGCCGGCGGCCTGCCCATGGGCGGCTTCCTGGCCAATGAGCGCTGCCGGGATGTGCTGGGCCCGGGCACTCACGCATCCACCTTCGGCGGCAACCCCATCTGCGCCGCCGCCGCTCGGGTGGTGCTGGACACCCTGGATGAGGATGCTCTGGCTCAGGTGAAGGAGAAGGGCCACTATATCCGTACCCGCATCGAACATATGGGCCTGTCCAGCCTGGGAGAGACCCGTGGCCTGGGCATGATGATCGGTGTGGAGGTGAAGGGGGAGGAGAGCAACAAGGTGCTGGCCGCCCGGCTCATCCGGAACGGTCTGCTGGTGCTCACTGCCGGCTCCGCCCTGCGCCTGCTGCCCCCGCTGACCATCTCCATGGCGGAGATCGACAAGGGCCTCGCTATTCTGAAAGAGACCCTGCTGTAAGAGAAACCGAAACAATGAGGTGAATACAATGAAAAAAGACCTGCTCAAGCTGCTGGACCTGACCAAGGCCGACATCGTGAAGATTCTGGATACCGCCGACCAGATGAAATATAACCAGAAGCATGGCCTGACCCACCACTATCTGGAGGGCAAGACCCTGGCCATGATCTTTGAGAAGAACTCCACCCGTACCCGTGTGTCCTTTGAGACCGGTATGTTCCAGCTGGGCGGCCACGCCCTCTTCCTCTCCGGCAAGGAGAGCCAGATCGGCCGGGGCGAGCCCATCGAGGATACCGCCCGGGTACTCAGCCGCTACTGCGACGGCATTATGATCCGCACCTTCGGCCAGGCCGAGGTGGAGACTCTGGCCAAGTATTCCTCTATCCCTGTGATCAACGGCCTCACCGACTTCGCCCACCCCTGCCAGGTGCTGGCCGACCTCATGACCATCCGGGAGCACAAGTCCCGGCTGGAGGGCCTGAAGCTGTGCTACATCGGCGACGGCAACAACATGGCCAATTCCCTCATTGTGGGCGGCCTGAAGGTGGGCATGGAGGTGTCCGTGGCCTGCCCCGAGGGCTATGATCCCGATCCCCAGGTACTGGAGTTCGCCAAGAACTGCGGCGGCAAGTTTACCCTGTGCCGTGACCCCAAGGAGGCGGCTGCCGGCGCTGACGCCCTGTTCACCGACGTGTGGGCCTCCATGGGCCAGGAGAGCGAGGCCCAGAAGCGCCGGGCTGTCTTTGAAGGTGTTTACCAGATCAACGACGAGCTGATGGCGGTGGCCAATCCCGGCTGCATGGTGCAGCACTGCCTGCCCGCCCACCGGGGCGAGGAGATCACTGCCGAGGTCTTTGAGGCTCACGCCGGTGAGATCTTTGACGAGGCGGAGAACCGACTCCACGCCCAGAAGGCGGTCATGTACCTGCTGATGAAGGGCAATAACTGAATGAATTCCCAAAACTGGTCCTGGAGCGGCAAAAGAATGGAATGCCGCTTCAGGACCGGTTTTTTGCCCTTTTTCTCAGTTGTACGGCATGGATTTTTCTTGACGCGGTCCCCGTTCGGTGTTATAGTATTCTGGTAGTCTAAATGTACGGCCTGAACTCACATTTTTGTAGTCATCGTCGCTTCTTCAGACGATGCCCAAAGATGTGAGTTTTCTTGTCATTTAGCGCGAAATTTTTTGCAGGAGGTACCATCATTATGTATCACGGTACTGTCAAGTGGTTCAACGAGACCAAGGGCTTCGGCTTCATCTCCAACGACGAGGGCGGCGACGACGTGTTCGTGCATTTCTCCGCCATCGTGTGCGACGGCTTCAAGACCCTTCAGGAGGGTCAGAAGGTGACCTACGACGTGGAGCCCGATCCCAAGAACGCTGACAAGCTGCGCGCTGTCAACGTGGTGGCCGCTTGATCGTAAGGATATAAAGCCACATAGAGCAGACCGACAAAACCTGTCGGTCTGCTCTTTTTCATTTCCGTTGACAAGCCGGGGAAAGAATGGTACATTTTAAAGGATGAAACAGCGGAAATGAAGTAAAACGCCGGTTTGCCAAGCATGGCTGAGCCGGCGCATTTTCGTTGGTAAGCGGAAGGATGAAGGAGTGAAGGACCATGAAAACGGATATCGAGATCGCTCAGGCCTGTGAAATGCGTCCCATTCGAGAGGTGGCGGCCCTGGCCGGTGTGGATGAGGAGTATCTGGAGTACTACGGCAAGTACAAGGCCAAGATCGACCTGAAGCTGCTGGCTGATCGGGAAGGCAGGCCCGACGGCAAGCTGGTGCTGGTCACCGCCATCAACCCCACCCCCGCGGGCGAGGGGAAAACCACCACTACTGTGGGTCTGGCCGACGGAATGCGGCGGCTGGGCAAAAACACCGTGGTGGCCCTGCGGGAGCCCTCCCTGGGCCCCGTGTTCGGCGTCAAGGGCGGCGCTGCCGGCGGCGGCTATGCCCAGGTGGTGCCTATGGAGGACATCAATCTCCACTTTACCGGCGATTTCCACGCTATCGGCGCGGCCAACAACCTGCTGGCCGCTATGCTGGACAACCATATCCAGCAGGGAAATGAGCTGGACATTGACGTCAAGCGCATCACCTGGAAGCGGTGTGTGGATATGAACGACCGCCAGCTGCGCAACATCGTGTGCGGTCTGGGCGGACGGATGCAGGGCGTGCCCCGTGAGGACGGTTTCGATATCACTGTGGCCTCTGAGATCATGGCGGTGCTCTGCCTGGCCACCGGGCTGAGCGACCTGAAGGCCCGGCTGGGCCGCATGGTGGTGGGCTATTCCCGCTCCGGCGCTCCCATCACCGCCCATGACCTGAAGGCCGAGGGCGCTATGGCCGCCCTGCTGAAGGATGCCATCAAGCCCAACCTGGTCCAGACTCTGGAGGGTACTCCCGCCTTCATCCACGGCGGTCCCTTTGCCAACATTGCCCACGGCTGCAACTCCGTCATGGCTACCCGGGTGGCTATGAAGATGGGAGATTACGCCATCACCGAGGCTGGCTTCGGTGCTGACCTGGGCGCGGAGAAGTTCCTGGACATCAAGTGCCGCCTGGCCGGGCTGAAGCCCTCCGCTGTAGTGGTGGTGGCTACTGTCCGGGCCCTGAAGCATCACGGCGGTGTGGCCAAGGCTGATCTGAACAACGAAAACCTGGAGGCGCTGGAGAGGGGTCTGCCCAACCTGCTGCGCCATGTGGAGAACATCACGACCGTTTATGGTCTGCCCTGCGTGGTGGCCATCAATCGGTTCCCCACCGATACCGAGGCCGAGCTCAAGCTGGTGGAGGACAAGTGCAAGGAGCTGGGCGTCAATGTGGCGCTCAGCGAGGTGTGGGGCAAGGGCGGCGAGGGCGGCATTGCTCTGGCCCGGGAAGTGATCCGCCTGTGCGAAGAGCCCAACCACTTCTCCTACGCCTATGAGCTGGACCAGCCCATCGAGGCCAAGCTGGCCGATATCGTGAAGAAGGTGTACCACGGCGACGGCGTGGTGCTTACTCCCGCAGCCAAGAAGCAGGCGGCGGAACTCACCGCCCTGGGCTTCGGCGGCCTGCCCATCTGTATGGCCAAGACCCAGTATTCTTTCTCTGACGACCAGAACCTGCTGGGCGCCCCCGAGGGCTTTACTGTCACGGTGCGCAATATCAAGGTGTCTGCCGGCGCCGGATTCCTGGTGGCCCTCACCGGCGATATCATGACCATGCCTGGATTGCCAAAAGTGCCTGCCGCCGAAAAGGTGGACGTGGACGAGAACGGCAAGATCTCCGGCCTGTTCTAAACCGGCATGGTCATGCCCGCCGCAAGTGCGACGTAACAAGCGTTTTGGCACAGCCAAAACCTTGATGCCGGGCGGATTCATTCCGCCCGAGCAGATGAAAAAACAGGGGCCCCCACGGGACTAATCCCGTGGGGAGCCATGCCGGGCCTGCCCAAGGTCCCCGCCGCCGAGAAGGTGGACGTGGACGAGAACGGCAAGATCTCCGGCCTGTTCTAAAAGAAAAGGCGGGCGGGTGGTGACACCCGCCCGCTGTAATAAGGAGTTGATTGCGATGAATACCGCCAACCAGACCTGCCGCGGCTTCCTGGACGCCCTGGCCTCCAAGGCCCCGGTCCCCGGCGGCGGCGGCGCCTCCGCCCTGGTGGGCGCCCTGGGGGTTGCCCTGTGTACCATGGTGGGCAACTACACCGTAGGCAAAAAGAAGTACGCCGAGGTGGAGGAGGACGTAAAGGCCCTGATGGCCCAAGCGGAGGACCTGCGCGCTCGCCTGCTGGCTCTGGTGGACGCTGACGCCGCCGCCTTTGAGCCCCTGTCCAAGGCCTACGCCATTCCCAAGGAGGACCCCAATCGGGAGCAGGTCATGGAAAAGTGCCTCCGGAATGCCGCAGCTACCCCCATGGAGATCCTGCGGCTGAGCTGTGAGGCGATCGACCTTCACAGTGAGATGCTGGAGAAGGGGAGTGTCATGATGCTCTCCGACGTGGGTACCGGGGTGATCTTCTGCTGGAGTGCTCTGTACGGCGCCGCCCTCAATGTGAAGGTCAATACCAAGAGCATGGCCGACCGGGCTTATGCCAAGGCCATGAATGACGAGGTGGATGCTCTGGTGGGGCGGTATTGGAAGATCGCGGAGCGGGTCTATGAAGCAGTTTTGGGGAGGTTTGCCTGATGGCGGAGCATTGGAAGGGGGCCCCGGTGGCCCAGGCCCTGACAGAGCGGCTGGCCGCCCGGGCTGATGAACTGAAGGCCCGGGGGATCGTCCCCACCCTGGCCATTGTGCGGGTGGGGGAGCGGCCCGAGGATCTGTCCTATGAGCGGGGCGCCCTGAAGCGGTGTGAGAAGGTGGGTATCTGTGTCAAGCAGTTTACCTTGCCGAAGGAAGCCAGCCATGGAGATCTGCTGGAGGTCATCCAGCAGATCAACGCAGATCGGGAGATCCACGGCTGCCTGCTCTTCCGGCCTTTGCCCGCCCACATGGACGAGGAGGCCATCTGTGCCGCCCTGGACCCGGCCAAGGACGTGGACGGCATCACCGCCGGTTCGCTGGCGTCGGTGTTCACCGGCAGCGGTACAGGTTACCCGCCCTGTACCGCCCAGGCCTGCATGGAGATTTTGGACTACTACGGCTGCGACCTCACCGGCAAGCGGGCGGTGGTGGTGGGCCGAAGCCTGGTAGTGGGCAAGCCTCTGTCCATGCTGCTGCTGGGGAAAAACGCTACCGTCACCCTCTGCCATACCCGCACCGCCGATCTGGCCGCTGAGTGCCGCCGGGCGGAGGTGCTCATCGCCGCTGCCGGACGGGCCAACATGATAGGCCGTGACCACCTGGCTACCGGCCAGTTGGTGCTGGATGTGGGCATCAACGTGGACGAGAACGGTAATCTGGTGGGGGACGTGGACTTTGCGGCCGCCGATGAGATCGTCGGCGCGGTGACGCCGGTGCCCGGCGGCGTGGGGGCCGTGACCACCTCGGTGCTGGCGGCCCATGTGATCCAGGCTGCGGAACAAGCCAGATAACAGAAACAGGCGCTGCCGTTGGCAGCGCCTGTTTTCCGTTATTTGGATGATAGGGGATGTTACTGTGAGGTTATTATCGGGCCAGAACCTCGTTGATAATTTGCGCCATCTGTTTATTTTTGAGCTGATCCCGGAAATGAACGGTGTATCCATCTTCAGAAAGGAACTGGAAGAATACTCGGGCACATTCAATTTTAGCCAATTCAGCTCCCCGAAGCATATCCTTTCCTTCCACGTCTTTGGTTTCCACTACGATGTTAAGTTCTTTCTCGCCGGAGGACTTTTTTACCACATACATAAAGTCAGGGCTATACATACTGCCTGTAATGGTTGGAATCGCAATGCTGTTGCGGGGGATTTTTCCAAATACAACCACTTCGTCGATGTTTGCGGTCATATTGTCTTTTTCTAACGGTGAATCGTACGCATAGGTGTCGTATAAATACTTCTCGCCGGGTGTCCCGGGGACAAGCTTTGTTCCGATCCGTCCTTGTGAAATTTCTTCTTTTGGGGTACCGTCTGCATAGGTCAGGGCGGTAGCTCCGCAGGGCAGACTGCTTTTAACGTACTGGAAACGCCCCGGTAATGTTTTGAGTTTCCAGTTCTGGAACTCCGCGCAGAATACGCTTACAGAATTTTCGTTGATATATTTGGCATCAACAGCTCCATGCTTTTTGCTGTAGGTGACCATGCAGTTATGCAGTACCGCAATGGGAAGGCTGGTGGCACGCATGATGCGGGTTAAAAATGTGCCATATGGAATGGGGCGCGTGACCTTGTACTGCATACCTTCTCCAACGGCAGTATTCATTTGTCCGCCTTCACTCTGGACGAGTGCGCGGCTGCTGCGCATAATGATGTCGGTGAACACACCGGGCGTTTCAAAGATGGAAAGCACAACCTTTTCCATATCTGTATCCAGAGTGGCGTCATAAAACAGCAGGTAACGTTGGTTGATTTTCTCCCAGAATTCCCGCAGTTCCTGATAAACAGCTTTACGGATTTTAATGGGCTTTGGCTTGTCGTGGTTTCTGTCTTTGATTTTGCCGCCCTTCAGGCCGGAAGCAAATGCAGGATACACTTCAAAGAATTGTGCCTTGGCTTCTGGGCGGATCTGGTTGTGCCGGTCAATGTATCCCTTACGATATAAATCATCGAACAGATCGTCGCTGCTCATGCCCAGCTTCTGTGCGACCTGAGCCAGGCGCTCCTCAGTAATCACGGATGCCTGTGGAATTTCAGCATTGATCTGATCAACCAACCGCTGTGCAAAATCTGCCTCTGTAAAGTCCACAATATAGTTCAACTGGAACTCTTCATTGGAGATGCGGTTTCCGTTTTCGTCTACAGGCAGCCGCAGCCCTCTGCCCACTTCCTGGAGCTTGCTGTTTTCGCTGCCGCTGGAGCGCAGTTTTGCGATCGTAAATACATTCGGGTTATCCCAGCCCTCTTTCAGCGTCCATTTTGAAAACAGGAAACGCAAAGTATTATATGAACCATTGGCGTTGCGGAAAGACAGCAGTTGTTTTTTGCCGTTGAGAATTGCGTTGACTTCCTTGGCAATTTCTTCATCGGAGTCGCTGTTATCCTGAGAAAAATAGCCGGCATGGCAAGCTGGAATGTTTGCAAGAGACGCTTCCAAATAGGCCCGATATTCCGAGTCGTGTTCGGTAAGAGCGGAGAGGGTGTGCTCTATTTTTTCTTTCAGCAGTGTTTCAAATGCTGTCAAGAGATAGGGGGCTTTTCCAGTGTCATCGGGGCGATAAGAAGAAATATCGTCAATGAAGAACAAGGCCAGTGTCTTGATTTTAAAGGAGCGGTTACAAAAATTCTCTCGCTCTGTTTCAAAATGCCGGTCCAGGGCCAGACGAAGCATTTGAGTCTGGTAAGAGGACATATAGATGTCCACATCCATTTCTTCGCCGGCGCTTTTGCTCACGCCATTGGAGAACTCGACTGTATTGGAGGTAATGGCTGCGATCGTAATGCCTTCAAATGAATCGGAGATGAGGGCAAGGGAATCACCGGTTTTCAGTACAAAAGATTTTGTGCCTTCACCAGCTTTTTTTCGCTGAAAAGTGACAGAATCCTTGCTGTTGATGGAAAGAATTTTTACCTTCTCGTTCTGCTTGGACAGAGGCTCAAAATGCTCCTTCGCCACACCTTTGATCAGCCCTTGATTAAAAGACTCACAGGCATTGAGATCATATAGAAGGTTTTGGTAATCCTTTGTTATAATTTTACTTTTGCCGCGTCCGGTCGTGATTTCGGGAAATGTAGCTCCATAACGGATGATACTCTGCGGCCTGATTTCATCCATAATGACTTGGAATGCTTTCAGATCACGGGAAAACCGGTGCGGTTCATCGATGATGACCACGGGTTTTGTTGCACGGAGCGCGTCAAATGGGCGATAAAAACCCTCCACGTCATAGTCGTAATCATCGCGCCACAATAAACCGGTGTCTCTGCCATTGCGTTTCGTGTTGCTGGTCAAAAGCTGCATATTCACCAGAAGAACGTAAATTTTTTTGGTGTTCTGACAGCTTCCTTTCACGAAATCACTCACTACGCTGGGGAAGTAGCTGCGCCCTTTTTTCTTCTTTTTAGGCGCCTCAAGTACGCCAAGCTCAATTTCGGTACCATATCCGCAGCTGTCGGTAAAGTGCTTGCGTGAATATTCGTCCTGTATAAACTGCTCAGTACCAGCTTTAATGGCCAGAGATGGAACGGCAATGATAAATTTATTGATGCCATACCGCCTGTGAAGCTCATAAATGGTTTTGGTATATACATATGTTTTGCCGGTTCCGGTCTCCATCTTGACATCTAGATTTAGACATGAACCAATGGGGGCGGGGTTCCGATATTCTGCAGGGACTGCGCTTTGCGCGCTGTGCAAGTTAGCGGCTAGTCTGCGGTCCTCCAAATCGATCTGTGGGTTTTCATAAAATTGAGCGGGTGGTGTAATCGTCACGCCATCCAACACGGCACATACCGCATCGATTGCTTTTTGCTGATGGGGTAAGCTTTGCTGGAGGATCAATTCCATAATACTGCTCCTCCTTAATAGCGAATATCCAAGTTGATGCGTAAATTCTTTTCTGTATCCCTCAGGCGGGCAAGATTGGTTTTCAGGGATTCCATCTCAGTCCATCTGAAGCTGTAACCAAATAAGACGACATTTTCTGGATTGAACGCTCCGTCAGCTTCGTATTTTTCTGTAATGGCGGCAATGGCCTCGTTGCTCAGCGCTGGATGGATGAGGTATAAATGCTTATCCATGTAATAGCCCGTGTATCCGGCAAAATCAATGCTTTCAACAGGGGCGGTGAAACCATATCCATCTCGCACAAGCCAGGTGGTCAGAACGGTTGATACGCCAAAATCCTGTAAAATGGTATTGGTAACATAAATCTCACTGTCATCCGGTGAAAACTTTTCCAGCTTGTCCAAAGTGGCGGTAGAGGGCTCTGCCAGGGTAAAATGGCGAAATCCCAAATCCACTTCAGTTTCAGGGTACAGCTTTCGAATTTTGGCGGCTGCGCGGACAATTCTTTCCTGACCAATCTGGTCGATCGTTCTAAAGCCCAGTTTGAACGCGGCTACAGCAGCTTTTTTTTGGAGCGGGACTTCCGCCCCGTCTTTGACTTCGTATATTTTTTCGGGGATCTGAACCATGATATAGTGCAAATTTTTATAGTCGGATTCATTTGCCAGCTGCATGACGGCGTCTGCGGTAGAAGCTGACCCGGAAAAATAATCCAGTACAGTGTCCCCATCCACAACAATACGATCAATTAGTTTCTTCAACAGCGACGTAGGCTTTGGATAATCAAATACTTTATGATTGTCAAACAAATCCTTGATCTCATCAGAGGCGTTGGTATTTCCGCCCACTTCCTTTTTCTCCAACAGAGTGATGGTGCCGGGAATCAAGCCGTCGGAAGCATATACTTTCTTGTATACCTTCCACTGGCCGTCTTTTCCCTTGGTAAATTTCAAGCTGTCCCGTTCTGCCTTTACGCGCTCTTTGCTCCAAAGCCAAAAAGCAACGCCGCGTTGCCCGATGGGCCATATTTCGCTTCCGTCAGGGGCCTCAATCGGATAATCCAGGGAAGCGGAATAGGTCAGTCCGCCTACATTCCACAGGCTGTCCCATTTGTACTTTTTTCCGGTCTTTTCATCCACCAGTTTATATTTGCTATCTTCTGAGCGTAGATTGACAGAAAAAAGTTCTGCGTTTCGTGCATATGTCAAGATATAGTCGTGCTGAGTATTGACTGCGTCATTGTCATATCCTCCAGTCAGCTTCTTGTGCCAGATAAATGACCCCAGGAAATTGTGCTCTCCAAACACATCGTCACAAAGCAGCTTGAGATTGGCATACTCATTATCATCGATGGTAATAAAAATAGCGCCGTCTTTTGCCAGCAAATCACGGGTATTCAGCAAACGGGCATACATGAACATCAACCATGCTGAATGGGAGGCGCTTCCCCGCTTTGTCAGATCCAGAATCCTCTGCGCCTGCTCCAGGCTGATACTTAATTTGTCCGCCAGCTCACTTTCCGTAAAGTGGAAGTGATCCTTATAAATAAAGCCATCTGATCCGGTATTATAGGGTGGATCGATGATAATGCACTTTATGCCGTATGGATACGCTTTCTGTAAATGCTTGATGGCATCCAAATTGTCGCCGCTGATATATATATTCTGACTGTGTGCATTCTCGGGCTTGCTGTTGTGGGCTTCATCGGGCACAATCACTGTTGTGGTGTTCTGGGATGCCAGCAAGCGGGCATAGTTTTTTCCAAGGAATTTCAGTTCATGTCCCTCGTGAGTCACGGCGACCTTGTCGCTGAGAAACGCTTGGAAGCGGAGTAGGTCAAAGCTTCCGTCGCTGTGAAAGCAAGAGGGGAAATGTTCTCTCAGAACATCTATTTCGCGGCTGTTGGGTGCGATGGATTCATTTGCAGCCATAATATCTTTGATCATAGTAATTCGTCCTTTCCTTACAGTACAAACCGCCTGAGCCATGCAGGCTCTGGCCTGCCTCAGAAACGCCGCATACGACTTTTTTGAGCGTATGACACACCGATGGGACAAAAGCAATCCTAATTATAACAACAATCACGATCCATGCAAGAGAAAAATAAAGCTTCGGATAAACACATGGGGTTGGATGGGATAGAGATTTTTTAAGGAAGTGCTGGCCGTCGCTGTTTTGCTACTCTTTTCCGGCGGCATAAAACAGGCGGCAATTTCATGGCAATTTCATGGTGTTTTCATGGTATTTCCTTTGTTGGCGTGCTATAATACCTCTGACAAGCCGGGAGAGAAGGGGCTGACATAGCCATGGAGCACGGCGAACAAGTCATGAGGATTTTCATGCTGGGCAACAGTTTCACTTTTGCCAATCATGAGCTCCGGATATTGATTGGCTGGCCGGCAGAGGCTGCCCGGCGCACCTGAGGTGAGATGGTGGCTTTATAAACCGGCTTACACCCAAGCGCTTTGCGGTGATGATAGTCTTCATTCCTGTGGATGGGGCTTCCGCGTCGCAGCGGAGCCCATTGCGGCAGTCATTCAAGAGTAGGAGTAGAAAGAGCGATGATTCGAGATATCTGTAAAGATGAGACGTTCCTGGCCCAGAAAGCGGAGCCTGCTACACCGGACGATATTCAGGTGGCTGCCGACTTGCTGGAGACGCTGGAACACCACAAGGACGGCTGTGTGGGTATGGCGGCTAACATGATCGGGGTGAATAAGCGCGTCATCGTCTTCGATAATGAGGGTGCCTATATGGTCATGTTCAATCCGGAGATCATCAAAAAATCCGAGCCATATGACGCGGAAGAAGGATGCCTCTCCCTTACCGGCATCCGGACCGCCAAGCGGTGGAAGTCCATTAAGGTGCGTTGGCAGAATGAGCAGTTCCAGGTGCGGCTGAAAACTTTCACCGGCTGGACGGCTCAGATCATCCAGCACGAAATCGACCACTGTGAGGGTATCATCATATAAAAGTATAAGATCATTGTCGCGCGCTTCGGACGAGGACTGAGGTGAAAACGCTGTGTTTGAACATAAAGTTGCTGTGGTCACCGGTGGAGCAAAGGGCATCGGTAAGGCGATTGCGGAGGAATTCCGGAAGGCAGGCGCCAAAGTATGCGTGATTGACCTGCTTCCCAACGATTACTTTGTGGGTGATCTGGCCGACCAGACTGTTCTGGAGGACTTTGCCCGTAAGGTGATCGCCGACTATGGCCATGTGGACTTTTTAATCAACAATGCCCTGCCCCTGATGAAGGGCATTGACGCGTGCAGTTACCAGGAATTTAACTATGCCCTGCGGGTGGGAGTCACCGCGCCCTTTTACCTTGCCAAGCTGTTTGCACCCTGTTTTGCTCCCGGCGGGGCTATTGTAAATATCTCCTCTTCACGGGACCGGATGAGCCAGCCCCAGACCGAGAGCTACTCGGCGGCCAAGGGCGGTATCTCCGCCCTGACTCACGCTCTGGCGGTGAGCCTGGCCGGTAAGGTGCGGGTAAATTCCATCTCTCCCGGTTGGATCGACGCGGACTATACTGTTTATGACGGCCCGGATGCCATTCAGCAGCCTGCAGGCCGGGTTGGCAATCCCCTGGACATTGCCAATATGGTGCTCTACCTATGCTCGGACAAGGCGGGCTTTATTACAGGGGAGAACATCTGCATTGACGGCGGCATGACCCGCCAGATGATCTACCACAACGACTTTGGCTGGACCCTGCAAGGAGGAAACGAACTGTGAAAACTGCTATCTGCTACTACTCCCGCCACCACGGGAACACACTGAAAGTTTTGAAGGCCATGGTGGGTGAGGGGGATGTGGACCTGATCGATGTCACCGCCCACCAGACTGTTCAGCTGGAGGAGTATGACTGTGTCGGCTTTGCCTCCGGCATCTACGGCTTTGAATTCCAAAAGGCCGTGGCGGAGTTTGCCCGGCAGCACCTGCCTCAGGGCAAGCCGGTGTTTTTCGTCTATACCTACGGCGGCGCCAAGGGCGGCGGGGCCAAGGCTGTGGCAGAGATTGCGCAGGAGAAGAACTGCCAGGTACTGGGGGAGTTTTCCTGCAAGGGTTACGACACCTTCGGCCCCTTCAAGCTGGTGGGCGGCATTGCCAAAGGCCGCCCCAATCATCAGGACTTACAGAACGCCCGTAGTTTTTTTAGACAGATACAAGACCGCCTGAGCTGACGCCCAGGCGGTCTTGGCATTTAGTTTACCCAGTGGACTACGGCATCCCGCAGAAAGCGGGCACAGCCTGGGACTTGCTTGTCATAATAGGCGGCAAAGCGTGCATCCATTACATAGAGCTCTGCAATGCCTCGGTGCTTGGCCGGGGCATACCGGGTCCCGGTGATGGTGAGCCACCGGCGGTGGAGGGCGCTGATCTCCTTTCCCTCCGCACTTTCCGGGGACAGTCCGGACTGAACGGCGGCTTCCAGGCGTCTCTGAATCTCCTGGCCCAGGTCGGTCCATTCCAGGTACTGCGCCTGGGTCAAATTCATCACTGCGGCGTTGGCCTCGTCTACCTGTGCATCGCCATATTTGGCGCGGAGCTCCGCCCCGTATGTTTCTTCATTATGGGCTACAGCCTGTTGTTTAAAGGCTTCAAATTTTTGGTCGTCGCTCATGATTTCATTCCTTTCTTCCGCTCCGATGGTGGCTTTTACCGATCGGATCAGTGTCTCCAGCCGCGCCTGCTCCGCCTCCAAAGCGGCCAGGTGGTTTCGCAGAACGGCCAGACGGTCGAAGGAGGGGTCGTCCAGACATTCCTTGATCCGGGCCAACTCCACCCCGAGGGCACGGTAATAGAGGATGTCTTGCAGTCGGTCGACCTCTGCCTTGCCGTAATAGCGGTAGCCGCTCTCCGCTACCCGGCTGGGCTTCAGAAGCCCGATCTGGTCGTACCAGCGCAGAGTGCGGGTGGTCACCCCGGACAGGCGCGACAGTTCCTGAATGGAATATTCCATGCTATCCCTCCTTGTGGATAGTGTAACAGTTGACGGAGCGTCAAAGTCAAGAGGAAAATATCCTTCTTCCGGCCAACTTAAAAATCTGCTATACTGGGACAGCAGGAATGGAAAAGGAGGTCACATTATGTTTGGACCAGACCCGAATGCTGTCCACCCCAACAAGAACATCCCCAGCGTCTGTTATATCAAAAATGTCATCACCCGCCCCAACATTGAGGTGGGGGACTATACCTACTATGACGACGCTGTCACCGGTGGGGAGGATTTTGAGGCCCATGTGACCCACCACTATAGCTTCATCGGGGACAAGCTGATCATCGGAAAGTTCTGCGCCATTGGTAAAGGCGTGGAGTTTGTGATGAACGGGGCTAACCACCGTATGGAATCGGTCACCACATATCCTTTTAATATCTTCGCCCACGGCTGGGAGAAGTGTACGCCCTCATTGGACCAGCTGCCCTTTAAAGGAAATACGGTGGTGGGCAATGATGTGTGGATAGGGCAGAATGTTACGGTCCTGCCCGGCGTGCACATTGGCGACGGCGCCATTATCGGGGCCAATTCTGTAGTGGCAGGCCATATCCCGCCCTATGCTGTGGCGGCGGGAAACCCCTGCCGTGTAGTCCGGCCCCGGTTTGGCCAGGAGCTGACGGAGTACCTGCTGAAGCTGCGGTGGTGGGACTGGGAGGCGGAAAAGATTTTCCGCAACCTGGAAGCACTGTGCAGCGGTGATCTGGAGCAAATTTGCCGCATTGAGTTGTAATGGAGGAAACCATATGAAGCTTGCCATTCTCTCAGACACCCACGGTCTGCTGCGGCCGGAGGTGGTGGAGCGTCTGAAAACTGCCGATGCTATTCTTCATGGCGGCGATATCAATAAACAGAGTATCGTAGACCAGCTGAGGCAGTACGCCCCGCTCTATGTCGTCCGGGGCAACAACGATAAGGAGTGGGCAGAAGATATCCCCCATGACCTGACCGTTACTTTGGGCGGTGTGACCTTCTATATGGTCCACAACAAGAAGGAGCTTCCCGCAACGCTTGACGCTGTGGATGTGGTAGTGTGCGGCCACTCCCACAAGTATGTCCAGGAGGACAAGGACGGTGTTTTGTGGCTCAACCCCGGTTCCTGCGGCCCCCGGCGGTTCCATCAGGAGATCACGATGATGATGGCGGAGGTAGAGGAAGGGAAGCTCCAGGTGGAGAAGATCTCCATTCCCCACGAGGCAAAGTGATGGAACTGGGACTTACTTTCCCGCTCCAGCGGTTTTTAAAAATGAAAACGCCGGCCTACGGCACGCAGACTGAACGGCGTTACTGCTGGGACCTCCATATCATCGATCTGCGGGGGCGCAAGTGCCTGCTGGCCGTCCACTGCCACAGCCGGTACACCTTCGTCCGCTACGATGTAACGCCTCTTCAGTGGATGGTCCTTCCCGGCTTGTTCCGGGAGGGGCTGGCAGAGAGCCTTATCGCCGCTGGATTTACTGAGGATCAGGTGGAAACGTATCTGCGGCAGGCGGGCGAGATTGCAATTACCCGTACCCACGGCCGCCGGGAGGTGGCCTTTCTCAACCGGGCCTGGGAGGATGTGCTGGCATTGGATCTGTGCCTGGACACGGATCGCCAGACCCAGCCTCTGCTGGACCACGCCGTCAATACAAAACCCAGCCGGTGCGTGGGCTTTGAGGGGCTTGGAACGGGACTGGAGCGGGTGAATGCCATGTGGGAATGGGAGGAGACGGAGACTTGAACAGGGAAGAATGTCTGATTTGCAAGGCGTCTCTGGAATATCTGACTCAGGATGAGGTCATGGAGTGCGCCATCTGCCATAAGAAGGAGTCCAGCAAAACCCGTTGTGTGAAGGGACACTATGTCTGCAATGACTGCCATACTCAGGGTATGGACAGTATCTTTGGCCTGTGTCTCTCTGCGACTTCCACAGATCCCGTGACGATTCTCCGCCGTATGATGGAGCTGCCCTTTTGCCATATGCACGGTCCGGAGCACCATGTGATGGTGGGTGCGGCCCTGCTTACCGCCTACAAAAACGCCGGTGGCAACTTGGAACTGGAGAAAGCCCTTCAGGAGATGTACAGCCGGGGCAAGGCTGTTCCCGGCGGGGCCTGCGGTTTTTGGGGCGCCTGCGGAGCGGGGATCGCCACAGGGCAGTTTCTGGCCATCGTCACCCAGTCTACGCCTTTGGCGCAGGAACCCTGGGGCCTGAGCAATCAGATGACCGCACGGGCCTTGGAGAGCATCGGAAAAGCAGGGGGGCCCCGGTGCTGTAAGCGGGATTCTTTTCTGGCCATCCTGGCTGCCGTGGACTTTGTCCGGGAGCATCTGGGAGTGGAGATGAAGCGGACCGTCCCCGTCTGCTCCTACAGCAGCCGGAATAACCAGTGCATCGGTAAGCGCTGTCCTTTCTCAGTCGCCAATGGTGGAAAAGACGCTGGACTGCAGGTGCTGCGTCCTGTTAGGCGCATTAAGACAGTTAAAAAACCTGACGTAAAACGCCCTGAGTTTTGATGCTTCAGAAACTCAGGGTGTCTTTTATGCTGCCGATGATGCTCGGAATGAATACCGATTCAGGCAAGGCTGCCTGATGGGCGACAAATTTATTTGGATTCTATGAGTCTTGTTTTGATTGCCTGCTTTACTTTCGCCAGATCCGGATCGCACAGCAGTGGAAGGAGCTCCACCAGTGCCTCCGGCTCCAAATCCCACCAACGGAATCGCAGCAGCAGGTCGGTCAGCGCTTCATCAAAGCGCTGCTTGATAAACTGCGCCGGATTGCCCCCGAACACCGTGTAGGGAGGGATATCATTGACCACAACAGAGCAGGCGGCTACAATGGCGCCGTCACCAATTTTGACGCCCGGCATGATGACGCACTCCCGCCCGATCCAGACATCGTTTCCAACCACAATGTCGCCTTTTCGGGGAAGCTGATCCAGATGAGGAGGGGTATTTTCCTGCCAGGCTCCGCCGAACACATGGAACGGATAGGTGGTAATGCTGCTGATGCGGTGGTTGGCAGGTCCCATAATGAATTTTGTGCCGGAGGCGATGGCACAGAATTTTCCGATGATGAGATGGTCGCCAAACTCCGGGTAATTGAACAGCACGTTATTTTTTTCAAAGCCGGTGGGATCTGCGGCGTCGTCATAATAGGTGTAGTCCCCAATGGAGATATTGGGAGCCTTGACCACATTTTTGATGAAGCAAGAGGTCTTATATTCATTGGGAAAGACCTGGTTGGGGTCTGGTATCTGATACATCGCTATCGTCCTTTCTTTGCTTTATATCACTTCCTTTCTCCAGTATACTATGGTGGACACCGCCCGTTTTTTCCTGATTTCGTTCATTCCAGTACACTCCTGTAACGATGGATTGAGGTACCCATCCAACCATTGTTTTCTCAGACCACAACTTCAGCCGCACAACAGTCCTGAGTAAAACAGAGATTTACGCTGACTGGACGGATTTATTGAGTTGATACCCCCATCATACCATGGACTGCTCCGTGGTCAAGTAGATATTGACAAGAGTGGTCAACCTCTGCTATAATCCCTTCGTTCATCGGAGGGTGAGCAACCATAGAAGTTGCGAGCTGGATAAGATGACGGGTGAGATTCCCGTTTTCTTATCCAGTTCTTTTTTTGAAAGGAAATGCAGGGAATATCATTGTGGTTTGAATCATAAGGAGCGGGAAGATGAAGAAGAGAACGGAACGAAGCCTGGTTCAGGGGAATATTTTGCATGCGCTTGTTGCCTTTGCTTTTCCTGTGCTGCTGGCACTCTTTTTGCAGGCCATGTACGGAGCTGCCGATCTTATCATTGTGGGACAATTTGCCGGTACCAATGAGCAGTCCGGAGTGGCGTCCGGAAGTCAATTATTCAACATGATTACCATGGTTATTACCGGACTGACGATGGGTGTTACCGTATTTGTGGGAGAGGCCATTGGTTCAGGCAGAAGGAAACGGGCCGGCCAGGGTGTTGGCTGCGGCATAGCCATTTTTTCTATCGTGGCAGTCTTGGTGACTGTGATCGTCGTTCTTTTCAGCAACCAATTGGCAGAGTGGATGCACGCACCGGCTCAGGCGTTCTCTCAGACCAGAGATTATGTGCGTATCTGTGGTATGGGTATGGTCTTTATTGCTGCCTACAATGTCATTGGGGCGGTTTTCCGGGGGATCGGAGACTCCAAAACCCCGTTGTTTACGGTCGCCATAGCCTGCGTTATCAACATTTTTGGAGATTTGCTTCTGGTTGCTGTATTTGGTATGGGCGCTGCCGGGGCAGCCATCGCCACTGTGACTGCACAGGCGGTCAGTGTGCTGTGCTCATTATACTTTATTTGTAAAAAGAAGCTGCCCTTTGACTTTTCACTCAAGTACATTCGTATAGACGGAAGGGCTGCAAGGCGAATTATGCTGATCGGAGTTCCGATTGCGCTTCAGGAGATGCTGGTACAGTTCTCATTTCTGTTCATCCAGGTAGTCGTTAACGGAATGGGTGTGGCCCAGTCGGCGGCAGTGGGAGTGGCAGAAAAGGTGTGCGTGTTTTTAATGCTGGTGGCTTCCGCCTATATGCAGGCCATATCTGCCTTTGTTGCCCAGAACAACGGAGCCGGGCGGTTTGAGCGCTCCCGGCAGGCGCTGTATTATGGAATCAAGACCGCGCTGGTGGCGGGAGCTGCCATGGGTGCGCTGGCCTTTTTTGGAGGCGCACACTTGGCCAGCATATTCTCCAATGAGCCGCTGGTGATTGCCAATTCCCATTCCTACCTGAAAGCCTACGCCATCGATTGCCTGTTAACAGCGGTCTTGTTCTGTTTTGTGGGCTACTTTAACGGCTGCGGCAAGACCGCATTTGTCATGATACAGGGTATCGTGGGAGCCTTTTGCGTCAGGATTCCGGTGGTTTTTCTTGTGAGTCATCTGGAGTCCGCCACTTTGTTCCATATCGGGCTTGGGACGCCCATTTCTTCCACGGTACAGATTATCCTGTGCGTTATTGCGTTTAAAATGCTGCAGCCGGAGCAGGAAAGAATGCAAAAGGCGGTAGCTGAATTTGCGTCGTCATAAAAAGAAACGCTTGAAGCGTCAGGCCTCCGGTTTTTCCGGAGGCCTGACGCATTTGCTGTTTTACACGGTTTTTGTCTGGAAAGAGGTCAGATTGGCCTGTAAATATTCGCAGAACAACTCTGCCGCCTTGGAAAACGTCTGGGATTTTTTCCAGACCAGGTGCATCCCCAGCTCCAGCTTTGGATTCAGGTGCCGGAAGCACAGGTTGCTGCCTGTGGTGTTTACCAGTTTGTCCAGAGTAAAGGCGTACCCAAGCCCTTCGTTCACCATCAAGGAGGCGTTGTAGATCAGGTTATAGGTGGCAACGGTGTGGAGCTCTGAGGGCTCTTTTCTGAGCCAGCGGTACAGGCCGCTTTTATTATCCACCTGCCGGGAGAGGATCAGAGGCTTGTCCCACAGATCACGGGGGGAAACGGTGTCCTGCCGGGCCAGAGGACTGTCCCGCCGCATCAGTACCCCCCAGGTGTCCTTCATGGGCAGCTCCATGTAGTGGTACCGTGTTTTGTCCATGTCCCCTAAAAGAACGCCGAAATCCAGCAGACCCTTGTCCAGCCGCTCACATACGTCCACGGCGTCGCCGCTGACGATGTGGAAATGGATGCCCGGATAGCGCTCCCGCAGCTGCTTGGCGGCCCCGACGATCTGGCGTACACCGTCGGTCTCACCGGCGCCGATATAGATATCTCCGTTCACCGTATTGCCGGACTGTATGACCTCTTTCTCCGTCCGGTCCACCAACTCCAGGATCTCCTCCGCCCGTTTCCGCAGCAGCATACCGTCCTCGGTCAGCGTGATCTTCCGGTTGCCCCGGATCATCAGCCGCTTGCCCAGCTCCTCCTCCAGCTCCTTGAGCTGCCTGGAGAGGGTGGGCTGTGTCAGATGAAGGGACTGAGCCGCCGCGGAGATATTTTGTTCCCGTGCCACAGCAAGAAAATATTGCAGCACTCTCAATTCCATAGCGCTCACCTCTGTATGGATGATAACATGGTTTAGCTATAGGTTTCAAGCATAGTAACATATTCTATATAGGTATTTGCTATCTGAATTAGCCGGTGATACAATAAAACCAAATACCTGAAGCATTAGGAGCGTAACATGGATTTAGACGGATTTTTGGACGAGCTAAACAGCGGTAGGCTGGTGCGGGGCGGAAGCGAGGTTCACCAATTCATGCACGGCGTCAGCCAGGAGGCCTTGCAGATCACCGCAGAGATCAACGGGAGTTACCATGAGCCGGCGCAGCTGCGTGAACTGTTTTCCCGGCTGATCGGCAAACCGGTGGATGAGAGCTTTGGGCTGTTCCCACCCTTTTACACCGACTGCGGAAAGAACATACACATCGGGAAAAATGTGTTTATCAATATGGGGTGTAAGTTTCAGGACCAGGGCGGTATTTTTATTGAGGATGGCGCTCTCATCGGACACAACGTAGTGTTGGCTACCCTCAACCACGCCGCTTCTCCCGAAAATCGGAGCAGCATGATCCCCGCGCCGATCCGAATTGGGAAGAACGTGTGGATCGGCGCCAATGCCACCATTCTGTCCGGCGTGACCATCGGGGACGGCGCCATTGTGGCTGCCGGTGCAGTGGTGAACAGGGACGTGCCGGAAAATACCGTGGTAGGCGGCGTGCCTGCAAAAGTCATACGAACCATCAGTGAGGAGGACGAAGCATGAGCAAGAAGGTTTTGGTGATTTCTACCAGTCTGCGCCACAACAGCAATTCTGATCTGCTGGCCCGGCAGTTTGTCAAGGGCGCTCAGGAGGCTGGTCATCAGGCGGAACTGGTTTCCCTGCAGGGGAAGGAACTGCACTTTTGCAGAGGCTGTCTGGCCTGTTTGAAGCAGTCCCGGTGCGTGATTCAGGATGACGCCAACGCTATTGTGGAAAAAATGGGGGCGGCGGACGTGATCTGCTTTGCCACCCCGGTGTACTACTATGAGATGTCCGGTCAGATGAAAACGCTGCTGGACCGGGCCAATTCCCTGTACGCCTTCGACTACGCCTTCCGGGATATCTACTTACTCACCGCCTCCGCCGAGGAGGAGGACAGCGCCTCTGACGGCCCTGTCAACGGCCTGAATGGTTGGATCGCCTGCTTTGAAAAGGCCCGGCTGGCCGGTGTGGTGCGGGGCGGCGGCGTCAATGACCCGGGCGATATGGCCCGTCTGACCAAAAAACTGACGGAGGCCTATGAGATGGGCAAGGGGGTATGAGAGCCGCGGGAAAGTGGCTCTGTATCGTGCTTGCCATATTGGGACTGTCGGCCTGCGGCGGCGGTCATGTTCCGGAAGAGAGCCAGTCCGCAGAGGCGGTATCCGGTCAGGAGGAAATAGCTTTGAAGATCACAGTAGGCGATGAGGAACTGACGGCTACCTTGGAGGACAACAGCTCGGCCCGTGAATTTCGGGAGCTGCTGGCAAAGGGGCCGGTGACCATCGAGATGGAGGATTACGGCGGCTTTGAAAAGGTGGGCCCGTTGGGTGTCACGCTGACCCGGAACGACCAGCGGATCACCACGGAGCCGGGGGATGTGATCCTTTATCAAGGCAATCAAATTACGATTTACTATGGTTCCAACACCTGGAACTTCACCCGGCTTGCAAAGATCGATGATCCCACCGATCTGCAATCAAAGCTGGGAAAGGGAAGGGTCCAGGTTACATTTTCTCTGGGTTAGGAGGTATTCGCAATGGCAGTAAAGCAGACGGCGGGCAGAGATGCGCTGGGGGAGTTTGCCCCGAAATTTGCGGAGTTGAATGACGATGTGTTGTTTGGACAGGTGTGGAGCCGGGAGGATAAGCTTTCGCTGCGGGACCGCTCTCTGGTCACAGTGGTGGCCCTGATGGCGCAGGGACTGGTGGACAGCTCCTTCCAGTACCACCTGACCACCGCCAAACAAAACGGCATTACCCGCCAGGAGATCGCGGAGATCTTGACGCACGCTGCCTTTTACGCAGGCTGGCCCAAGGCCTGGGCGGCCTTCCGCATGGCCAAGGAGGTGTGGACCGAGGAGGCCGGTGAGGACGGTAAGGCTATGCACCAGAAGGAAATGGTATTTCCCATCGGGGCGTCCAATGACGGGTTTGCCCAATACTTTGTGGGGCAGAGCTATTTGCAGCCCCTTTCTACCGATCAGGTGGGAGTATATAACGTGACATTTGAACCGGGCTGCCGCAACAACTGGCACGTTCATCGCGCCGATAAGGGCGGCGGGCAGATTTTAATCTGCGTGGCTGGTCGGGGCTGGTATCAGGAGTGGGGGAAGGAGGCCAGGGCGCTGCATCCCGGCGATGTGGTCAACATTCCCACCGGCGTCAAGCACTGGCACGGCGCCACAGCAGACAGCTGGTTCTCCCATCTTGCTTTGGAGGTGCCCGGTGAGAACTGCTCCAATGAGTGGTTGGAGGCAGTTTCCGAAACAGGGTATAGTAAATTGGGTTGATTTTTATCGTATGAAAAGGCTCCCGCCAAACCGGCGGGAGCCTTTTTGCGCAGAAAGCCTTACAAAACTTATGTATACTGCTTGGAACTATCTTTGGCAGAAAAAAAGCAAAATGGCAAATATCATAAAATTTTGAATCAAAACTTGTCGAACAGTTGGATTTCTGTTATGCTATTATCAATCGTATTACCCAGACAGCAATGAGTCCAACGCGGAAAGGAACATCCATGGTTAGAAAGAAAGCAGTATCCGGGTTGCTGGCAGGCGCACTGCTGGCAGCCATGATTCCTCTGCCCTTTGGCGGAACGGTCCAGGCCGCGGGGAGCGGCGGAACCTTTACTGATGTGGTTCCCGGCGCATGGTATGCCGGCGCAGTATCCTATGTGTATGATAACGGTTTGATGAGCGGTGTCTCCGGCAATATGTTTGCGCCGGAACTGTCTATGAGCCGGGCCATGCTGGCCACTGTGCTCTACCGGATGGCGGGCAGCCCAGCAGTGAGCGGTAAGGACAACTTTACCGATACAGAGAACGACGCCTGGTACTCCGACGCGGTACTGTGGGCCCAGCAGAACGGCTATGTGACCGGGTACAGCGGCCACACCTTCGGAACGAACGATCCGGTGACCCGGGAACAGGTGGCCACCATTTTGTGGCGGTACGCAGGCAGCCCGATAGCCAGCGCCGGCACACCCTATGCCGATGCGGACGAGATCTCGTCCTGGGCGACCCCGGCGGTGGACTGGGCCCAGGCGGAACAGGTCATCAGTGGAAAGCCGGGAAATTGCTTTGATCCCTCCGGTCAGGCGACCCGGGCAGAGACGGCGGTTATTCTGACCCGCTACGACCAGAACAGCCAGCCGGAACCGGAGCCGACGCCTACCCCGACGCCTACGCCGACTCCCACGCCTACCCCGACGCCTACTCCTACTCCCACACCTACCCCAACTCCTACACCTACGCCGACCCCAACACCGACTCCAATCCCCACGCCGACACTTACGCCTGAACCTACCCCCAGCGAAACGCCAGAGCCGACGCCTACTCCTACGCCGCTGCCCATTCCGTCCAATCCCTATGACAGCGAGGCATTTTATATCAATGAGGACGGTTTCCTCAGCTACAGTGGAGGCGCGGAGAGCCATGTGGGCATCGATGTGTCCTCTCACCAGGGCAAGATCGACTGGGACCTGGTAGCGGAATCCGGAGTGGAATTTGCCATCATCCGGGCTGGATACCGAGGATATACTGTGGGCAAGATCGTACAGGACCCTTACTTCGCTTACAACATGGAAAATGCCATCCGGGCAGGCATTGATGTGGGAGTCTACTTCTTCTCCCAGGCAGTGAACGAGGAGGAGGCCAGGGAGGAGGCCTATCAGACCCTGGAGTGGATCGAGGGATATAACGTGACCTATCCGGTGGTATTTGACTGGGAGTACGTCAGCGACAGCAGCAGTCGTACATACAACATGACCTACCAGGAGATCATTGACTGTACCAAGGCCTTTAACAAGGTGATCCAGCGGGAGGGATATCAGCCTATGGCCTACAGCAATCCTAACCTGGTAAACAAGGGGTTCGACCTCTCCCAACTCCAGGAGTATCCCTTCTGGCTGGCTCACTATACCGCTGGCTGGAAGCCCACCACATTCCCGTATTACTATGATATGTGGCAGTATTCCAGCAGTGGGACCGTGAGCGGGATCAAAGGACGGGTGGATTTGAACATCTGCCTGGTGGATCTGAAGCGGACCAACAGAAAATAGTCAAAGATCAGGGGGCGGCGATCCGCTGCACCCCTGATCTTTTTGTAAGCGAAGACCACTGGCTGTGCCGGTGATTTTGATTGCTCTCTGCCGTATACAAAGAAAAGGGCCTGTTGCAAAACGCTTGAATTGTGCAGCCGCTCTATCATTTCACAAAAAATGGCCGCCTCCTGACGGCCATTTTTCGTGGGAGTCTGTCTCCTTTGAGCCAGAAACGGATTGCCGCGCCAGTATGCGCGCCGGTCTGCAATGACAGATTCATGCAAAATAGCTATTTTGCAACAGGGCTTGGCAAGATAAGCCCTGTTAACCCAACGAATCAATTACTTCTGGGAAGAAAACTCATTCAAAATAGCTTCGGCCAGTTCCGCGCTCATATCCGCCTGGGGGTGCAGAAGCCCGTCCTTTTCTGCGGAGATCAGGCCCTTTTGATGCGCCCAAGTGAAAGCAGGCTGAGCAAAACGGGAGATCTCGCCCACATCGGCGAACTGCGTCAGGGCAGGATAGTCCATCAGCATGGGACTGCCTGCATAGCGCCACAGGATCGTCGCCAGCTGCTCACGGCTTACCACATCTTCGGGGCCGAATGCGCCATTGCCGTATCCGCTCATATAGCCTTCGCTTGCAGCCCAGCGAACTGCTTCTGTATACATGGCATCACCGGCTACATCAGTATAGTCCATGACAAAGTCCGTGGAGGGCTTGCCAGCCTGCTCATACAGCATCACAGCCAACTGCCCACGGGTCAGGGAACCCTCTTGGGGCTGAACTTCACCGGGCAGCAGCATCAGATGGGCGGCGTAGGTCTGGTCTGGATAAACGGCAGCGTAGCCCTCATACCAGACCATTACATAGATGCCAGGCTGAATATCTTCCTGAGCGGCAGCCTCATCAGAGCCATAGCATGACAGGGTGGTATTCTCGCCGGTCAGGATATACAGCCTGCCACTGTCAGTGGTAATCTTGAGTTGACCATTCTCTGAAAAAACCGCTTCTACCTGGTGGTAGTGGGCGCAGTCTGCGTCCATAGGGATGTTTCGCACTACGGCAAAGGCAGCGGACTGGGGTGGAAGGGAACGGGTTTCCACGGCGCTGTGAAACACATAGAGGCTCTCTCCCTCCTGCAGGGTGGAGGGATCAGAGGCCATGCGGCGGCCACTGTCGATCCAGACCGTTTGAGCGGTGATGTTCATAACATACTCGCCATAGCGCTCAGAAGTCATATGGAGCTGGGTGATATTACCATTGGCGTCCTTCACGATCTTCTGCGCGGTGCCATAGTACAGCACACTGTCCGGCAGAGAAGCTGATTTATCCGCAGAAATCGGTGTGGAGATGGGGGTGATCCTAGTCTCGGTGGCCATAGCGGGCAGAGTCATGGCACAAGCCAGCGCCCCGGCAAGGATCAATCCGGTCAGTTTCTTGTTCATGCGATTCGCTCCTTTTTGTTCTGTTGAAAATGTGTGTAAATTTCTTTGCTTCATCTGATTAGATCAAAGGGGTCGCTAAAAAATGCCTTCCTACAAATCCGTTACCCCGTGGGCAGCGGTACCTTTTGAAGGCCGGAAAACAGATCTTGCAGTTCCTGTACATACTCACGGGGTATTTGATAGCGCGAGTCTCCCGCTGACACAATGGACAAGGTTGGGATTACATACATGGTATAGGAGGTGCTGTCCTCCAGTCTGAAAATCAACTGATAGGACCCGCCGTTTCGCTGGACGGTGGATATTTCCTGGTATTCCTCATCGGTAAGCTCCACTGGGGCGGCCTGGGCCAGGAGGGAGCACAGTTTTTCCTTATCGTCGCCGGTAACAGCGCAAAGCATATTCTGCCCGGTGTGGTCACAGATTTGAATTTGCTCCGTCCTGTCCGGCAGGTTTGCTGTCTCAAAATAGCTGCTGAGTTCCAAGGGAGTGCCGTCCAGAGTGTCTACACATTGAGCAATATAGTATTGCCCATCCCACTCCACCGCCAGGCGGAATGTGGGATCGTAGCCGTCAATCCGATAGACCGTTCCGCCCACGGCAAAGCTGGTGGCACAGTCTGCAAAAGCGTATGCTTCCGGGTCCTGCTGGATGTCGTAGCACAATATCCCGAGAGGCTGGGACAAAACAGAGGGAGCCAGGGAATAGGCTGCTCCGTTTTCCAAAAACACATAGCGAAAGCCGTCATAGTTCATCATCTTCCGCATACCGTTTGAGCTGTCTGCCCCTGGAGCCACCTGCTGTATAACAATAGGAGCCTCCTCCAACGGAGAACACTGTGGAACCGTGAGCACACAAAGCAATACCGCTGCTGCACAGGCGGCGGGCAGAAACAGGCGAAAAGAAATGGTGGGTTTCTTGCGGTTGCTTTGTAATAATACCTCTTTGGACTCCAGGATATGGGAAAGCATGGACGCTCGGGACGCCGGAGTGGGACTTACCGACTCATAGGCCTGAATAAAGCGGTCATCCCGCATCAAAAATCACCACCTAACTGTTTCTTCAGGGTTTGACGCGCTTCACGAAGATGGTTGCGAATGGTAGAGGCTGGCTTGTGCAGCATAGCCGCGATTTCTGCCCCGGAATATCCCTCATAGTAATAGAGATAAACTGGAACTCTATATTTCAAGGGGAGGGCAAGCACGGCATCCAGAACTGTGCTGGAGGCCGGGTCCGCATCAGCTGGGGCTGGAAGCTCTGCCTGCAGATCCAGCGGCT
The DNA here is from genome assembly GCF_037572415.1 of Flavonifractor porci. NCBI lineage: Bacteria > Bacillati > Bacillota > Clostridia > Eubacteriales > Oscillospiraceae > Flavonifractor > Flavonifractor porci. Next base: position 59,315 of record NZ_JBBHLB010000012.1, read on the forward strand.
CCTCTCGGCGGCTGGCACGCCGAAGCGTGTCTTTACATGTATTAGAAGCTGTGACGATAAGCCAGGCCTTTTCGTGTTCCGGGCTGTCAAATGACTTTGTGTGGTGCATGAGTTTAATAAAGGTATTCTGCACCGCATCCTCTGTGTCAAATCGGTTTTTGAGAATTGTAAAACATAACCGGTACACCATATCCACATAAGTTTCATAAAATTGGGTAATTTCTTTGTCCGTACGCAACAAAGAACGCTCCATCGGGGGACGCCACCTCCTTTCCCCTTCACTCAGAATACGATTATGACGTTCGAAATGTCGGAAAATCTGAACATATATTTGCAAATATTTTGCGTGCTCATACACCTGATAGTATGATAACAAAACAACGGTAATGGGGACGACGCCGGTGGAGTTGATTCAATTTGTGAAGCGGAAATCGGAGCGGCAGGCTGGGAATCTGTTTCACGCATCTGCTTTTCTGAAGAGGATATTGGCCGGGAATACCGGCGTCTCAAAGAGGCGGGTGTGGAATTTCTGCCCAACCCGGAGAGCATTGCACTGGAGTTGTTACAGTCCCTTTGAATCAAAAAGCCCTGGAAAGACATCTGCCAAGCATTGTCTTTCCAAGGCTTTTTGCATATAGTGGGTGAAATCACCGCGCACTTTACAGTTGCTCCATCTTTGTTGTCCCTGTACTAAAATCATCTTGTGAAACGGGAATGAGAGCTGTACAAAGGTTCTCCTGTTACTTTGCCCAGAACACATTTCAACCGCAGCGCCGTTCGGAACGTGCGAAAACGAAGGGTTAAAAGAGCGCTAAAGAATAAGCGGAATGGGGTGAGAATGGCTATGAAGTATTAGAAATATGATAGATGAGGTGCTTTGTATGCTGATGCAACCACAGACAATATCTTTGGAGAAAGCGAATACCACCAACCTCAGAGAAGAAGAGTCTCGCCGCATGGTATCCGCTCATATAGGATGACAGCGACCAAGCGGGTTGGTGGTTGAGATCGTTACAGTCCGCCCATCAGGAAACTGGAAGCGTGTTCCATAGCCTCGTTGGCCTTCTTCATGGGGAAGGTCTGAAAGACGTGCCACATCTTGTCCCACACTTCCAGTTTGCAGGGCACGGAGGCCTTGAGCATCCGGTTGCGCAGGCGGACCGAGTCGGAGAGCAGCAGTTCATTGGTGCCTGCCTGGATCAGGGTGGGAGGGAATCCGGTGAGGTCCGCGAACAGGGGAGACAGACAGGGGTCGGTCAGATCCTCACCCCGGGCGTAGGCGTCCCGGGAAGCGTAGATATAGTTGAGGGTGAGCACAGGATCGATACCTGCTCGCTCCTGATAGGATTTGCCGCTGGCCGTCATGTCGGTCCAGGGGGAGAAGAGAAGCAGCGCCCGGGGGAGCAGCCGGCCCGCCTCTTTCAGCTTGTGGGTAAGCACCAGCGCCAGGTTACCGCCCGCGGAATCGCCCGCTACAACGATATCCCGGGCGCCGTAGCCCAGATACATCAGGTGGTCCCAGGCCTGGAGGGCGTCCTCCACAGCGGCAGGGTAGGGGTGTTCAGGGGCCAGACGGTACTCAAAGCTCATGACCTGCAAGCCGGTGACCAGGGACAGCTTGGAGCCCAGGATGCGGGAGTAGCCCAGGGTGCCGCTGGTATAGCCGCCGCCGTGGCAATAGAGAATAGCCTTCCTGCGGTCATAGCTTCGGTGAGGCCTGATCCAGGCACAGTTCATTTCTCCCAGGGAAAAAGGCTCCCAACTCATGCCGCCCATAGGGGCCACCAGTCGGCCCAGCAGCTCCTGGCTTTTCCGCTGACGAGCCAGATCTTCCACATTCATGACTTCGGGGGTGGCGGCGCTGTGGATCGCCTTCAGTGCGCGCATAAAAGGCGCCAGGCGCTGTTTTTCCGCGCGCTGTCCGGCCAGATCCTCTCGCCTTCTGTGGTGTTTCATGGAGCCACTCCTCTTTCTTTGGATGGTTGACTTCATTATACCATAGCCCTCCACAAAAGAAAAGTGGAGCTGTGGGGCCCCTCTTTCTCTTGTGGGCGACAGAGGAATGTGGTATCCTTTTTTCAGAACAGGGGGGAGCGCCATGGCCCAGAAACGGGAGAAGAAGCATAAGGAATGGTACCGGCTGGATAATGCCGCCGTGGTGTATGCCGCCATCCAAAAGGAGAACTATTCGGCGGTGTACCGATTTTCCGCCGTAATGGACCAGCCGGTGGACCCGGATGCCCTTCAGCGGGCGGTGGACAAAACCATGCCCCGTTTTCCCGGCTTCCGGGTACGCATCAAACAGGGACTGTTCTGGTACTACTCGGAATTTAACGATGCCCCTGGTCCCTTTGTGAAGAAGGACATTGCCAACCCTTGCCAGCCGGTGCGCTTTGATCAGGACGACGGCTGGCTGGTGCGCTTTTACTACTATGAACGGCGAATCTCCATGGAGGTGTTCCACGCCATCAGCGACGGCGGCGGCGCGGTCTATCTGCTGCGTACCCTGCTGGCGGTCTACCTGCGGGAGCTGGGCCATCAGATTCCCAACACCTGCGGTGTGCTGGATGTGGATCAGTCACCCAGGCCGGAGGAGCTGGAGGATGCCTATGCCCGGTATGCCACGGTAAAAGCCAGAAGCTTTACAACGCTGAAGAAGGCCTATCAGAACCGGGGAACAGCGGAGCCTTTCTATACATTAAATGTAACCATGGGCTTTTGCTCGGTGCGGCAGCTGAAGGAAAAGGCCAAGGAGCACGGAGCTTCCATCACCGAATACCTGACGGCGGTGCTGCTGAAGGTGCTGGTGGACAAGCAGCACCGGGAGGGCCCCAAGAAGGAACTGCCGGTGGCGCTGGCCATACCCATCAATCTGCGCTCCTGGTTTCCCAGCGAGAGCCTGCGTAACTTTATCCTTACGGTGCGCCCCTGTATTGACCCAAGTTTGGGGGAGTACACCTTTGATGAGATCATCAGTCAGGTCCACCACTATCTGCGTCTGAACATCAACCGGCAGCAGATGCAGGCGGAGCTGGCAGGGAACGTGAAATTCGCCCGAAACAAGCTGATTCAGATTTTTCCCGTGGTTTTAAAAAATCCCCTGGTGGCATTCGGCTACTGGATGGCGGGCGTGAGGCCCTACTCGGGGACTTACACCAATCCAGGCCCCTTCCAGGTGCCGGAGGAGATGCGGCCTCACATCCGGCGGATGGAGGTGATCCTGGGGCAGGCCACCATGCCCCGGGTCCACTGTGCCTCCATCAGTTACGGTGACGAGATGGAGATCACCTTCGCAGGGACCCAAAAGGAATCGGACACCGAGCGGGAGTTTTTCCGCTTCTTGGTGCGGGATGGCATCCACGTTAAGGTGGAGAGCAACCGTGCCCAATAAGGAGGAAACGCCATGTCTTATTGTGTTCATTGTGGAGTGGAACTGGACGCCACCGCCACGGTTTGCCCGCTGTGCCAGACGAAGGTAATGGACCCGGGCCGTCCGCCCGACACCACCTCCCCCAAACCCTTTCCCACCCAGCGAGGGGAGGTGCCCCCCATCCACAAAGGGGCGGTGGCGGCAGCCATCACCGCTATGCTGGCCTGTGTGGCGGTGGGATGCGGCCTGCTCAACCTGTTTCTCAAGCCGGGGCGGGCCTGGTCCCTGTATGTCATCGGAGCCACCATTATGCTGTGGCTGTGGATCGTGCTGCCCCTTATTTTTAGGCGCCTGCCCCTGCTGGTTCGCAGCGTCATCAATGTGGCGGCAGTGGCCCTGTATGTCTATCTGATATCAGTGGATCTGAATGGCCGGGACTGGTACCTGGGGCTGGCGGTACCCATCATCCTGTGGGGAGGTGCGGTATGGCTGCTGCTGTCCCTGATGCTGCGGGTGTACCACCGCTCTGTTATCAGCACCATCACCATCCTCATCGGCAGTCTGGGCGTTTTTCTCCTGGGTGTGGAGTTTTTCATCGACCGCTGGCTTACCGGGCAGTGGGACCCATCCTGGTCTCTGGTGGTGCTCACTATCTGCGTGTGTACCGTGATCCCCCTGGTGATCATCCGCCGCATCCCTGCCGTCCGGGAAGAGGTGCGCCGCCGGTTCCATACCTGAATTCAAATATGCAAAAAGGCCGCCCGGCAGGGCGGCCTTTTTGTGTAACGATCAGGGTGGATCAGCGGGATTTCCGGTGGAAAAGACGGTGGAAAAAGCCACCGCGCTTCTCTTGCGGAGCCGGGGCGCTGGCCACGGCCCGGGCCTCACGCACCGCCTGCTTCATCAGTGCTGCCTGGGCATTGACGGCGGGGGCGCCTTCCTGACGGGGCACCAGTGTGTAGCTGCCGTCGGGACCCATGTTGCGGGCCTTTACATTGTCGGAGCAGAACAGCTCCACATACTGTCGGATCTGACGGCGTACGTCTGGGGCCGCCACCGGGCAGGCGATCTCCACCCGGCGCTCGGTGTTGCGGGTCATCAGGTCGGCGGAGCCGATGTAGAGTCGGGTACCCTCTCCCACGCCGAAGGCATAGATCCGGGGGTGCTCCAGATAGCGGCCCACGATGGAAAAGACCCGGATACGGTCGGTGAGGCCGGGCACACCGGGGCGCAGGCAGCAGATGCCACGCACGTTAAGGGTCACAGGTACGCCGGCCTGGCTGGCCTGGGCCAGTTTGTCGATGAGCTCCCGGTCGGTGACCGAGTTGACCTTGAAGAAAATGCGGGCGGGCTGGCCCTGACGGGCCTTCTCGATTTCCCGGTCCATCAGGGCCAGAATGCGATTTTTCAGGCTGTGAGGAGCCACCAGCAGCTGGTGATACTCGCCATGAAGGTTGGAGGTGGACATATTCTGGAAGAAAGCTACTCCGTCGCCGCCGATGGCGGGGCTGGCGGTCATCAGGCAGAAATCGGTGTACAGCCTGGCTGTCTTTTCGTTGTAGTTGCCGGTGCCGATCTGGGTGATGTACTGGATGCGGCCTTTGTCCCGGCGGGTGATGAGGCAGATCTTGGAGTGGACCTTGTAGTGCTCAAAACCGTAGAGGATGGTACAGCCTGCCTCCTCCAGCCGCTGTGCCCAGGCAATGTTGTTCTGCTCGTCGAACCGGGCCCGCAGCTCCATGAGCACGGTTACGTCCTTGCCGTTTTCCGCCGCCGCCGCCAGGTACTCCACCAGCTTGGCGGTGGAGGCCAGCCGGTAGATGGTGATTTTGATGGACAGCACCGCCGGATCGTTGGCGGCCTCCCGTACCAGCTGGAGGAAGGGCTCCATGGAGTGGAAGGGGTAGAAGAGCAGCATATCCCGCCGCAGGATCTGAGGGATCAGCTTCTCCCCCTTGACCAGACCGGTTGGCCACTGGGGGATATAGGGGGGATAACACAGAGCGGCGGCACTCTCCTCAGGCAGCTTGCCCTCCAGAGCGTAGACGTAGCCCATAATGAGGGGACTTTTGGACCGGAACACCTGTTGAGCCGTGAGATTGAGCCGCTGGCAGAGGAATTGCTGGAGCGCTGCGGAGGCCTCCCCCTGGATCTCCAGCCGCACGGGGGCCAGCCGGGCTCGCTTCTTTAAGACCTTCTGCATATGGGCCCGGAAGTCCTCGCCCACATCGTAGTCTTCGTCCTCGGGGCTGATGTCGGCGTTGCGGGTGACCGAAATGACGCACTTTTCCTCCACCTGATAGGTCTCAAAAAGCTGATCGGCAAAGTGAAGGATCACCTGCTCGGTGAGCAGGTAACGCAGGCCCTGTTCCTCCAGCTGAAAGTAGGGAGAAAGGGCCTTGGGGATGGGCACCAGACCGAAGCAGCGGGTGTTGCCCAGCCGCAGGGTGAGGGCAATGGTCAGGCTGTTGGAGGGCAGGTGGGGGAAGGGGTGGTGGCTGTCCACCACCATGGGAGACAGGATGGGCTGCACATGGTCCCGGAACCACCGCTCCACCAGCTTGCGCTCCTTACTGTCCAGCTCGCCGGGGGTCAAATTACAGATGTTGCAGGTCCGCAGCCGCTTTTCCAGCTGGGAGAGGATCTTGTCCTTCTGCTTGTACAGGGCGGGCACCGCCTTGAAGATAGCCTGAAGCTGCTCGGTGGGGGTGAGGCCGCTCTTGTTGTCCGCATGGGTCTGCTTGGACAGGGTCATGTCGTAGATGGACCCAACCCGGATCATGAAGAACTCGTCCAGGTTGCTGGTGAAAATAGCGGCAAATTTCAACCGCTCGAAGAGCGGGACGCTCTCGTCCTTGGCCTCCTCCAGAACCCGCTCGTTGAAGCGCAGCCAGGATAACTCCCGCTCCTGGGTGTAGCGTGTGTCGATTTTCTTATTGGTCATGGCTGGTTCCCTCCATCACCCGGCGGAGCAGATAGCCCTCCCGGACGCCGCAGGCGCTGACCAATACGGTGGATACCTCATAGGCGTCCAGAATGGCGGTGAGGATGGCCAGGCCGGACAGAATGGTGTGGGCCCGGTCAGGCGCCGAGCGCAGGATCTGCCGCAGGGTATCCTGATTGCCTTTTTTCAAACCCTTATAGAGGGCGTGGATCTCTTCGGCGGGGATGATCCGATTGTCCGGATCGGCGCCGGACAGGTCGTTGCACAGTTTGGCGGCGGCCCGGAAGGTGCCGCCCACGCCGGTCAGGTGGCTGTATCGCAGGCCGGCGGTTTTGGCCTTTTCCAGTTCCTTTTTCACGTCGGAGCGGATGGCTTTCCGCTCCTCCTTGGTGGGGAAGAGGCCGGAGACGTGTTTGGTGAAGAGGGACAGGGAACCCATGGGCAGGGAACAGCCTGAGGTGATTGCCCCGTCCCGGTAGGCCACCAGTTCGGTGGAGCCGCCGCCCACGTCGGCCAGCATCCCGGAGCCCGGCGCGCCGCCGCCCACGGTGGCGCCCAGGAAGGAGAAGGCGGCTTCATCGGTCCCTGACAGCACCTCTACTTTGATGCCGGTCACCGCCTCGATGGCCTCCAGAGCCTCCTCGGTGTTGACGATGTTGCGCAGGGAGGCGGTGCCAAATACATAGAGGTCAGCGATGTCGAAATTGCGCAGCAGATCCTTGAAACCAGCCAGTACCCGGCAGGCCACCAGAATGCCGCTGTCGGAGAGCAGACCGTCTTTGATGTAGCTGGCCAGACCGGCCATCTCCTTTTTATTCATGAGGAGCTTGAATTTCTGCCCCTCACAATGATAGATAGACAGGCGGATGGTGTTGGAGCCCACATCCACGATCCCGCATTTCATGTGATGATGCACCTCTCTTTGGAAATCTAGTTTATGCGATTTCCGCAGCATTATCAGAGGGATTTACAGAAGCTTTACAAGCCTCATCCATGTCCCGGCGGGCGGCGATCAGCGCCAGGCCGTCCCCCAGAGTGCAGAAAAAAGCGGACAGAACGGCAAGCTCCTCGGCGGAGCGATTGTGGGCCAGCCGGGCGGCGGCCAGCGCGGCGGCGGCCAGCAGGGTCTCTCCGGAAGGCGGTGTATACACAGGCCTCATCTCCCTTCTTTCCAATGTATGGCGGAGGGAGATGCGGGTTGACGGCGGAAGCGGATGTGAGTACAATAAAAAGAACGAAAGGGGAAGAACCGTATGAATATGCCTCTCATTCTGCTTTATAATTTGGATACCCCCAAGGGGGCCAAGATCCGGCGGATGTGCCTGCCTCTGGGTCTGCGGACCCGGCTGGTGACGCCGGAGGAGTATGGCCTGCCTCTGGGTGATCTGGTGGAGGGCGCCGTACCGGAGACGCCCTGGACCGGGGAGGCCTTTGGGGAAGAGATGCTGGTGCTGGTCAACTGCACCGGCCCTCTGCTGGACCGATTCCTCCAGGGCTTCCGGCGGAACAAGATCCCGGCGGTCTACCTCAAAGCAGTGCTGACTCCCACCAACCGGACCTGGAACTCAGTGGCCCTCCACGCTGAACTGGTCCAGGAACGGCAGGCCATTGCCCAGGGTCAGGGAGCCCACGCCGGGCAGTCATCTGGGGAGGAAGGGAACTGACGTGCACAACGAGCTGACCAAAAAGGATATTCAGATGATGCGGGAGGAGCTGGATTACCGCCGTATCCAGCTGCGTCCCCAGTTGCTGGAGGCGGTGAAGGAGGCCCGTGCCTTTGGTGACCTCAGTGAGAACTTTGAGTACAAGGCCGCCAAGCAGGAGAAAAACCGGAACGAGAGCCGCATCCGCTACCTGGAGAACATGATCCGCACTGCCAAGGTACTGCCCGATGAGCCCACGGGCGACGGGGTGGGGCTCTATGACAAGGTGACCGTCTTTCTGGAGGACGAGGGGGACACCGAGACCTACCAGATCGTCACCACCATGCGGCAGGATGCCCTCCATGGGCTCATCAGCAAGGAGTCGCCCATGGGCAGGGCCCTGCTGGGCCGTAAGGTGGGGGAGACCTTCCGCATCCAGGTCAACGACAGCTACGGTTATGACGCCAAGGTGTTGGCCATTGAAAAGGGAGAGGACGACGGCTCCGCCCCATTGACCGGATTTTAATAAGGAAAGGACGCATTGCTCAGGCAATGCGTCCTTTCCTTATTAAAAACCCCAGGCGGATTTCAGCAGGGACAGGGCGGGGGCCATGTCCTCGGCAGCTACCCTGGTATAGCCCAAGATGAGGGCGGGCGGCCGGTCTATAGGGGGCGGGGTCAGATCACAGATGGACAGGGGAGACACTCCAACACCCACCTCCGCTGCCCGGGCAGCCAGCTCCTGTTCGTTCCACCGCTGGTCCATCCACAGCAGCAGGTGAAGGCCGGCGTCTCCTCCGTCAAAGGAACCCACCTGGGTCAAGCCGGTGTCCCGGGCGGCAGCCAGCAGGGCCTCCCGCCGGGCTTTGTACCGGGTGCGGGTGCGGTTCAGGTGGCGCTCAAAGTGGCCCCGGTCCATAAACCGGGCCAGGGCATACTGCTCAAAGGAGGGGACGGTGGAGGAGTAGAACCAGAACTCCCGCCGCCACCGCTCCAGCAGGTGGGGGGGCAGCACCATGTAGCTGATGCGCAGGGAGGGAGCCAGACTTTTGGCAAAGGTATTGAGGTAGATGACCCGCTCCCCGTTGTCCAGACTCTGCAGGGCCGGAATGGGCCGGCCGGAGAAGCGGAACTCACTGTCGTAGTCGTCCTCCATGATATAGCGCCCCGGCTGCTGGGCAGCCCAGCGCAGCAGGGCCTGCCGCCGGGTCACCGGCATGATGATGCCCAGCGGAAAGTGGTGAGAGGGAGTGACGTGGACCACCTGAACCTTGTGCCGGTCCAGCTCCTCCACCACCAGGCCCTGGTCGTCCAGGGGGATGGGTTCTACCTGCACCCCGCAGCTGCCCAGAATGCGGTGGGTCTTGGTGTAGCCGGGGTTTTCCACCCCGTAGCGGCCCTCCCGGCCCAGCAGCTGGACCAGTAAGCTGGTGAGCACTTCCGACCCGGCGCCTACCACGATCTGAGCAGGGTCCGCCCGGATGCCCCGGAAGCGGTAGAGGTGGGCGGCAATGGCCTCCCGCAGCTCTGGTACCCCCTGGGGATGGGGGGTGTTGAGCAGGGTGTCCTCCTGCTGAGACAGCACCTCCCGCATCAGCTTGGCCCAGGTGGCAAAGGGAAACAGGGCGGTGTCCACGGCGCTGGTGGAGAAGTTGTAGCGGAAGGTGGGCCGGGTGGGCTCCTCCGGCGGGGGCAGAGGGGCGGTGGAGGTCCTGGCAGGCGTGGCCTCCGCCGCCTGCACAAAGAAGCCCCGTTTGGGCTGGGAGCGGAGGTAGCCTTCCGCCAGAAGCTGATTATAGGCTCCCTCTACCGTTACCACGCTGATTTTCAGGTGGGCGGCCAGAGACCGCTTGGAGGGCAGCCGCTCTCCGGCGGCCAGCCGCCCGGCCTCGATTTCCCCACGGATGTGGCGGTAGAGCTGCTCATACAAGGGCATGGAAGCGCTGCTGTCCAAAATAGGCGTGAGCATAGAGATCCTCCTGTCTGACCTGATTCTTCTTTTTGCTCAGTATAATGGAAATAAGGTCAGAGTACAAGAGGCACCGAAGTCCATCGAAAGAGGTCCCACGATAAAAAAGATTGACGGTGGGGCCGCCGTATGAAAGAAACCGCCGGGGACATACTGAACACAGACAAAGAGAAGGAGGCAGGGGCCATGCAGGGAAAGGTTGAGATCTGCGGCGTCAATACGGCAAAGCTGAAGGTACTGAAAAACGAGGAGACCATGGAACTGCTCCGGCGGGTGAAACAGGGGGACATGGAGGCCCGGGAGCAGCTCATCGCAGGCAACCTGCGCCTGGTGCTGTCGGTGATCCAGAAGTTTTCCGGTCGGGGGGAGAACGCCGACGATCTGTTCCAGGTGGGGTGTATCGGACTCATCAAAGCCATTGATAATTTTAACACCGATCTGGACGTGCGTTTTTCCACCTACGGCGTGCCGATGATAGGCATTTTGGGGAAAACTAAAATTCAAACTCCAGGTTTCAGAATCTTGATTCTTGAGTAGGTTGGTGGTAAAATAAAGAAAACAAACCGCGGAGCGTGGGCGGTCGGGAGGAGAGGACCTTATGAATACCACCATGTCAAAGCTGAGCGTGGCCGTGCGCAAACCGGTCATCAAAATTGTCAGCAAACCTACACCTGTGACCTACATTGGGCCGGGCCGGGCCAGGGAAACTGGCCGCCTGTTGGGCATGCTGGGCGCCAAGAAGGCGCTGGTGATCACAGATTCCTTCCTCCACCAGTCCGGCCTGCTGGACGGGGTGGAGGAGAGCATCCGGAGCGCGGGCGTGGACCATGTTGTGTATGACGGGGTGCAGCCCGATCCAACCTTTGCCATCGTGGCTGAGGCCAAAAAGGCCTGCTCCGGCTGCGACGCGGTGGTGGCGGTGGGCGGCGGATCGGTGATGGACACCGCCAAGGCAGTAGCCGCCGCCGTGGCCAACCACACCAGCGCCGAGGCCCTGGCCGGGATGCTGAAGGTGCGCCGCCGGCCCCTGCCCCTCATCGCGGTGCCCACCACCGCCGGTACCGGCAGCGAGACCACCGTGGCCGCCATCATCTCGGACTCCGCCACACACAGCAAAAAGCAGCTGCTTGACCCCAAGCTGGTGCCCATGTTCGCCATTCTGGACCCGGAGCTGACGGTGGGCCTGCCCAAGCACACCACCGCCCACACCGCTCTGGACGCCCTGACCCACGCCCTGGAGGCTTATGTGGCGGGCTATGCTGACGAGGAGACCGACCGCCAGGCCCGCATTGCCGTCGGGCTCATTTTCCAGTACCTGCCCAAGGTCCAGGAGGACCCCGCCGATCTGGAGGGCCGGGAGGCCCTGCTCACCGCCTCCTTCTTCGCGGGTATGGCCTTTACCCGTACTTATGTGGGCTACGTCCACGCCTTTGCCCATACCATCGGCGGCAAGTTTGGCGTGCCCCACGGTCTGGCCAACGCGGTGCTGCTGCCCCACATCATGCGCTACTACCTGCCTGTATGTAGTAAGCAGTTTGCCGAGTTGGGCCGGATGCTCAAGCTGGGGATGCCGGGGGACAGCGACCAGATCAAGGCCACCCGCTTTGTGAAGCTGCTCTACAAGCTCAACCGGCAGATGGGCATTCCCACCCGGTTTGAAAAGTTCCCCGCCTCCGCCATCGAGGAGGTGATCGACATGGCCTTCCAGGAGTGCCACGGCACCTATCCTGTGCCCCGGTACTTTACCCGGGAGCACGCCCGCAAGCTGATGGAGGCGGTGTGCGCCAAGGAAGAGGCCTGAGTTCAGGCAGTCAAGCCCGCCCCGGCTGCGGGGCGGGCTTTTCTATGATGCGGGAAGGAGGGATCTGGATGCCGTACCAGATCACAGAAAACTGCGTGGGCTGTACCCTGTGCGCCAAAAGCTGCCCGGTGGGGGCCATCACCGGAACGGTCAAGCAGGTACATACCATCGATCCCGTCCGCTGTACCCAGTGCGGGGTGTGCGGCCGGGTGTGCCCCAGGGGTGCCATTGAGGGGCCTCTGCCCGGCCTCTACAGCCATAAGGTGCCCAAGGAAACGTGGCCCAGACCGATCATCGACACCAAGCTGTGTACCGCCTGCTCCATGTGCGTGCTTGCCTGCGGCTTCTCCTGCCTGTCCATCAGCCTGCCCCGGCAGAAAGGGGATCTGGAGGTATTTGCCCAGTTGAGCGCTCCGGACAAATGCGTGGGCTGCGGTCTGTGCGCCCGGGCCTGCGGCATTGGGGCCATCACCATGAAGGAAGGGGTGGGAGCATGATCCTGCCGGTCTATGCCCAAGTGGATCTGACAAATGGGCGGTGGCGGAAGTGTACCATCTCCGCCAAACTGTTTGAGCAATATCTGGGAGGCAAGGCCCTGGGGGCCCGGCTGCTTACCGATCTGACCCCGGCGGGACTGGACCCCCTCAGCCGGGAGGCGGTGCTCATCGTCAACACCGGACCCATGAACGACACCGGCGCCCCCAGCTCCAGCCGGTTCAATATGACCTTTAAAAACGTCCTCACCGGCGGTATCGCCTCCTCCAACTGCGGCGGACCCTTCGGGATGCTGCTGAAAAAGGCGGGCTTTGACGGGCTTATCCTGTGCGGAAAGGCCCCGGAGCTGAGTATGGTGGTGGTGGAGGACGGCAAGATCCGCATCGAGGCCTGCCCCCAGCTCCAGGGCCTGGACACCGAACGCACCCAGGAGGAGCTGCCGGAGCGGTATGGCAAGCTGGTCATCGGCCCCGCCGGAGAGAACGGGGTGCGCTTTGCCTGCGCCGCCAGCGGCGAGCGGGTAGCCGGGCGCTGCGGCGCCGGGGCGGTCATGGGCAGCAAGAATCTGAAAGCAGTCATTGCCTTCGGCACACGGGAGGTTGTAAAGGACAACCCTGAGGGCTTCGAGGCCCACACCCGCAAGTGGGTCAAGCTGCTGAAAAAGCACCCCATGACCGGGGACAGTCTGCCCCGGTACGGCTCAGCGGGCCTGGTGAGCAAGGCCAACGCCTCCGGCGTGCTGCCTACCCATAACTTCACCCGGGGCCGGTACGAGCACTACGAGGAGGTCAGCGGCGAGACTCTGGCGGACACCAGGCTCACCCGGAACAGCGGCTGCGTCAGCTGCCCCATCCGCTGTGAGCGGCGTGTGAAGGTAAAGGGCAAGGAGGTCAAGGGGCCGGAGTACGAGACATTGGGCCTCTTTGGACCCAACCTGGAGAACCGGGACCTGGACCTCATCAATGAACTCAACTACAAGTGCGACCTGCTGGGCATGGACACCATCTCCCTGGCGGGCACCATCGCCTTTGCCATGGAACTTCAGGAGAAGGGAATGGGTGATTTCGGCCTGAAGCCGGGCCAGCCCGACGACTTGCCCCGAGTAGTGGAGGATGTGGCCTATCGCCGTGGCCCCGCCGGAGAACTGGCGGTGGGCAGCAAGGTGTTGAGCGAGAAGTACGGCGGAGTCGACTTTGCCATCCACGCCAAGGGGCTGGAGCTGGCGGCCTATGAGCCCCGGAAGAGCGTAGGCATGGGTCTGGGCTACGCCACTGCCAACCGGGGCGGCTGTCATCTGAATGGCGGTTATCTGGCCCTGTTGGAGTCGGTGGGCGTCATCAGCATGGACGCCCAGACCCCCAAGGGCAAGCCGGAACTAACGGTGTTCTTCCAGAACGGCATGGAAGCGGCCTCCGCCGCCGGGTTCTGCCTGTTCACCATGCAGGCCATGATCCCCGGCATCCTGTTCAAATTTGGACCTGCCAGCTTTGCCTGCCGGGCGGCGGGCAAGGTGATGCTGTCCGCCCGGCCCCTGCTGGGTCAAATCTGGAAGTTTATGCCCTGGATCATGCCCATCAACTGTATGCTGGTGCCCCACAGCAAGTCCATTTCTCTGGTCACCGGCCTGCCCATGACCATCGGCAAATTCTTCACCGTGGGGGAGCGCAGCTACAATGTGGAGCGGCTGTACAATCTGCGGGAGGGTCTGACGGCGGCGGACGACGCTCTGCCCGGACGGCTCACCAAGACGCCTCAGGACCCGGAACGGCCGGACACCGTGGTGCCTCTGGACAAGATGCTGCCGGTATATTACAAGGTCCGGGGCTGGGATTCCCGCGGCGTGCCCACCGCCAAGCGGCTGAAGCACCTGGGCATCCCCCTGCCGGAGGGGGGATAATATGGCGTTGGTGCGCTATCACGGCCGGTTGGCAGACCTTACCGGCTGCCGGGAGGAACCAATGGACGGGACCAACGTGTCCCGGCTGCTGGATCAAATCAAAAAGCGCCGCGGAGCTGAGGTCTACCGGCTGGCCAAGCGGAGCCACATCATTGTGGACAAACGCTCCGCCGGGGCGGAGAAGGGCTTCCGCACCCCCACGGGACCGGACAGCGTGGTGGAGTTTATCCCCGTGTGCGGCGGCGGTTAGGAGGGTGCTGTGGAACTGGAGCGATACCGACGGCAGCTGGCCATCCCGGAGATCGGACCGGAGGGCCAGCGGAAGCTGGCGTCCTCCTCGGTGCTGGTGGTGGGAGCCGGGGGCCTGGGGGGCCCGCTGCTCTATGCCCTGGCTGGTGCCGGAGTGGGCCGGCTGGTGGTGGTGGACGGGGATATCGTATCCCTCAGCAACCTGAACCGGCAGTTCCTCTTTGACCAGGCCGACTTGGGCCGCCCCAAGGCGGCGGCGGCCGCCCGGCGGCTGTCCACCTTTAACCCGGACCTACGGGTGGAGGGGATGGAGGCCTGGCTGGACGAGAAAAAGGGGGCAGAGCTGCTGGCGGACTGCCAGCTGGCGGTGGCGGCGGTGGATAACCTGCCTGCACGATTGGCCCTCAATGCCGCCTGCGCTCAGAAGCGCATTCCGTTGGTCAACGGCGGGGTAGAGGGTTGGTACGGCTCGGTGATGGCGGTGGAGTTTGGAAAAACTCCCTGTTTAGCCTGCTGCTATGCCGGGACTGCGCCGGAGGAGGACGGTCAGGCCCTGGGGGCAGTTACCGGAGCGGTGGCCTCCCTGATGGCTACCGTTGCCCTCCAGATGCTGCTGGGGCACAACCCCATTCCGGGAGAGATGTTGCTCTATGACGGCAAGCGGCTGGAGCTGGATCGTGTGCCGGTGGAGCGGGGCACGGGCTGCCCCGTCTGCGGAATATGTTAATGGAAGGACCTGCTGTGAAAACGGCAGGTCCTTTTGTCTGCCTTCTGACAAAAGCGGGCACACTGAAAGCGGAGGCGATACTATGGAAGTACAACGCTATGTGAATGGCAAGCCGGTATCCGGCAAGGATTTGCCGCCCCAGCAGGTGGAAAATCCGGTGCTGGTCCGCCTGCTGCGACAGGCCAGAGCCAGAGGACGGAAACGGTAATACCAGAAAAAGGAATTGCGGCGGACGGGGACAATCCGGTACAATGGACCCCATGACACAGCATCAGGAGAGAAACATGACGGAACTTGTGGAAAACCAGCCCCTGCGGGCCCTCTATATCCGGGTGTCCACCGAGGCCCAGGCGGAGGAGGGCTACTCCATCCAGGCTCAGACCGAGCGGCTGGAGGCCTACTGCAAGGCTATGGGGTGGGACAACTACCGCTGTTACACCGACGGCGGCTACAGCGGCAGCAATCTGGACCGGCCGGAGATGACCAGGCTCATCGCCGACGCCCGGGGCGGGCAGGTGGCCACGGTGGTGGTGTTCAAGCTGGACCGGCTGTCCAGGAGCCAGAAGGATACCCTCTATCTCATTGAGGACGTATTTCTGCCCCACGGAGTGGATTTTATTTCTCTTAATGAGAGCATTGACACCTCCACCCCTTACGGGCGAGCCATGATCGGTATCCTGTCCGCCTTTGCTCAGCTGGAGCGGGAAAACATCTACCTGCGTACCCGGATGGGCATGGTGGAGCGGGTACGACAGGGCTACTGGATGGGGGGCGGCGGGGTGCCCTTCGGCTACGACTACGACCGGAGTACCGGCATCCTGGTACCCAATGCAGACGCCCCCCGGGTACGGCAGATGTACGAGCTCTACCTGAAGGGGTGGTCCGCCCAGCGGATCGCAAACAGAATGGGGCTGAAATACGACAAGCTGGTGACCCAGATCCTCACCCGCAAGAGCAACATCGGCCTCATCTCCTACAAGGGGGAGGAGTACCAGGGCCTTCACCAGCCCATCGTGCCCGAGGAACTGTTCTATCTGGTGCAGGACCGGATGAGGGAGCGGGCCTCTGGGCGCCGGGCCGCCGGAGGGGGCCACCTGCTCACCGGACTGGTGTACTGTGGCGCTTGCGGCGCCCGGATGCGATACATCCGCTGGGGCAAGAACGGCTATAAGCTGCGCTGCTATGGCCGGGACCCCTCCAAGCCCCACATGAAGAAGGGCGACAACTGCCAGGCCGAGGCGGTGTGGGCGGAGGAACTGGAGGAGCAGGTGCTTCACGACCTGTTCCGGGTGTCCGCCCGGCTGGGGCAAGAGGCCGACCCCGTCCCCGATCCCCTGACCCAGCTGGAGGGAGAGATGGACAAGCTGGAGAGCAAGCTGCGGCGGCTCTACCAGCTCTTTGCCGAGGGGGAGGACCCGGTGTTGCTGGACGAGGTGCGGGAGGTGCGCCGGCAGCTGGAGATCCTGCGGCAGGACTATGAGACCGAGCAGGCCACCTGCCGCCGGGCCGCCCGGATGGAGGACCTGCGGGAGCAGGCGGCCGGCATCAAAGACAGCTGGCCCAATCTCACCCCGGAGGAGCGGCAGGCGGTGATCCGGGACTGCGTGGAGCGCATTGTGGTGGAGGGACCCAAAGTGGAGATCTACTACACCTTTTTGCAGCACGAAGCGGACTCATAGAGGATTTTCCCTAATGGCAGCATCATGCCGATGATTGTTGGGGAAATCCGCCGATATCTTCGGGACAATTCCTCCCTCCGGGTGTCCCGGTCCATGCGGGACACCGCCTACCGGGTGCTCCAGGCCAAGGAGAAGTTTATGAACGAGCACCAGCGGGAGCCCAGTATGGAGGAGATCGCCAAGATGCTGGAACTGAAGCGGGAGGACGTGGTATTTGCTCTCGACGCCATTGTGGATCCGGTGTCCCTCTACGAGCCGGTGTACGAACACGGTGGAGATACCATCTGCGTCATGGACCAGGTGAAGGACTCCAAAAACACCGACGAGAGCTGGCTGGAACACATTGCCCTGAAGGAGGCCATGGAGCGGCTCACCGACCGGGAGAAACGGATTCTGCGGATGCGCTTTTTTGAGGGCAAGACCCAGATGGAGGTATCCGCCGAGGTGGGGATCTCCCAGGCTCAGGTCTCCAGGCTGGAAAAAAGTGCAATTAACCGCATGAAAAAGGATCTTTAAAGAACCGATTGCGGAGAAGAAACGGTCATGATACAATGAAGGGGACAAAACGACGGAAAGGAGTTCTGATCCCCATGAGCTTTGTGCTGCCTGAGTATCATGCCCCTGATTTTACCAAGCCCGTGTTCCAGAACGCCCCCAGCGTAACCTTTTGCCCCGCCCCTCGGGCCGGTGTGGCGCCTGAAGGCTATCATGCCACCAGTATTTTCCCGGAGTATTTCAAGGTCAACGGAGAATGGCTGCTGGCCGAGGAGAGCCGCATGGACTGTGTGGCCGTCCTGCGGGAGGGCAAGATCGCCGTGGTGGAGTTCCGCAACCTGAAAGAGGGCGAGCCGGTGGTGGTAGGCCGGACGGAGGATGCCTCGGAGGGTATCTACATCCACGCCGATGGCTTTGAGACGGAAAAAGGGGAGCAGGAGACCTTCTCCTTCCGTCAGGGCCGCTCCCGGGAGACCGCCTACTCCATGGATTACGACTCCATCTATGAGCTGCTCCGCCACGAGAAGGACCACGGGCGCATCCTGTGGGTCATGGGCCCGGCCTGCGCCTTTGACCATGACGCCCGGGACGCCTTCGCCGCTCTGGTGCGGGGGGGCTATGTCCACGGCCTGCTGGCGGGCAACGCCCTGGCCACCCACGACCTGGAGGCGGGCTATCTCCGCACTGCCCTGGGTCAGGACATCTACACCCAGAAGAGTATGCCTAACGGCCACTATCACCACATTGACACCATCAACGCCGTCCGGCTGGCTGGGTCCACCGCCGCCTTTGTCCATTCCGGCAAGGTGAAAGACGGCATCATCTACGAATGTGTCAACCACAATGTGCCCTTTGTACTGGTGGGCTCCGTCCGGGATGACGGTCCCCTGCCCGAGGTGTACGGCAACGTGTATGAGGGCCAGGACGCCATGCGGGCTCTGGTGAAAAATGCCACCACTGTCATCTGCATGGCCTCCACCCTCCATACGGTGGCCACCGGCAACATGACCCCCTCCTACCGGGTGGTGGACGGGGTGGTGCGCCCGGTGTACTTCTACTCGGTGGACATCTCCGAGTTTGCGGTGAACAAGCTGCGGGACCGGGGCAGTCTGTCGGTACGCACCATCGTCACCAACGTGCAGGATTTTGTGGTCAACGTCCGCAAGGGCGTGCTGTAACCCAAGTGCATAAGGCCCCGGGGCTTTTCAG
This sequence comes from Flavonifractor porci, assembly GCF_037572415.1. NCBI lineage: Bacteria > Bacillati > Bacillota > Clostridia > Eubacteriales > Oscillospiraceae > Flavonifractor > Flavonifractor porci. The sequence continues at coordinate 77,793 of NZ_JBBHLB010000012.1, forward strand.
CCCCGGGGCCTGTCTGTTTGTATGGAAATGTCAGACAGACGGGCCGTGAAGTTTCCATCTGTGCTCTTGTATTTCCGAAACCACCAGTATATAATATCATATAATAGGCCTTTTTACAGGCCTGTGCCAATCGCTGATAGGAAGAAGGAGGGAGCACAGCCATGAAATTGCTCCAGCTTTTGGAACAAGACTGCACTCTGACCCCCGAACAGCTTGCATCTATGGCCGATATGTCCGTGGAGGACGTGAAAGCGGCCATCAAGCGGTACGAGGATGAAAAAATTATTCTGGGCTATAAAGCCATTGTGGACTGGGACCGCACCGACCGGGAGGCGGTCACTGCCCTCATCGAGGTCAAGGTGACCCCCCAGCGGGGCGAGGGCTTTGACCGGGTGGCCGAGCGGATCTACCAGTACGACGAGGTGGAGAGCGTCTACCTGATGAGCGGCGCTTTTGATCTGACCGTTATCATCTCCGGCCGCACCCTGAAGGAAGTGGCCCAGTTCGTGGGGGAGCGCCTGTCCACTCTGGAGGACGTGACCGGCACCGCCACTCACTTTATCCTGCATAAATATAAGGAAAAGCACCTGATTTTTGAAAAGCAGGAGAAGCAGCCGAAGGAGTGGATTTTCTCATGAACTACGACGAGATACTGTGTAAGCGCATCCAGGATGTGAAGCCCTCCGGCATCCGGCGCTTTTTTGACATTCTGGAGGAGATGAAGGACGCCATCTCCCTGGGTATCGGCGAGCCCGACTTCGTCACTCCCTGGCACATCCGGGACGCCGGCATCTACTCCCTGGAGAAGGGCTTTACCAAATATACCGGCAACGCCGGCATGGCGGAGCTGCGGCGGGAGATTGCCGCCTATCTGGCCCGCCGGTTCGACCTGCACTATGACTTTGCCAGCCAGATCGTAGTCACCGTAGGCGGCAGCGAGGCCATTGACCTTACTCTGCGCTGCCTGCTCAACCCCGGCGACGAGGTCATCGTGCCCGTGCCCTCTTTTGTGTGCTACGGGCCTCTGGCCTCCATGGCCGGCGGTACCCCGGTGTATGTGGAGCTGAAGGCGGAGAATGAGTTCCGTCTCACCCCCGAGCAGCTGAAGGCCGCCATTACCCCCCGTACCAAAGTACTGGTGCTGCCCTTCCCCTCCAACCCCACCGGCGGCATCATGGGCCGGGAGGACCTGGAGGCCATTGCCGAGGTGCTGCGGGGCACCAACATCATGGTGCTCTCCGACGAGATCTACGCCGAGCTCACCTACGGCCAGCACCATGTCTCCATGGCCAACCTGCCCGATATGTACGACCGCACCATCGTGGTCAACGGCTTCTCCAAGAGTCATGCCATGACCGGCTGGCGAATGGGCTACGTCTGCGGGCCTGCCCCGGTCATCAAGCAGATGCTGAAGCTCCACCAGTTCGGCATCATGTCTGCTCCCACCGTCAGCCAGTACGCCGCCATTGAGGCCATGCGCAACGGCGACGGTGATATCGAGCATATGCGAGACGAGTACGACGGCCGCCGCCGCTATCTGGTGGAGGGCCTGCGCCGCATCGGCCTGCCCTGCTTTGAGCCCAGAGGGGCCTTCTATGTGTTCCCCGACATCCGGGGCACCGGTCTGACCTCTGACGAGTTCTGTGAGCGCTTCCTGATGGAGGAGAAGGTGGCCGTTATCGCTGGTTCCGCCTTCGGCCCCGGCGGCGAGGGCTTTGTCCGCTGCTGCTACGCCACCTCTATGAAGGACATTGCCGAGGCCCTGACCCGTTTGGATAACTTCCTGACCAACCTGAAGAAAAAGCAGGCCAGAGAGCAGGAATAAGAAAAGGAGGAGAGGATATGTATATCACCTGTCTGGATATGGAGGGCGTTCTGGTCCCTGAGATCTGGATCGCTTTTTCCGAGGCTACCGGCATCCCCGAGCTGCGCCGTACCACCCGGGATGAGCCTGACTACAACAAGCTGATGCAGTTCCGCCTGGATATTCTGAAAGAGCATGGACTGGGCCTGAAGGAGATCCAGAACACCATTGCCACCATCGACCCCCTGCCCGGGGCCAAGGAATTTCTGGACGAGCTGCGCTCCTTCAGTCAGGTGATTATCCTCAGTGATACCTTTGAACAGTTTGCCCAGCCCCTGATGAAGAAGCTGGGCTGGCCCACCCTGATGTGCAACACCCTGGAGGTGGCCGCTGATGGAACCATCACCGGCTTCCGGATGCGCTGCCCCCAGTCCAAGCTGACCACGGTGAAGGCCCTCCAGTCCATCGGCTACGAAACCATCGCCGCCGGGGATAGTTTCAACGACCTGGGCATGATCCAGGCCAGCAAGGCGGGCTTCCTCTTTAAGAGCACCGAGCAGATCAAGGCCGATCATCCGGAGCTGCCCGCCTACGAGGAGTTCCCCGATCTGCTGGCCGCGATCCGGAGCGCGATGGACTGAGTACCACCCAAACTTCATGTCTGGAAGTGAGTGAGCAATATGCTGCGGCAATTTGAGGGACTGGCCTTCCGGCCGGCCGATATCCTGCTGCCCCGGAACTGTGAATACCGCAAGTGGTCGGTGGTGGCCTGCGATCAGTATACCTCCCAGCCGGACTACTGGCAGCGGGTGGAGGAGTATGTGGGCTCCGCCCCTTCCGCCCTGCGGCTCATCCTGCCGGAGAGCTGTCTGGACGGTCCCAATGTAGAGACCGATATTATGGAAGTCAACAACACCATGACCCGCTACCTGCGGGAGGAACGCTTTCAGGAGTTTCCCACCGCCCTCATCTATGTGGAGCGGCGGCTGGACAACCTGAAGGTGCGCCGGGGCCTGGTGGGCATGGTGGATCTGGAGCAGTACGACTATGAGCCCGGTTCCGGCGCTGCCGTCCGGGCCACCGAGGGTACCGTTATGCCCCGCATTCCGCCCCGGGTGGCGGTGCGGAAGAACGCCCCCCTGGAGCTGCCTCACGCCATGTTGCTGACCGACGATCCTCAGAAAACGGTCATCGAGCCTCTGGCCCAGCGGAAAGACAGGATGCAGATGGTGTATGACTTTGATCTGATGGAGCGCGGGGGACACATCACCGGCTGGCTGCTGGATGAGGAGAGTGTGGCCATGGTGGCCCATGCCCTGTCTGCTCTGGCTGATCCCGCCGCCTTCCGGGCCAAATACGGCGCGGAGAAGGTCATGGCATTCGCCGTGGGTGACGGCAACCACTCCCTGGCCACGGCCAAGGAGTGCTATGAGCGTCAGAAACGACTGACCCCCAAGGAGCAGTGGGACCGCCTGCCTGCCCGCTTTGCCCTGTGCGAGCTGGTGAACCTCCACGATCCGGCCCTGGAATTTGAGGCCATCCACCGTGTACTCTTCGGCGTGGAGCCGGAGCAGGTGGTGGATGCACTGGTAAAGAACTTCCCCGGCGCTTTCCAGGGGGAGGGGGAGGGCCATGTCCTCCGCTATGTCCACGCAGGCGGGCAGGGCGCGGTTACCGTGCCCAACCCCACCGCCCAGATGGCGGTGGGCACCCTTCAGCCCTTCCTGGATGCCTATGTGAAGGAACAGGGGGGACGTATCGATTACATCCACGGGGCCGATGTGGCTCGTACCCTGGCGGCCCGGCCGGGCAATCTGGCTTTCCTGCTGCCCGCCATGGGGAAGGATCAGCTGTTCCCCACTGTGATCCACGACGGGGCCCTGCCCCGCAAGACCTTCTCTATGGGCGAGGCCCACGACAAGCGCTTTTATCTGGAGGCGCGCAAGATCCGATAAGGAGGAGTCTCATGGCAGTCCTGGAGGTCAAGGCCTATGCCAAACTGAATCTGTCCCTGGATGTGCTGGGGAAACGCCCCGATGGCTATCACGATATGCGCATGGTGATGCAGACGGTAGGCCTTACCGACACTCTCCGTCTGGAGACCGGTACCGGGCAGCCTCTGCGCATGGAGAGCAACCTGGGCTTTTTGCCGGCGGACGAGAGCAATCTGGCCGCCGCCGCCGCCCTGCGGCTGTGCGAAGCGGCGGGGGTGGACCACGGCGGGCTGTCCATCAAGCTGGACAAGACCATCCCGGTGTGTGCCGGCATGGCGGGCGGCAGCGCCGACGCCGCCGCCGTGCTCCGGGGGCTGAACAAGCTGCTGGGCCTGGGCCTCTCCGGGGAGCGTCTGGAGGAGATCGGAGCCCTGGTGGGCTCTGATGTGCCTTACTGCGTCCGGGGAACCACCGCCCTGGCGGAGGGCAGGGGAGAGGTGCTCACCGATCTGCCCCCTCTGCCGTCCTGTCTGGTGGTGCTGTGCAAGCCGACGTTTTCAGTGTCCACGCCGGAGCTGTTCCGTACGTTGGACGGCTGCCGGATTCGCCGGCGGCCCGATACCGCCGGATTGATTGCGGCGCTGAAGGGCGGCGATCTGCCCGGAGTAGCCCGGCGGATGTATAACGTCTTTGAGGACGCTCTGCCCAGCCGCCGTGCTCAGGAGATCGATTCCATCAAAAATGTCATGATCCAGCATGGAGCCCTGGGCTCCTCCATGAGCGGCACCGGCCCCACTGTGTTTGGCCTCTTTGATGATGAGGAACGGGCCCAAAGCGCTTTTAATGCGCTGAAGGAGCAGTACCAGGAGACGTTTCTGGCCCAGACTGTGGAAAATCTACTGGAACAGGTATAAAATCGAAAATCACCGTCCACAATGGAGACAAACCAATGTGGACGGTGATTTTTTATGAAACAGAGCAAGACCCTGCGGCGATGGGAATTGGCTCTTTTGCTGGGTGTGGCCATTGCGGCTCTGGCAGGGGTCTGGCTGGACCGGAGTCAGGCGGCCCTGTCCGACCAGGTGATCCGGCTGCACGTGCTGGCCAACTCCGACTCGGAGGCTGACCAGGCCCTGAAGCTGAAAGTGCGGGACCGGGTGCTGGGCGCGGCATCTGATTACTTTGTGCCTGGTGCCACCTTGGAAGAGACCAGAGAGGTCCTGACAGAGCATTTGGCCGACATAGCAGCCGCCGGAGCAGCTCAGGTGGCCGAGGAGGGGTACCAGTATCCGGTGACGGTCTCCCTGGAGGACAACTACTGGTTTCCCACCAAGCAGTACACAGACTTTGCCCTGCCCGCCGGAGAGTATACTGCCTTGCGGGTGGTGATCGGCGAAGGAGAGGGCCAGAACTGGTGGTGCGTGGTATTTCCGCCTCTGTGCCTGGGCTCGGTTAGCCAGACGGCCGCCCAGACAGCCCTCAGCGACGGCTTTACTCAGGACCAGGTGTCTCTCATCACCGGAGAGGATGAGGGATATGTAGTAAAGTTCAAGGCCATTGAGCTGTGGGAAGGCTTCCAGCACTGGATCACAGGCAGATAAAAAACAGGCCCGGCTTTATAGCTGGGCCTGTTTTTTGTGTGTGGAAATCAGCCGATGCCGCCGTAGTAGATACCCAGAGCCCATACCGCCGCCGCCACCAGTACGTAGAAACGGGCGGTGACGGTAAAGAATTTGCCGGGACGGCCCTTTCCACCCAGAGCCAGCTCGTCCTTGATGGTGTCCATCCGCAGGACAAAGTAGAGGAACACAGCTACCAGCAGAGCGCCGAAGGGGGAGACATAGATGGTGATCAGGTCCATCCAGCTGCCCATGCCGGCCAGGGACTCCCGGAACAGGCCGGGCACAAAGGTCACCACACCCACGATCAGGGTGGCGGTCCGCCGGGAAAGCTTGACGGTGGAACTGAGAGCCTCGCCGCAGGCCTCCAGCATATTCATGAGGGAGGTAATGCCGGCAAAAAATACAGACACGAAGAAGAACAGGGCGAAGATCTGCCCGCCGGGCATTTGCCCAAAGACCTGGGGCAGGGTGACGAACATGAGAGAGGGGCCGCTGGTGGGGTCGATGCCGAAGGCAAAGACGGCGGGGATGATGGCAAAGCCCGCCAGCAGAGCGGCCAGGGTGTCCAGCAGGGCGGTCATGCCCGCATGGCGCAGGATGCTCTCGTCCTTCTTCATGTAGCTGCCGTAGATCAGCATACCGGCGCCGTTGATGGACAGGGAGAAGAAGGCCTGTCCCATGGCCATGACCCAGGTTTCCGGCTTGAGCAGGTAGCTCCAGTCGGGCTGGAGCAGGTAGAGGTAGCCCTCCGCCGCACCGGGAAGGAAGGCCACACGGACGGCGATAATGAGAAACAGAATAAAGAAGGCGGGCATCATGAACTTGCTCAGCTTCTCAATGCCGGAGGCAACGCCAAAAATCAGAATGACCACCGTAAAGACCACCGCGATCAGATGCCAGGGAATGGAGCCAAAGTTCACAGCCAGCGTGTCAAAGAAGCCCTGTGCATCGCTGTTCAGGATCGCGCCGGTGGCAGCCCCGATGGAATACCGCAGGACCCAGCCCACCACCACCGAGTAGCCGATGGCGATGCCCAGCACGCCCAACAGAGGAATGATACCCAGCAGTTTGCCGCCCTTCTTGCCCCGGGATTTCATGACATAATCCAGAGAGCCCATGGCGCCGGTGCCGGTGAGCCGGCCCAGGGCAAACTCGCCGGACAGGCCCACATAGCTGAACAGGGCCACAAAGATGAAATAGGGGACCAGGAAGGCGCCGCCGCCGTACTGTCCCACCCGATAGGGGAAAAGCCAGATGTTGCCCATGCCAACGGCAGAACCTACCGCCGCCAGGACAAAGCCCAGGGAACTGGTAAACTTACCCCCGGATTTGTTGTGTTCCATTCAGAGATCCTCCTCTTCATTTCTGCGTACCATGTGGATGTGGTCCTCCCATACCCCGTTGATTTTGAGGTAGCGTTTGGCCAGTCCCTCCTCCTCAAAGCCGGCTCTGGCTGCCGCCCGGCGGGAGGGAAGATTGCGGGGCATGATGTTCGCCTCCACCCGGTGAAGTCCCAGGTTGTGGAAACCCCACTCGGTCAGAGCGGAGATGGCCTCGGCGCCGTAACCCTGTCCCCAGAGAGTGTGATCCAGCTTGTAGGAGATGAAGCAGGACTGGAAAGCCCCGCGCACGATCTCGTTGAGCCCGGCCAGCCCGATGATTTTACCGGGATGCCGGGGCTGGACCAGCAGGAAGCGGAAACAGCGGCCCGCCTCTGCCTGCTCCAGGTCAAAGGACAGACGCTCCGCCTGACCCTCTGCCGTAAAGAATTCCTCGGGCTGGACTGGGTCAAAGGGGGCAAAAGCCGCCCGGTTCCGCCGGTAGAACGCTGCCGCCGGATCTGCCAGCGCCGGATCGCAGGCCAGAAATCCCAGCCTGGGGGAACGAAAAACAAAACGGCGCATCCCAATCCTCTCCCTTCCATACACTGCACGCGAGGCACATTATATCATATCCTGGGGACTTTTGCACTATAAAGTTATAGCACTTTAAAGAGTGTATCGCAGGAAAAAGAATCCCCGGGGGGTGGTTGACCTGGAAGCCGCTTTTCGATACAATAGAAGCACCAAAAAAGGGAGCCGTCCGTCTGTGGGCGGCTCTCCCATTGCCAAGGAGACAGGAAAACGCTATGTTGAATACCCAAGAGGAACTGCGCTTTTGCAAAGCCCGGCGGGCCGCCATTGAACTGGAGTTTGAAAATCTGAATCCGGAACAGCGGAAAGCCGCCCTGGCTACCGAAGGTCCCCTGCTGCTGCTGGCAGGAGCGGGCAGCGGAAAGACCACGGTGCTCATCCACCGTATTGCCAACCTGATGAAGTACGGCCGGGGCGCCGATTCCGACGAGGTGCCTGCCTGGGTGAGGCCGGAGGATCTGGCTTTTCTGGAAGATTACGTGGCTCATCCCGGTCCGGAGAAGAAGGGGGAGCAGGAACGGCTGTGCCGCATGGACCCGGCCGTGCCCTGGTCTATCCTTGCCATCACCTTTACCAATAAGGCCGCCGGGGAGTTGAAAGAGCGGCTGGAGCGGATGCTGGGCCCCGCCGCCAACGATGTGTGGGCCTCCACCTTCCACTCCGCCTGTGTGCGTATCCTGCGGCGGGACATCGACCGGCTGGGATTTACCAGTTCCTTCACCATTTATGACACCGCCGACTCCGAGCGGGTCATTAAGGATATTGTGAAGGACTTCAACCTGGACGACAAGACCTTCTCCGCCCGCACGGTGCTGGGCTACCTGTCCCGGGCCAAGGACGCTATGCTGTCCGGGGCGGACTATCTGACCCAGTGCGAGAAGGCGGGAGACTTCCGGCTGGTGAAGATGGCCAAGATCTATGTGGAGTACGAGCGGCGGCTGAAGGAAGCCAACGCCCTGGATTTCGATGACATCATTCTGGACACGGTGCGTCTGCTCCAGCGGTTTGAGGAGGTGCGGACCTACTACCAGAAGAAGTTCCGCTACGTCCTCATCGACGAGTATCAGGATACCAACAACCTGCAGTATCAGCTGGCCGCCACTCTGGCGGGAGGTTATGAGAACATCTGCGTGGTGGGCGACGATGACCAGTCCATTTACCGTTTCCGGGGCGCCACCATTGAAAACATTCTCTCCTTTGAGAATCAGTACAAGGGGGCCAGGGTAATCCGGCTGGAGCAGAACTACCGCTCCACCAAGAACATTCTGGAGGCCTCCAACGCGGTCATCAAGAACAACGAGGGCCGCAAGGGCAAAGAGCTGTGGACCCAGCACGAAGAGGGCGAGAAGATTCAGTGCTATACCGCCATGAACGAGCACGACGAGGCCCAGTATGTAGCGGCCCAGATCCTGGCGGGCTTTTCCGCCGGGCGGGGCTGGAGAGATCACGCGGTGCTCTACCGCATGAACGCCCAGTCCAACCAGATTGAGCAGGCTTTTAAGCGTAACGGTATTCCCTACCGCATCATCGGCGGCATCCGGTTCTTTGACCGTGCCGAGGTCAAGGATATGCTGGCCTACCTGAGCGCCGTGAACAACCCCGGCGACGATCTGCGGCTCTCCCGTATCATCAACAATCCGCCCCGGGGTATTGGCGCCACCACCGTGGACCGGGCTCAGAACATTGCCCAGACTGAGGGCAGATCCCTGTGGGAGGTCATCAGCCACGCCAAGGATTGGCCGGAGCTGCAGAAAGCGGCTCCCAAGCTGGGCCAGTTTGTGGAACTGATGGACGATCTGCGGAAGCTGTCCCGGGAGCTGCCTCTGCCCGCCTTCTACGAAGAGGTGGTGGAGCGCACCGGCTATGCCGTTATGCTGGAACAGAAAAAGACCATTGAGGACCGCACCCGACTGGAAAATGTGCGGGAGCTGGCCACCTCTATCCAGAATTACCTGGACAACGTAGTGGAGGAGCCCTCCCTGGCGGGCTTTTTGGATGAGATCGCCCTGTATACCGACCTGGACAGCCACGATCCCAGCGAGGACTGTGTGGTCATGATGACCATGCACTCCGCCAAGGGCCTGGAGTTCCCGGTGGTCTTTGTGATAGGCGTGGAAGAGGGCATCTTCCCTGGTATCCGTGCTATTGGCGAGCCGGATGAGATGGAGGAGGAGCGGCGGCTGTGCTACGTGGCTATGACCCGGGCCAAGGAAAAGCTGTATATGACCTGCGCCTCCCAGCGTATGCTCTTCGGCCGCACCAACTCCAACCGTCCCTCCCGGTTTTTGGGGGAGATCCCTCCGGAACTGGTGGAGAAGTCCGGCCGCCTGCCCTACGGCGAGCGGGGTGAGGGGGAGCGGCCTGCCCGCAAGACCACGCCGGTGCGCCGTACCTTCGACCACGGATTCTCCCTGGGCCATACGGCTCCGGCGGCCCAGCCCGCTGCGGCGCCTGCGGCAAGACAGGCCGCTCCGTCCGGCGGAGCCTTCCGCATGGGCGATACGGTGCGGCACAAGGCCTTTGGTCAGGGCCTGATCACCAAGGTGACCCCCATGGGCGGCGACGCTCTGGTGGAGATCGCCTTCGACAGCGTGGGCACTAAAAAGCTGATGCTGAAATCCGCTTCCCAGTATATGGACAAGGTATAAGAAAACCGGGCCGCCGGAAGGCGGCCCGGAGAAATGCTATGGCTGGAGCAATTCCGCAAAGCTGTAGATATACCGGTGGCAGAGGCTTTTCAGTTCTTCCTCGTACCGGGCATAGAAGGGGTCGTATACCCCCACTACGGTGAGCCCCGCCTTCTTGGCGGCGGCGCAGGCGCCGGGGGAGTCCTCATAGAGGGTACTCTCCTCCGGTGTGGATCCCAGCTCTTTCAGAACATGGGCAAAAGTGGCCGGGTCCTTCTTCAGCATACCCAGTTCCTGAACGAAGATGAGCTGGGAGAAGTAGTTCTCCATATGCAGCCGTTTGAGAGCCTCCCGGCAGAATTCGGGCACGCAGGCGGTAAGCAGGACCATGGTCTGCCCCTGCCTCCGGCACTGGTCCAGAAAAGCCAGGGCACCCTCCTTTGCGGGCACTTGGGACAGGTAGGCCTCCCGGCCCAGCTGGGTCCACTCGTCCATGATGGCCTGAGGCGTGGTGTCCAGGTGGTAGTAGTCGATGGTGAATTGGGCGGCCAGAGGGAAGATGGAGTGGCCTACCGTTTCGCTGTACTCCTGGGTGGGGGTCAGCCCCCGGCGGGCCAGGAAGGTGTTGTCCACCTCCTCCCACACGCCGTTGGAGTCCACCAGGGTGCCGTCAAAGTCAAACAGGATCATACATAAAACCTCCAGGGGAATTGAACGGCCTCCTCGGCGTAGTCGATGCCGATGCGGGGGCCGGTATGGATGACAGAGGGCGTTTCGCCCGCGTCACAGAGAAAAAGCTCCTGGCCGCACAGGTCCAGACCGTTTTGGGCCCGGGTAAGAGCCAGGGCCTTGCACACCTTGCCCGGTCCGTCCAGAAAGTGCTTCTTTTGATAGGAAGTCAGCTCTCCCGGCATCTTGCCGAAGCGGTTGAGGCTCATACGAGCCAACCCATCCACCGGTTCCAGACCTCGCAGCAGGACGGCGGCAGGCTCGCCTTCCGCCTCAGTTACGAAGTTGAGACAGTGGTACATTCCGTAGATCAGGTAGATATACGCGGTGCCCGGAGGGGCAAAGAGAGTCTCGGTCCGGGGGGTGCGGCGGTAGCCATAGGCGTGGCAGGCCTTGTCGCACCTGCCGATGTAGGCCTCGGTCTCTGTAATGCGCCCTACCAGCGTCTCCCCGTTCCATATCCGGACCAGGTGTTTTCCAAGCAGATCTCGGGCCACATCCAAGGTGTCCCGGGCAAAAAAGGTCCGATCCAGCGGTTTCATTTGGATGCCCCCCTTTGTTGGGATTACATTTTATTTTACCATAGGTAAAGGAGAGGTACAACCATGAGCCAAACCAATGAAAGCAGTGTCCTGGCCAAGTTCGCCACCCCGCTGATTATCCTCGCTACGATTATTTGGGGTAGTTCCTTTGTAGTGATGAAGAGCAGCGTGGATGTGCTGCCCACCTTCTGGCTGCTGGCCATTCGATTCAGTTTTGCCGCCCTTGTGCTGGCAGTGGTCTTTATCAAACGATGGAAGGTGATGGACCGCCACTACCTGATTGGCGGTACGGTGATGGGCTTCTGCCTGTTTGTGGCCTACGCGTTCCAGACCTACGGCCTGGAACAGACCACCCCCGGCAAAAACGCCTTTCTCACCGCGGTCTACTGCGTCATCGTCCCCTTCCTGTACTGGATTGTGGCCAAGCGCCGGCCGGACAAGTTCAATGTGATTGCCGCATTGCTGTGCATCATTGGCATCGGCCTGGTGTCGGTTACCGGCGACAATGCCTCCGCTTTCAATATGGGTGATGTACTTACCCTCATCGGCGGCTTCTTCTTTGCCGCCCATATCGTGGCTGTGTCCAAGTTCTCCGAGGGTCGGGATATCTTTATCCTGACCACCCTCCAGTTTGCCAGTTTTGCCGTGTTCTCCTGGATCGGCGTGCTGGTCACCGGAACCTCGGTAAGCCCCGAGGCGTTCAACGGCGATCTGATCTTTGGCCTTGCTTATCTGGTGATCTTTGCCTCCTGCGGCGCACTGCTTTTCCAGAATATCGGCCAGAAGTACACCGCCCCCTCCACCGCGGCGGTCCTCCTGTCTCTGGAGGCTCCCTTCGGCGTAATTTTCTCCATGATCTTTGCCAACGAGCAGCCTACCGCCCTGATGCTGGTGGGTTTTGCCCTGATCTTTGTGGGCGTGATCTGCTCCGAGACCAAGTTCTCCTTCCTGCGGAAGAAATAAGACCCAAATAGATAGACAGCCCCTGCCCTTCCAGGCGGGGGCTGTTCTCTATTTTTTGTGACTCCCTATGAGGTCATATCTTGCACTGCATGGCTCTGTTTGGTATCATGAAGAAGGTGATGACCATGTATGTTCAGTTCATCCTGGCTGAGATGCCCTATGCGTAAGCTGGCCTGGTTTGCCGCCGCCTTTTCCGGCGCGGTGTTTCTGGCGGTTTATCTGCTGCCGGAGGCCGTACTGATACCGGCGGGGGCGTGCTGTGGATTGGCGGCCCTGGCCGGACTGTTCCTTCGGGGCAAAGTCCGCCTGCGGACGCTGCTGATCTGCTTCGGTTTGGCGGCGGGCCTGTGCTGGACGGGGGTATACTGCGCTCTGGTACGGGTACCTGCGCTGCGGCTGAACGGCACAGAGACAACGGTTACAGCTCTGGTCACCGATTGGCCTCAGGAGAATAGTTACAGCACCTCTGTTATGGCAGAGGTCTATGGGAATGATGGAAGTCCGGCCAAGACCCTGCTCTACCTGAACGGGGAGGAGGCCGCGGACTTGCGGCCCGGCGACCGGTTGACAGTGACCGCCTCCTTCCGCATGGCGGACACTATGGCGGGGGAGGCCACCAGCTACTATTATGCCAAAGGGGTACTCCTCATCGGCAGCGGCGGCAAGGAATGGACGGCGGAACGGCCGGAACGGGCTCCGGTGGGCTGCTGGCCCGCCCTGTTCAGCGGGGCACTGAAGGACAGCGTGGACCGGGCCGTTCCGGACAGCACCGCGCCTTTGGTTACCGCGCTGCTGACGGGAGACAAGACGGAATTGCCTGAGGCGGTGTACAGCGCCCTGCGCCGGTCCGGACTGGCCCATGTGATCGCGGTCTCCGGCCTCCATGTCTCCTTCCTGGCCGGACTGATCACCACTCTACTGGGCCGCCGCAGGCGGCTGTCGGCGGTGGTGAGCATCTGCCTGCTCTTCTTTTTCAGCGCCGTGGCGGGCAACACCCCCTCGGTCCAGCGGGCGGCGTTGATGCAGGCCCTGCTCCTGATTGCCCCGCTGGTGGACCGGGAGAATGATCCGCCTACCAGCCTCAGCGCCGTGCTGATGATACTGCTGGCAGTCAATCCCTATGCTGCCGCCAGTGTATCGCTTCAGCTGTCCTTTGCCGCCGTGGCCGGTATCTTTCTGTTTACCGGGCCTTTGTGTGAGAAGTGGGAGGGCAGACTGCCCCGCAAGCCCAAGGGCTTCTGGCCCAGGCTGGGCTGCCGGGGGGCCCGGGTGATGATCGCCACTGTTGCCACCACGTTGGGGGCTATTGTGTTCACCACGCCTCTGATGGCCTTCTATTTTGGCAGTGTAACGCTCATCTCACCCTTTGCCAATCTGCTCTCTCTGTGGGCGGTGTCCGATGCCTTCCTGGGTGGACTGGTGACGGCGCTGGTGGGACTTGTGCTGCCTGCCGTGGCCACGGTGATGGCCTGGGTGGTTTCCCTGCCGGTATGGTATCTCCAGTGGCTCACCGCTGCCCTGGCGGGCCTGCCCTTTGCCTCGGTGGCTGTCCATTCCATCTATCTGATTCTGTGGATGGCTCTGACCTATGGACTTATCTTTCTGTGGGTGCTTTGGCGAGGCCCCAGAGGGCGGGTGGTGGTACCGTTGTGTCTCAGTATGTCCACCCTATGCGGCGCACTGGTCCTTCAGGCCGCCGCCCTCACCGGCGGAAGGCTCACCGTATCGGTGCTGGATGTGGGTCAGGGCCTCAGCGTAGCCCTCTATTCCCAGGGGCAGACCGCTCTGGTTGACTGCGGCGGCTACGACGCGGGAAATACCGCTGCGGATTACTTTCAGTCCCTGGGCCTGAGCCACATCGACTTGGTGATCCTCACCCACTATCACGACGACCACGCATCCGGAATTCCTCAACTACTGGAGCGGATGGACGTGGGACTGCTGATCCTGCCTGACGTGGAGCCGGACAGTACCCTGCGGGCAGAGGTGGAGACTGCCGCACAAGCCCATGGAGTGGAAATGCTCTTGATTACCGACGGGGCCACCGCCGAGCTTGGAGAGACGAGTCTAAAGATCTACCCGCCCCTGGGCGGCGGCGGCAGCAATGAAGAAGGTCTGTCGGTGTTGGGCAGCGCAGGGGACTTTGACGTTCTGATCACGGGGGATATGGATACCACGGTGGAGGCACGGCTGGTGAAATACGGAGACCTGCCGGACACAGAGCTGCTGGTAGCAGGCCACCACGGCTCCAAATACGCCTCGTCGGACGAATTGCTCCAGGCCATTCAGCCGGAATGGGCTGTTATATCAGTTGGATACAATACTTACGGTCACCCGGCGGCGGAGACTCTGGCCCGGCTGTCCCAGCACGGATGCCAGATCTACCGCACCGACTGGTCGGGGACCGTTACCATTACTGCGGAATAAGGAGAAGATACCATGCCGCCAAAGGGAAAACCGGATACTGCTGCCTATCAGAAGCTGAAACAGGATCTGAAAAGCGGCACACTGGGCAGCCTCTATGTGTTTCATGGCGAGGAGGCCTATCTGCGGGACTACTATCTGGGACAAATGAAGCAGAAATTGCTGCCTCCGGGAATGGAGGCCTTCAACTACCATGTGATCCAGGGTAAGGAGTTTGATTTGAAGGCTCTGGCCCAGACGGTGGACTGCCTACCCATGATGAGTCCCCGCACCATGATCGTAGTCAATGATTACGATCTCTTCAAGGGAGACAAGGAGGGCCTTACCGCCATTTTGAAGGATCTGCCCGACTATGTGTGCCTGGTCTTTGTGTATGACCTGATCGAATATAAATCAGATGCCCGTACCAAGCTGGCCGGTGTTATCAAGGAGAAGGGCAGTGTAGTGCCCTTTAACCGGCAGGAGCAGGGGGATCTGGTGGACTGGATCGCCCGGCGCTTCCGGGCCATGGACCATGATATCGGTACCGAGGACGCCAAGTATCTCATCTTCCTGTGTGGAGATCTGATGCACACTCTGATTTCGGAGATCGGCAAGATCGGCACCTATGCCTCCCATCGGCGGGTTACCCGACAGGATATCGACGCGGTGGCCACACCCCAGCTGGACGCGGTGGTGTTCCAGATGACTGATGCCATTTCCGCCGGCGATTTCGACAAGGCGGCCTCGGTGCTGGGGGACCTCTATCATATGCAGGAGCCTCCCATCAAGCTGCTGGCGGCCCTGGGCAAGCAGCTGCGGCAGCTTTATACGGCCCGGCTGGCCCTGGAACACAGGAAGGGAAGCCGCTATGTGATGGAGCTGTGGGGACTGCGCTCGGCTTATCCGGCGGAACGGATGATGCAGTCGGCCCGGCGGTTTTCTCTGGGCTGGTGTCGCCGGGCGGTGATCCGCTGTGGCGAGGTCGATCTGGCTATGAAATCCACCGGCGCGGATGGAGAAGAGCTGTTGACTGGCCTGCTGATGGAGCTGGCCGTAAAGAAAGGAGTCTGATGATCATGAAAAAGCGTGCGATCTTTGGTGTGGCGCTTGCCGCCGCCGGCGCAGCGGGGTGGTATCTGACCGCCAATCGCCGAAAGAATCAGATGGAGATCATCCGTGAGCAGGTCCGCAAGCTGCTGGCGGTGCGGAGAGACGAGCTGCAGCTTCTGCGGAAGGCGGCCCAGGCGGGGGAATTGCCTTCGGAGGGATTGAGTACCCAGCCGCTGAATGGCCTGGAGGTGGAGGCGGTCCGCCTGGAGGATGGGGCCCTGACGGTATGCCTCTGCAACGGTGCGGCACGGGCCTGGCTGTCCGATCAGCCACTAAATCGGCTGGATATCCATCAGCAGCCCTGGCGGGGCAGTGCCCGGCCCGGCGTTCTGTACACGGAAAACCTGGGTGATGGCTGGTACGTTGGATACGCCTGTCTGCACTGGAGCTGAGTATGCTGCGGATCAAAGAGGCTATCGTGGTAGAGGGGCGTTATGATAAGAATACCCTCTCTCAGATGGTGGATACCATTATTGTGGAGACCTCCGGCTTCGGTGTGTTTAAAAACAGTGAAAAACTGGCCCTGTTCCGCCGCTTGGCGGCGGAGCGGGGCCTCATCATCCTCACCGATCCGGATGGGGCTGGTTTTGTCATCCGCAATTTTCTCAAGGGCAGCATTCCGCCGGAACAGGTGAAACACGCCTATGTGCCTGATATCCTGGGCAAGGAGCGGCGGAAGCGCACGCCGGGAAAAGAGGGCAAGCTGGGCGTGGAAGGGATGCGTCCTCAAGTACTGGAACAGGCGCTCCGACGGGCGGGGGCTACCTTTCTGGAGGAAGATGCACCGCCGGTGCGGTGTGGACGAGCCATTACCAAGGCGGATCTGATGCTGTTGGGGTTGTCTGGAGGGGCTGGATCAGCCGAGCGCAGGCAGGCCTTGATGGAGCGGCTGGAGCTGCCGGGGCATCTGTCTCCCAATGCCATGCTGGAGGTACTGAATGCGCTTTTCTCCTATGAAGATCTGGCAGCCACTGTCCAAAAATCCGGTACGGAAAAAGAAAATGAAGAAAAGTGAAAAAAGGTGTTGACAAAAGGGGGTGTGAGTGGTATTCTATCTGAGCGCCTTGCGAGAGGGCATGAAAATCTGACCAGAACCGGAAGAAACCGAGGGGAACCCGGACGGCCTTCTGAAAAAAGATCAGAAAAAAGTGCTTGACAAACGCGAGTGTGCGTGGTAAACTAAATGAGTTCGCGTCGGACGGCGTGAACGAGCTTGAAAAAGAACCGAAACAAGCGGTTTGGGGCTAAAAAGCCCTGAAAAAACTTGAAAAAAGTTCTTGACAAGTGAAACTGAGTGTGCTAAAATAAATAGCACGTCAGCCCGAGTGGCTGGCAAGAGCGTGTACCTTGTAAATTAAACAACGTGAAAGAAACACGAAGCACCAGAAAGGACGAGAAGTCCTTCTGACAAGCGCAAGCTTGAAGAAGGCTCTTGATTTAATTTCTTTGAAGCTATGAA
>NZ_JBBHLB010000013.1:0-89083 GCF_037572415.1 Flavonifractor porci
AACCTTCCCCCCTGAGGGGGGAAGGTGGCCCGCAGGGCCGGATGAGGGGATGCACGAGAGAAGGTCCCCCTCATCAGTCTCGCTGCGCTCGCCAGCTTCCCCCCAGTGGGGGGGAAGCTCTGTACCGCTTAACCTTCCCCCCTGAGGGGGGAAGGTGGCCCGCAGGGCCGGATGAGGGGATGCACGAGAGAAGGTCCCCCTCATCAGTCTCGCTGCGCTCGCCAGCTTCCCCCCAGTGGGGGGGAAGCTTTGTACCGCTTAACCTTCCCCCCTGAGGGGGGAAGGTGGCCCGCAGGGCCGGATGAGGGGATGCACGAGAGAAGGTCCCCCTCATCAGTCTCGCTGCGCTCGCCAGCTTCCCCCCAGTGGGGGGGAAGCTCTGTACCGCTTAACCTTCCCCCTGAGGGGGGAAGGTGGTCCGCAGGGCCGGATGAGGGGGAGTATCTCATGCGTCTATGGATGAGAAAAAACGCCCAAAGTCTGAGGAAAAATGCTACCAAAGAAGAAAATAAGCTATGGTATCAGTTTTTACGCACCTTTCCCATTCAATTCCGGCGACAAGTGGTATTTGGTCCCTATATTGTGGATTTTTACTGTGCTGCTGCAAAGCTGGCCATAGAGCTGGATGGCTCCCAGCATTTTGAAAAGACGGGACAGGAAGAGGACAAAATCCGCACAGAATTTTTAAAGCAGACCTACGGCATTACCATATTACGGTTTAGTAATTTGGATATTTTGCAGCGATTTGAGGGTGTTTGTACTACCATTGGGCTGGAAGTTCAATGCAGGACCCCCCTCATCCGCCCCCTACGGGGGCACCTTCCCCCCACAGGGGGGAAGGTTTGGAAGGAGATCTATGAAAACAGTTACCATTTACACCGACGGGGCCTGCTCGGGCAATCCGGGCCCCGGCGGGTGGGGGGCCATTTTGCAGTACGGAGCATTCAAAAAGGAACTCTCCGGCGGGGAGGCCCACACCACCAACAACCGTATGGAGCTCACCGGCGTCATCACCGCCCTGAAGGCCCTGAAAGAGCCCTGCATCGTGGAGCTCTACTCCGACTCCAAGTACGTCATTGACGCCCTGGAGAAGGGCTGGGCCCGGGGCTGGAAGGCCAGAGGCTGGGTGAAGGGAGATAAAAAGCCCGCCCTTAACCCGGATCTATGGGCCACCCTGCTGGACCTGTGCGACTACCACACCGTCCATCTCCACTGGGTCAAGGGCCACGCCGATAACCCGTTTAATAACCGTTGTGATGAATTAGCAGTAGCGGAGAGCCGGAAGTACAAGTAGGGGCGCGGTATGCGCCCGCCGTCCAAAGGAGGACCTATGAAAATCGCCATTGTATTCGACAGCCAGACCGGCAACACCGCCCAGGTGGCCCAGGCCATCCGGGAGGCCTGTGAGGGCCACGACATCGTGGCCTTTGGCCCGCCGCCCCAGAACGTGGACCAGGCAGAGCTGGTTTTTGCCGGGTCCTGGACCGACAAGGGTACCCTCACTCCTGCTATGCAGGAATTTTTACATAGCTTGTACGGCAAGCGGGTAGCCATCTTCGGCACCGCCGGTTTCGGTATCTCCGAGCTGTACTTCGCCTCCCTGGCCGACCGCTTTAAGGCGGAGGTGCCCAAGGGGAACCAGGTGGTGAGCACCTTCTTCTGCACCGGCAAGATGCCCCAGACGGTGAAGGACCGGTATGAAGCCCAGCTCAAGGCTGACCCGGACAACGCCAAGCTGAAATCCATGATCCAGGCCTTTGACCTGGCCCTGACCCACCCGGACCAGAGCGACCTGGACCAGGCCGCCGACTTCGCCCGGGAGGCCATGAAGGCATAAAAGGCAAGAAAAAATCCCTGTTGCGTTAGCAACAGGGATTTTTTTGATGAAAGTCAGAACTTTACGCGCTCAGCGATATAATTCTTAACCTCGGACATGGAAATTCGCACCTGCGACCCCAAAAAATAAGATTTTTTGGGGTCCCGGATTGGATTCTGTGCGGCCGAAGTGAATTCGTCCGCACCAAGGTTTTGGCCCAGGGCCAAAACGCTTGTGACGCCGTGACCGGCGGAATGGAGCAGGTGCGTCATAGTTTGGAAAGAGATCAGAACTTGATACGCTCAGCGATATAATTCTTAACCTCAGACATGGGAATACGCACCTGCTCCATGGAGTCGCGCTCACGGATGGTGACGCAGTGGTCGGCGGGGGTGTTCTCGTCGCCCACGGTCTGGAAGTCCAGGGTGATGCAGAAGGGGGTGCCGATCTCGTCCTGGCGGCGGTAGCGCTTGCCGATGGAGCCGGCGTCGTCGTAGTCCACCATGAAGTCGCGGGCCAGCTCGTCACGCAGCTGCTGGGCGGGGCCAGCCAGCACTTCCTTCTTGCTCAGGGGCAGCACGGCGCACTTGAAGGGAGCCAGAGCGGGGTGGAGGCGCAGCACGGTGCGGATGTCGTCGTTGCCCTTCTTGTCCTGGCCAACCACCTCCTGATCGAAGGCGTCCACCAGGAAGGCCAGGGTCACGCGGTCGGCGCCCAGGGAGGGCTCCACCACATAGGGGACATAGTGCTCGCCGGTCTCCTGGTCGAAGTAGGTCATGTCCTTGCCGGAGACGTTCTGGTGCTGGGTCAGGTCGTAGTCGGTACGGTCGGCCACACCCCACAGCTCGCCCCAGCCAAAGGGGAAGAGAAACTCGAAGTCGGTGGTGCCCTTGGAGTAGAAGCACAGCTCCTCGGGGCTGTGGTCACGCAGCCGCAGGTGATCCTCCTGCATACCCAGGCTCAGCAGCCACTCCTTGCAGAAGGAGCGCCAGTACTGGAACCACTCCATGTCGGTGCCCGGCTTGCAGAAAAACTCCAGCTCCATCTGCTCGAACTCACGGGTACGGAAGGTGAAGTTGCCGGGGGTGATCTCGTTGCGGAAGGACTTGCCCACCTGGCACACGCCGAAGGGCAGCTTCTTGCGGGTGGTGCGCTGGATGTTCTGGAAGTTGACGAAGATGCCCTGGGCGGTCTCAGGCCGCAGGTACACGGTGTTCTTGGCATCCTCGGTGACGCCCTGGAAGGTCTTGAACATCAGGTTGAACTGACGGATGTCGGTGAAGTTGTGCTTGCCGCAGGTGGGGCAGGGGATGTTGTTCTCCTCGATGAAGTTCTTCATCTCCTCCTGGGAGAAGGCGTCGATGGGCTTGGGCAGCTCCACGCTGTTCTCAGCGCACCAGTCCTCGATGAGCTTGTCGGCGCGGAAACGCTCCTTACACTCCTTACAGTCCATCAGAGGATCGGAGAAGCCGCCCAGATGGCCGGAGGCCACCCAGGTCTGGGGGTTCATGAGGATGGCGGCGTCCAGACCCACGTTGTAGGGGTTCTCCTGGACAAACTTCTTCCACCAGGCCTTCTTGACGTTGTTCTTCAGCTCCACACCCAGGGGGCCGTAGTCCCAGGTGTTGGCCAGACCGCCGTAGATCTCGGAGCCGGAGAAGATGAAGCCCCGGCCCTTACACAGGGTGACGATCTGCTCCATGGTCTTTTCGGTGTTTTTCATGGTACAATCAAACTCCTTTTGTTTGTGGTTACCTTCCCCCTCAGGGGGAAGATGGCCCGCAGGGCCGGATGAGGGGGCGCGGGATAGAGGGAACCCCTCATCAGTCAGCCTTTGGCTGCCAGCTTCCCCCCAGAGGGGGGAAGCTCTCCTTGGCCCAGAGCATAAAAAACGCCCTGAGCCGTTCTTCGGCTCAGGGCGAACAAAATGTCCGTGGTTCCACCTGAATTCGTACCTGGCTGGTACGCGCTTCGTTTCCGGTAACGGCGGGGGACCGGCGGGGCATTGCCTCCCCGCGGCTCACGGGCGCCTTCCCTCCACCTCCGCCGGAGCCTTGCACCGTCCGGCTCCTCTCTGGTGCGGAAACATGGGGGTACTCTTCCCGATCACTGCCTTATCGCGGGCTATTCTATCATTTTTTCCCCCTACCGTCAAGGCAAAAAGGGGCGAAAGCTCACCGGCGGTCCATAATTTCGTCCAGCAGGGCGTGGGCGGCCTCCTCCTTGCTCATGAGGGGCAGCTCTTTGGCCCCGTCGGCGGCGATGAGGGTGAGCACGTTGGTGTCCACCCCAAAGCCGGCGCCTTCCTGCTTCAGGTTGTTGGCGGCAATGAGGTCGATGTGCTTTTTCTCCAGCTTCTTTTTGGAGTTGGACACCATGTCCCTGGTCTCCATGGAGAAGCCGCACAGGAACTGACCGGGCACCCGGTGCTCCCCCAGCCAGGCCAGAATATCGCTGGTGCGGGCCAGGGGGAGGGAGAGATCGGCGTCGGTGCCGCTCTTCTTGATCTTGTCCTCCGCCACGGAAGCGGGGCGGTAGTCGGCCACGGCGGCAGCCTTGATGATGATATCCTGGTCGGGGGCACGGCTGGTCACCGCGTCAAACATATCCTGAGCGGACAGGATGTCCACCACCTCCATGTAGGGGGGCTTTTTCAGGTTCACCGGCCCGGACACCAGGGTGACCTGGGCCCCACGGGCGGCGGCGGCTTTGGCGATGGCGTAGCCCATCTTGCTGGTGGAGTGGTTGGTGAGATAGCGCACCGGGTCCAGGGCCTCCCGGGTGGGACCGGCGGTGACCAGCACCTTGAGGCCGGTCATGTCCTTCTCGTGGCTCAGGGCGTGGAGGACGGTCTCCAGCAGGTCCTCCGGCTCGGGCATCTTGCCCTTGCCCACGGCCCCGCAGGCCAGACGGCCGCTGGCGGGCTCCACGATCTCCCAGCCGTATTTTCTCAAAATGTCCAGGTTGTCCTGGGTGACGGGGTTCTCGTACATTTTGGTGTTCATGGCGGGGGCGGCGATCTTGGGGCAGTTGCAGGCCAGAATGGTGGTGGTGAGCATATCATCGGCCAGGCCGTGGGCCAGCTTGGCCAGCACGTTGGCGGTGGCGGGAGCCACCAGCACCAGGTCGGCCTGGTCGGCCAGGGCAATGTGCTCCACCTGGAACTGATAGTTGCGGTCGAAGGTATCCACGCTCACCCGGTTGCCGGTGAGGGACTCAAAGGTGTGGGGGCCGATGAACTCGGTGGCATTTTTGGTCATAAGCACCTGGACGTTGGCCCCCTGCTTCACCAGGGCGGAGGCCAGGTTGGCGGATTTGTAGCAGGCAATGCCGCCGGTGACCCCCAGCAGCACGGTTTTTCCTTTTAACTGCATAGCAAGAAGCTCCTTATGATCTGTAGGGACGGCCTTCCGCCGCCGTAATGTGTCCCTCAATTATAGCAGACACGAAGGAAGTTTTCCACATTGCCATTGCATTTTGGGGATAAAACCGCTATAATATCTCCGGCTGTCCCCGTCCGGGGCCGCTGTACTCTGTGAGACGGCAGGTCCCAGCCCATCGGTGGTCAGTCACCCAAAATATGCGCTGTATCCTGAGAAAGGAACGGCAGCTGGAGGTAATTGAATATGAAAAAAGCGCTCACCCGGTCTCAGCGGAGCAAGCAGGTGCAGGGCATGGCCATTCTGGCTATGTTTACCGGCATTATCTTTTTGCTCACCTTTACCCCCCTGGGTCTTATCGACCTGCCTGTGATCAAGGCCACCATTCTCCATGTGCCGGTCATCATCGGTTCCATTCTGCTGGGGCCCAAGAAGGGCGCGTTCCTGGGAGGAATGTTCGGTCTGTCCAGCCTGATCAAAAATACGCTGGTGCCCGGTCTTTCCTCCTTTGTGTTTTCCCCCTTCATTCCCGTGCCCGGCCTGGACCGGGGCAGCCCCTGGGCTCTGTTCATCTGCTTTGTGCCCCGTATCCTGGTGGGCGTCACCCCCTGGCTGGTTTACACCCTCATTAAGACCCTCTTCCGCAAGTCCAACGCCGGTATCCAGACCGGGGGCATGGTGATCGCCGGCATCGTGGGCGCTCTCACCAACACCGCCCTGGTGATGGGCTCCATCGGCGTCATCTTTACCGAGGCCTATGCCGCCGCCCAGGGCATCCCCGCCGACGCGGTACTGGGCTTCATCCTGGGCATCGTGGCCGCCAACGGCGTGCCTGAGGCCATGGTGGCTGCCGTCATCACCCCCGCGGTGTGCGTGCCCATGGTGCGTGCCCTCAAGCTGGAGAAAAAGGCCCCCACCGCTGTGGAGCAGCCTGCCTGAGATGCTGCTCACGGTTGACATCGGCAACACCACCGTTGCCATCGCGGGCCTGCGGGGAGATCAGGTGGCCTTTGTGAAAAAGCTGCCCAGCGACCTGGCCCTGGACTGGACCGCCGCCCTCAAAGAGCTGCTGGAGGGGGTGGAGGCCAAGGGAGCCGTTCTCTCCTCGGTGGTGCCCGCCCTCACCGGCCCGGTGGGGGAGGGTCTGAAAGCCATCACCGGAAAGCCCGTCCTGGTGGTGGATAAAACCACCCACACCGGTCTGGATCTCAGCGGCTACGACACCGCCAACCTGGGCATGGACCGGGTGGTGGACTGTGTGGCCGCTCTGGCCCGGTATACCCCTCCGGTGGCTGTCTTTGACATGGGCACCGCTACCACCCTGTCGGTGGTAGACAAGGGCGGCCTTTTCCGGGGCGGCATGATCCTGCCCGGCCTGGCTCTGGGCCTGGAGGCTCTGTCCGCCCGGGCCGCCCAGCTGCCCCCTATCACCCTGTCCACGCCGGAGGGGCTGCTGGGGACGGACACTGTGTCCTGCATGAAGTACGGCGCCCTGTACGGGGCTGCCGGGGCCATTGAGGGCATTGTCAGGCGGCTGGAGGAGGTGCTGGGGCCCCTGACGGTGGTGCTCACCGGCGGCAACAGCACGCTGGTACGCCCTCTGCTCTCCATCTCCACCGCATGGGAGCCTCACCTGACCTTCCTGGGGCTGGCAGAGATCTGGAAGCAAAATAATGGATGAAAAAGCACGCTGCATCAGCAGCGTGCTTTTTTATTTCTCTTCTTTTTTCAGATCTTTCAGCAGCTTCAGCTTTTTGTGCTTATACCACACGCAGTTGAAGATGTTGCCGATGATGAGGATATTGCCGCACAGATAGAGCCACACCAGCATGATGATGATGGAGGCCAGGGACCCGTACACCAGGGAGTACCGGGAGGACAGGCCAATGAACCAGGAAAACAGGATGGAAAAGACGGAGAGCACCACCGCGGTCAGAAAAGCCCCGGTCATCACCGGCGGGCGTGGTTTGCCCTGGGGGGCGGCCACCCGGTATACCAGCAGTACAAACAGGAACACCAGCAGAAAGAGAAGCAGAAAGCGCATCCACTGCCAGTCCCAGGGCAGGGAGTTGGTATCCAGATGGAGCAGCCGTTCCGCCGCCTGGAAGAGCCAGCCGCCGGTGAGGAGCACCACCAGGGAGAGGAAGATGGTGACCAGCAGCAGCAGGGCAAAGAGCACGCTGGCGATCACCTGCCGCAGGCCCCGGTAGCCCTTGCGGCCATAGATCTCCTCCATAATGTTCATCAGGGCCCGGAAGGCCGCCGAGGCAAAGAACACCGTCATGAAAACCCCTGCAATGAGCAGGCCGGGAGACTGATTGGTGGTGATATAGCCCACATACTCCATCAGGATATCCCGGGCCGCCCTGGGCAGCAGGGGGGAGGCCGCAGCCAAAATCTCCTCCAGATCCACCGGCAGCAGACTGATAAAAGCATTGATGCAGATGAGCAGGGGGAAAAAGGAGAGGATGAGAAAGTAGGCCAGCTCCGCCGCCGAGCGGGAGATGTGCTTGGAGAAATAAATGTCCACCATCTCCAGTACAAATTTCACCGGCTTCTTTTTCAGCAGCTCTTTGGGCATAGGCCCACCTCCCGGACACAGGTTCCTTCTGAATATACCATAAAATGGAAGATAATGCAAGGGGAGAGATCAGCCGGTCCCATTTGGGCAGCAAAAAACCGCCTGCATGGCAGGCGGTTTCATGTTGACCACAATTAGGCCAGCTTGTTCAGCTTGATGGTCATGGCGCTCTTCTTGTGCGCAGCGTTGTTCCGGTGCAGCAGACCATGAACCACGGCCTTGTCGACCGCCTTAACGGCCACCTTGTAAGCGCCCTCGGCCTCGCTGCGGTTGCCTTCAGCCAGCGCAGCCTCAAACTTCTTGATGTCGGTCTTGAGAGCGGACTTCGCGGCCTTGTTCTGCATGGCCTTGGTCTCGTTCACCAGGACACGCTTCTTGGCAGATTTAATATTCGGCAAACCAAACACCTCCTCCGATGACGATAGTAAATACACATAGTTTGCCTGTGCATTTTTACATTCTAGCAGGAAGCAAGAGAAATTGCAACAGTTTTTTTTAGGTTTTTTCACTTTTTTTGTATATGGGGCCGCTCTCCGCAAAAAATAGAGGCAAGCAGCATACAAAACACCATATCTTGGGGTGTACAGGAGGACGTATATGGAACAAAGAAGGACGGATTTGGCGCTGGAGGCCGCTCAGCTGTGGCGGGAGGGGGGCAATACCGGGGAGCTGCCCGGCGTGACTCAGGAGGAATCCACCCGGGAGGGTTACCCGGTGACCACGGTCAAAGTGCTGGACGACCGGGGGGCAAAGGCCATCGGCAAGCCGGTGGGCACCTATGTGACGGTGGACCTGTCGGCTCTGGTCCGCCGGGAGGAGGATGCCTTCGGCCGGGCGGCCCGGGCGGTGGCGGCGGAGCTGTCCGCCCTGCTCAAGCTGCCGGAGGGGGCTCCCGCCCTGGTGGTGGGGCTGGGCAACCGGGCCATCACCCCGGACAACATCGGCCCCGCCGCCGCCGACCACACCATGGTCACCCGCCATCTGGTGGAGCAGGTGCCGGAGCACTTCGGCTCTTTCCGGCCGGTGGCCGCTCTGGCGGCGGGAGTGCTGGGCACCACCGGCGTGGAGAGCGGGGAGCTGGTGCGTGCGGTGACCGAAAAGATCCGCCCCGCCTGCGTCATTGCGGTGGACGCTCTGGCCTCCCGCAGCCTGAGCCGGGTGTGTACCACCGTCCAGCTGGCCGATACCGGCATCACCCCCGGCTCCGGGGTGGGCAACGCCCGGGCGGCCCTGGACCGGGCCAGCCTGGGGGTGCCCGTCATCGCCGTGGGGGTGCCCACGGTGGTGGACGGGGCCACCCTGGCCGCCGACCTGCTGGCCGAGGCGGGCCAGGCTCATCTGGACCCCCAGGCCCTCCAGGGGGCGGGGGAGGGGCTGATGGTCACCCCCAGGGACATCGACGCCCGGGTCACCGACCTGGCCAAGGTGGTGGGGTTCGGCATCAACCTGGCCCTCCAGACCGGGCTGACGGTGGAGGATGTGGAGCTGTTTTTGAGCTGAGGGGGCGGGCCCATGTGGGCATGGGCCCCTACGAAAAAACGGAACCTGGTAGGGGCGACCCTTGTGTTCGCCCGTAAAAAAGACCTGCCGCAATCACGCGGCAGGTCTTTTTATCATTCTTCGTCCAATTTAAGCACGGCCATGAAAGCCTCTGTCGGGATCTGTACCGTACCAAGGCTCCGCATCTTCTTTTTGCCCTCTTTCTGCTTCTCCAGCAGCTTCTTCTTTCGGGTGATGTCGCCGCCGTAGCACTTGGCCAGCACGTCCTTCCGCATGGCCTTCACGGTTTCCCGGGCAATGACCTTGCCCCCGATGGCCGCCTGGACCGGGATCTCGAAAAGCTGACGGGGGATGTTCTCACGCAGCTTTTCACACAGCTTGCGGGCCCGGGGATAGGCCTTGTCCTTGTGGGCAATAAAGGAAAGGGCGTCCACCTGATCGCCGTTGAGCAACATATCCACCTTCACCAGCTCGGAGGGCTCGTAACGGTCCATCTCGTAGTCCAGAGAGGCGTAGCCCTTGGTGCGGGCCTTCAGGGTGTCAAAGAAATCGTAGATGATCTCGCCCAGAGGCATGGAGTAGTGGAGCTCCACCAGGTTGGTGTCCAGATACTGCATATCCTTGTACTCGCCCCGGCGCTCCTGGCACATGGGCATGATATTGCCTACATAGTCGGGGGGAGAGACGATGGATACCTTGGCGTAGGGCTCCTCCGCCATCTCAATGTGGGCGGGATCGGGGTAGTTGTGGGGGTTATCCACCATAACCACGCTGCCGTCGGTCTTGGTGATGCGGTAAATGACGGAGGGCAGGGTGGTGATCAGATCCAGGTCAAACTCCCGCTCCAGCCGCTCCTGGATGATCTCCATGTGGAGCATCCCCAAAAAGCCGCAGCGGAAGCCGAAGCCCAGGGCGGCGGAGGATTCCGGCTCAAAGGACAGGGAGGCGTCGTTGAGCTGGAGCTTCTCCAGAGCGTCCCGCAGATCGGGGTACTTGGAGCCGTCCTCGGTGTAGATGCCGCAGTACACCATGGCCCGGGCGGGGCGGTAGCCGGGCAGGGGTTCAGCAGCGGGGGAGTCGGCGCCGGTGATGGTGTCGCCCACCTGGGTGTCCTTCACGTTCTTGATGGAGGCGGTGAAGTAGCCCACCTCGCCGGCGATGAGCTCGTTGCAGGGCTCCATGCCCAGGGGGAGCAGGTGGCCGCACTCCAGCACCTGATAGGTGGCGCCGGAGGCCATCAGCTTTACGTTCATGCCGGTCTTGATGGTGCCTTCCATGACGCGGAAGTAGACGATGACGCCCCGGTAGGCGTCGTACTGGCTGTCAAAGATGAGGGCCTTCAGGGGGGCGTTGGGGTCCCCCTTGGGGGCGGGGACATTCTTGACGATGTCCTCCAGCACGGCGGGGATGTTGATGCCCACCTTGGCGGAGATCTCGGGGGCGTCCTGGGCGGGGATGCCGATGACGTTCTCGATCTCGTCCTTCACCCGCTGGGGGTCGGCGGCGGGCAGGTCGATCTTGTTGACCACCGGCAGGATCTCCAGGTCGTGCTCCATGGCCAGGAAGGTGTTGGCCAGGGTCTGGGCCTCGATACCCTGGGCGGCGTCCACCACCAGAATGGCGCCCTCGCAGGCGGCCAGGGACCGGGACACCTCGTAGTTGAAGTCCACATGGCCGGGGGTGTCGATGAGGTTGAGTTCGTAGGTCTCGCCGTCCTGGGCCTGATAGCTCAGCCGGACGGCCCGGGCCTTGATGGTAATGCCGCGCTCCCGCTCCAGGTCCATGTTGTCCAGCAGCTGGGACTCCATTTCACGGGCGGTAACGGCGTTGCACTGCTCGATGAGCCGGTCGGACAGGGTGGACTTGCCGTGGTCAATGTGTGCAATGATAGAGAAATTACGAATCTTGGATTGGTCGGTCATTTAACATACCTCCGCAGGAAAGTCCACCCGGGGCCCCGCTGAGCGGGGCGCGCCGAATGGCGCGTACAAGCGTTTTGCGCAGCAAAACCTTGGCGCAGGGGCAATTCATTTGCCCCGAGCAAATTCAATCATATGGGGGAACGACTTACCGCTCGTTGCGGCGGGCCTCCACCCGGCGGTTGATGCGCTCGCCGGTGTTGTGGATGATCTGGAGCAGGGACTGGTACAGGCCGGGATAGTGTTCCATCAGGGCGTCGTTGTTCATGGGAGGGAAGCTGCCCTTGTCCTTGACGTGGGCGGCCAGGGCCTCGGTGTAGTCGGCCTCGGCGCAGATCATATCGGCAAAGGGTACTCCGGCGGTAAATTGCCGGGCGGGGACGGAGAAGAAGTCCTCGTTCTGGGTGCCGTCCGCCCGGTAGAGGTGGCGGAACAGATTGTAAATGGCAGTGCCCAGATAGTCGGCGGCGGCATTGATGGCTTCCTTCTTGCCGGTCTTGCCCAGCAGGTCGAAAAGCACGCCGGTGGAGTTGACCAGCAGCTTCTTGTTCAGGGTGGCCAGGATGGAGCCGTGGAGCACGTTGTCCTTTTCGGTGGAGTAGTCATACAGCTCCTCGGCGGCGATGGTGGTGC
The DNA here is from genome assembly GCF_037572415.1 of Flavonifractor porci. Classification (NCBI taxonomy): domain Bacteria; kingdom Bacillati; phylum Bacillota; class Clostridia; order Eubacteriales; family Oscillospiraceae; genus Flavonifractor; species Flavonifractor porci. Next base: position 11,830 of record NZ_JBBHLB010000013.1, read on the forward strand.
CGTCCCGGCTCAGAGTCCGGCCCAGCAGGAAGTCGGCGGACACATTGTAATAGTTGCAGGCCTTGATGACAAAGGCCAGGCCGGGCTCCCGGACGCCGTTTTCGTAGTGGGACAGCAGCGCCTGGCTGATGCCCAGGTCCTTGGCCACCGCCCGCTGAGACGCCCCCTTCTCCTGCCGCAGCAGAGACAGACAGCGGGAAAAATCAGAAGTCATAGCACACCTCTCCTAAAAAACAGTGTGTATAGTATAATTGCAAAAATACCAAAAGTAAAGCGGATTTTTCCACAATATTTTTTGTGCGGGTCCTTGAGATTGTAATCAAAGCGGGTGTATAATAGCTATACCGCCAAGTATTTGGCACAAGTACGGATCTTTGAAATGGAGGAGATTCCCATGGCTATTCATATGTTCCAGACCCTGATCGACACCTTGAAAAAGAGCCCCAAGCGCATCGTATTTACCGAGGGCACCGACCCCCGCATCCTGGAGGCCAGCGCCCGTCTGCTGGCCGGTACCTTCCTGACTCCCGTGCTCATCGGCAACGAGGCGGAGGTCAAGGCCGCCGCTGAGGAGGCCGGCTATAACATTCGGGGCGCCGAGATCATTGACCCCAAGACCTATCCCGAGATGGATCAGCTGGTGGACACCATGGTGGAGCTGCGCAAGGGCAAGATGACCGCCGATGAGTGCCGTGCCGCCCTGCAGAAGGGCAACTACTTCGGCACCATGCTGGTGAAGGTGGGCGTGGCCGACTGCCTGCTGGGCGGCGCCACCTACTCCACCGCCGATACCGTCCGTCCCGCTCTGCAGCTGATCAAGACCAAGCCCGGCAACAAGATCGTGTCCTCCTGCTTCATTCTGGTCCGTGAGGGCGTGGGCGAGAACACCGTGCTGGCCATGGGCGACTGCGCCATCAACATCGATCCCACCGAGGACGAGCTGGTGGAGATCACCACCGAGGTGGCCCACTGCGCCCGTACCTTCGGCATCGACCCCAAGGTGGCCATGCTGAGCTACTCCACCAAGGGCTCCGGCAAGGGCGAGACCGTGGACAAGATGCGTCACGCTTACGAGAAGGTGGTTGCCACCAACCCCGACTTCGCCGTGGACGGCGAGCTGCAGTTTGACGCCGCCGTGTCTCCCAAGGTGGGCCAGCTGAAGTGCCCCGGCTCCCCTGTGGCCGGCTATGCCAACACCTTTATTTTCCCCAACATCAACGCCGGCAACATCGGCTACAAGATCGCCCAGCGCCTGGGCGGCTTCGACGCCTACGGCCCCGTGCTGCTGGGCCTGAACGCCCCCATCAACGACCTGTCCCGGGGCTGCAACGCCCAAGAGGTCTACTCCATGGCCATCATCACCGCGGCCCTGGCCTAATTGACGACTGAATGAAAAACCGGAGCGCTCTCAGGGGCGCTCCGGTCTTTTATTGTCCTTTGTAGGGGCGGCCTTTATGGCCGCCCGCTTTCTCCGGCGATGTGACGAAAAATTTTAGAAGGCGGCGGACCCCAAACAGCCGGTCTTGGGGGTAGGGAGATTCCTTTTTTATCCTGTCCACCAGATATCGTGGTGTGAAAATTTCTTTCTCCGTAAGGGGAGAAACTGTGGGCTTTTCCCGGAAAGCCTTGACTTTTGGATCAGATGCGTGTATCATTAGGACTGTAACCATTTGTAACCTTTTCGTTTCCGGCTGTTACCAATTGGATACAGACCAGATACAGACGCATTGATATTTCATGATATAGGAGGGGAATCCCCCCATGGACGAGATCCTTCATATTCCGCAGGAACGGGAGACTGAGAGTCTGACCGCCCGGCTGCGGTCCAAGGCCCAGGCCGCCGGCGACGCCATCCGCATTGGCGCCAAGCGGTTCCAGCACTGGGCCGACGCCGCCACTGCCGGCGGCCGCCGCATTGTCAGCCCGTTCCACTTCCTGGCTGTGGCTGCCGTTGTGGGCGTGGCCGCTGTGGTCACCTCCGTTTACACCCCCGCCTATGTGGTGGAGATGAACGGCGTGGCCCTGGGCACCGTCACTTCTCCTCAGGTCTTTGAGGACGCGGTGGATCGGGTGGAGGCCCGGGCCACCAGGATCCTGGGCCACGACTATACGATGGAGGGCGACATTACCTACTCCTTTGCCCTGGCTGAGCAGGAGAACATCACTCCCGCCGCTGAGTTTGAGACCTATCTCTTCGATCAGATCGGCGACGTGATGAAGAACTATGTGCTTACCGTCAACGGCCAGTTCATCGGCGCTGCCCAGGACCGTGAGACCCTGGATATCGTTCTGGACCAGGTGAAGGCCCCCTATATCAATGAGAATACCATCTCCGCCGAGTTTACCTCCGGCGTGTACATCACCCACGAGTACACCGCCTCCGACGTCAACCAGGACGCCGACGCCATGATGGCGGCTCTCACTGCCAATCAGAACGGCCAGACCACCTATGAGGTGCAGAAGGGCGACACCTTTGTGGACATCGCCATGGCCAACGATATGACTCTGTCCGAGCTGGAGGCCCTCAACCCCGACGTGGACAGCAGCCGCATTTACATCGGTCAGATCGTCAACGTGAAGGAGGAGATCCCCTTCCTGTCCGTCAAGACGGTGGACCACGTGACCTATACCGAGGCGATCCCCTGCCCCGTGGTGGAAGTGGAGGACGACTCCATGTACCAGGGCCAGTCCAAGGTGCTGGACGCCGGCGTGCCCGGCGAGCAGGTAGTCACCGCCGACGTGGCCTACCTCAACGGCGTGGAGCAGGAGCGCACGGTGCTCTCCACTGAGGTCACCCGTGAGGCCACCAACAAGGTCATCGCGGTGGGCACCAAGGTGCGGCCCTCCTGGCTGCCCACCGGCACCTTTATCTGGCCGGTGTACGGCAACATCACCTCCAGCTTTGGCTACCGCTCCATCTTTGGCTCCTACAGCTACCACAGCGGCTTGGATATCGCCACCTCCTACGGTACCACCATCAAGGCTGCCGACGGCGGCACCGTGGTGTGGTCGGGCACCGGCACCGGCAGCTATTGGAGCTATGGCAAGTATGTGGTGGTGGACCACGGCAACGGCAAGCGCACCCTGTACGCCCACTGCTCCAGCCTGCTGGTCTCCACCGGCGACAAGGTGTACCAGGGCCAGCCCATTGCCCGTGTGGGCTCCACCGGCCGGTCCACCGGCAACCACTGCCACTTTGAGGTGCAGATCAACGGCACCGCCGTCAACCCCCTGGCCTACCTGGGCTGAGTTATTTTCCACCGCATTCTACCCCGGCGCATCGCAGATGCGCCGGGGTTTTTGCATTCCTCCGGTCCGTTGCAATCCCCCCAAAAAAGCCATATAATAGAAATTAAGAAAGGCTGAGATCCGGATTGTGGCCGCCGGGAAAGGAGGAGGACCATGCTCACCGTCATGACCCCTGAGGAACTTTTAACGCTGATCGGGAATGCCTTTGCCCCTCTGGACCGACCCCCGGAAAAGGTGGGGCTGTACAAGGCCCTGGGCCGGGTGCTGGCCCAGGATATCCGGGCCGCCCAATTTGTCCCCGGGTTTGACCGCTCCACCGTGGACGGCTACGCCCTGCGGGGGGCGGACACCTTCGGGTGCAGCGAGACCGTCCCCGCCCTGCTCACCTGTGCGGGGACGGTGGAGATGGGGAGGGAGCCCACCTTTGCCATCGGCCCCGGTCAGTGCGCCCCCATCCCCACCGGCGGGGCCCTGCCGGTGGGGGCGGACGCCGTCCAGATGGTAGAGCACACCGAGGACTACGGCGGCGGGGAGATCGGCATTGTGAAGAGCGTTCCCCCGGGGGCTAACCTGATCTTCAAGGGGGACGATGTGAAGCCGGGGGACCTGGTGCTGCATCAGGGCCGCAGGCTGGAGCCCCAGGACGTGGGGGCTTTGGCGGCCCTGGGGGTGACTCAGGTACCGGTAGTCCCCAGACTGCGGGTGGGGATCATCTCCACAGGGGACGAGCTGGCGCCCCCGGAGCAGGACCCCGGCCCCGGACAGGTGCGGGACGTGAACGGCCCTCTGGTGGCCGCTCTGCTGGCCCAGGCGGGGGCGGGGCCGGTGGCGCTGGGCATTGTCCCGGACCGGGAGGAACTGCTGAGAGAGGCGGTGGAGGGGGCTCTGGAGCGCTGTGACTGCGTGGTGCTGTCGGGAGGCAGCTCGGTGGGGGAGAAGGACGCCGCCTGCCGGGTAATGGCCTCTCTGGGAGAGGTGCTGTGCCACGGGGTGGCCATGAAACCGGGCAAGCCCACCCTGCTGGGCAGGGCGGGGGGCAAGCCCATCCTGGGCCTGCCCGGCCACCCGGCGGCCGCCCTGTTCACCGCAAAGCTCTTTCTTATCCCCCTGCTGGCCCGGCTGGAGGGGCGGACCTGGGCGGAGCGGAGGGTGTCCGCCCGGCTGGCCCAGACCGTCCCCGCCAACCACGGCAGGGCCCAGTATACCGGCGTCACTCTGGAGGAGAAGCCCGACGGGCTGTGGGCCAGTCCCATCTGGGGCAAGTCGGGGCTGATCACCACCCTGGCGGGAGCGGACGGCTTCTTCTGCGTCCCCCGGGACCGGGAGGGTATCCCGGCGGGGGAGACGGTGGAGGTGTCCCTCTTCGGGTAGTTTTGTATCAGGAGGCGTTTTTATGCCCTTTACCTATCTGACCAAGCTCCCCCTGGAGCAGGCGGAGGAGCGCTACCCCGCCTGGCTGGCGGAGGGGGGCTTTCAACCCAAAACCGAGACGGTGCCGGCGGCGCAATCGGCGGGCCGGGTGACTGCCCGGGCGGTCTACGCCACCCTGTGCGCCCCCCACTATCCCGCCTGCGCCATGGACGGCATCGCCGTGGCGGCGGCGGACACCTTCGGGGCCACCGAGACCACGCCCGTGACCCTGGAGCCCGATCAGTTCACCGTGGTGGATACCGGCGACCCCCTGCCGGAGGGGAAGGACGCCGTGGTGATGATCGAGGACGTGCTGTGGGAGGGGGAGAGGGCCATCCTCCATGAGGCCGCCGCCCCCTGGCAGCACATCCGGCAGATCGGGGAGGATGTGTGCGCCGGGGAGATGCTCCTCCCCGCCCATACCTCCATCACCCCCGCCGCCATCGGGGCCATGCTCGCCGGGGGCGTGCTGACGGTGGAGGTGTTCACCCGCCCGGTGGTGGGGATTATCCCCACCGGGGACGAGGTGGTGCCCCCCACCGATCACCCCCAGCCGGGGGATGTGCTGGAGTTCAACTCCTCCATCTTCTCCACCATGATCGGCGAGTGGGGGGGTCAGGCCAAGACCTACCCCATCGTGAAGGACAATCCGGAAGCCCTCACCGCCGCCCTCACGAAGGCTATCGAGGAGTGTGACCTGGTGGTGCTCAATGCCGGGTCGTCGGCGGGCCGGGAGGACTACTCCGCCGCCGTCATGGGCACGGTGGGGGAGGTGCTGTGCCACGGACTGGCCATCCGCCCCGGCAAGCCCGCCATTCTGGGCCGGAGCGGCCCGGTGCCCGTGCTGGGGGTGCCCGGCTACCCGGTCAGCGGGATTCTGGTGCTGGAGCACCTGCTCCGTCCCCTCATTGAACACTGCACCGGCAAAAAGGCCCCCGCCCGGGAACAGGCGGAGGCGGTGCTGGCCCGGCGGGTGGTGTCGGGGCTGAAATACCGGGAGTTTGTCCGGGTGCGGCTGGGCCAGGTGGGGGACAAGCTGGTGGCCTCCCCTCTGGACCGGGGAGCCGGGGTGGTGTCCTCCTTTATGAAGGCCGACGGCATCCTGGACATTCCCCAGGGCAAGGAGGGCATTGAGGCGGGGGAGACGGTGACCATTTCGCTCCTGCGGCCCCGGGAGGAGCTGGAGCGCACCCTGGTGATGATGGGCAGCCACGACCCCCTGCTGGACGAGGCGGCCGACCTGCTCCACCAGACCCACCCTGACTTGTACATGAGCTCCACCCACGTGGGCTCCATGGGAGGCATTATGGCCCTCCGCCGGGGAGAGGCCCACGGGGCGGGGTGCCACCTGCTGGACGAGGCCGACGGCAGCTACAACACCGCCTATCTGGAACAGTATTTTCCTAACGGGGGCGTGTATCAGGTGGAGTGCGTGGGCCGCGCCCAGGGGCTGATGGTGGCCAAGGGCAATCCACTGGGGCTGAAGGGCTTTGGGGACATCGCCAAGCGCGGCCTGCGGTACGTCAACCGGCAGAAGGGCTCCGGCACCCGCATTCTGGCCGACTACCTGTGCCGGAAGGAGGGCATCCACCCTGCCGCCGTGTACGGCTACGACCGGGAGGAGCTGACCCACACCTCGGTGGCCGCCCAGATCGCTTCCGGTACCGCCGACGCGGGCATGGGCATCCTGTCCGCCGCCCGGCTGTATGACCTGGACTTTCTGCCGGTGTGCGTGGAGCAGTACGACCTGCTCATCCCCGACGACGCCTGGGATACCCCGGTGGTACGGGCTTTGCTGGAGGTGCTGCAAAGCCCGGCCTTCCGGGAACGGCTGGAACAGCTGGGGGGCTATACCCTGGACCGGCCCGGCCGGGTGCGGCGGCATTTTTGACAATCGGTTTTCCATAGTGGCCGGTGTCCCCCACAGCCCGTTCTGTGCAGACCGCCGGCACAAAAAAGCCGCCCGTGGGGGCGGGCAGATCTGCCCGCCCCCACGGGCGTGAACGTTTAATCGGGCTTGTGTTCCAGGGCCTCCAGATGGGCCCGGAGCACCAGATTGATATAGCTGGACAGGGAGCGGTCCTGCGCCTCGGCCAGCTTTTGTATTTTTTCAATAACAGGCTGATCTAATGTGATGCTGACACTTTTCTTTAAGGGTTTCACAGTACCACCTCTATCTTGGATGATACTATGATTTACGATTTCATTTTGACTTATAGTGTTTTATCGTGTAAAATAGTGGTGGTGATAGAGATGTATACAAACGGATTTGAAGAGGCCTTTTCCAACTTCCTGGACCGGCACGAATATGATGAGGCGGAAAACTACTTATTTTCCATGGTGCGCCTGGCCTTTGCGGCGGGCTGGAAGGCGGCGGGCGGCCAGCCGCCCAAGGCAGAGCGGATATTTGAACTGATCCTTCCCACCAATGCGGAACCCCCAAAGGGGTGAGCAAGCGGCGGGCGACCATAAAGGCCGCCCCTACAGGCAAGAAAACGGCCCCCATCGGTTTTTCCGATGGGGGCCGTTCTGTTTGGGTTTATTCCTCGTCCTCGTGCTTGGTGCACACGATGTTCAGCTCGTTGAGCTGGGCGTCGGTGACGAAAGAGGGAGCGCCCATCATCAGGTCCTGGGCGTTCTTGTTCATGGGGAAGGGGATGATCTCACGGATGGAGTCCTCGCCGGCCAGCAGCATGACCATGCGGTCCACGCCGGGGGCGATACCAGCGTGAGGGGGCGCGCCGTAGGTAAAGGCGTTGTACATGGCGGGGAACTTGGCCTTCACGTCCTCCTCGCCCAGCCGCACCAGCTGGAAGGCCTCGATCATGATCTCGGGGTCGTGGTTCCGCACCGCGCCGGAGGACAGCTCCACGCCGTTGCACACCAGGTCGTACTGGAAGGCGGTGATGCTGAGGGGGTCCACCTCCCCGGCAGCGGCCTTCTTCAGGATCTCCAGGCCGCCGTTGGGCATGGAGAAGGGGTTGTGGCAGAACTCCAGCTCGCCGGACTCCTCGCCGATCTCGTACATGGGGAAGTCCACGATCCAGCAGAACTCGTAGCGCTCCTTATCCATGTGGTTGGGGCAGAAGTTACCCAGCTTGGAGCGGAGCACGCCGGCGGTCTTCTGAGCGGTCAGCAGCTTGCCGGCGGTGAGGCCCACGAAGCAGCCGGGCTCCAGGCCCAGGGCGGACACCACGGCGTCCTTGATGGGCTGGACGAACTTGGCGATGCCACCCACGATCTCGCCCTTCTCATCGTAGCGGAACCAGTAGGCCTTGTTGCCGGACTGGACCTCCACCTCGTTGCAGATGCCGTCGATCTGCTTGCGGGTGCCCTCAAAGCCGGACACCACGATGGCCTTGACGGTGTTGCCCTCGAAGGGACCGAAGCCGCAGTTTGCCAGCACCTCGGTGGCGTCGGTGACGGTCAGGTCGATCCGCAGGTCGGGCTTGTCGGAGCCGTACTTGTCCATGGCCTCCAGATAGGAGATGCGGCGGAAGGGGGCCTCAGAGGCCACATTGTAGGTGCCGTACTGGGCGAAGATGGGGGGGAGCACCTGCTCCAGAACGGCGAACACGTCCTCCTGACCGGCAAAGGCCATCTCCATGTCCAGCTGGTAGAACTCGCCGGGGGAGCGGTCGCCGCGGGCGTCCTCGTCCCGGAAGCAGGGGGCGATCTGGAAGTACTTGTCGAAGCCGGAGGCCATCAGCAGCTGCTTGAACTGCTGGGGAGCCTGAGGCAGGGCGTAGAACTTGCCGGGATGCTTCCGGCTGGGCACCAGGTAGTCACGGGCGCCCTCGGGGGAGGAGGCGGTCAGAATGGGGGTGGTGATCTCCATAAAGCCCTGGGCGGTCATGGCCTGCCGCAGGGCGGCTACCACCTGGGAGCGGAGGATGATGTTGTTCTTGACGGTGGGGTTGCGGAGATCCAGGTAGCGGTACTTCAGACGCTGGGTCTCGTCGGCCTCACGGCTGCGGCTGACCTGGAAGGGCAGCTCGTTGTGGCGGCAGCGGCCCAGCACCTCGATCTTCTCGGGCACCACCTCAATGTCGCCGGTGGGCAGCTTGGGGTTCTTGGAGTCACGCTCCCGCACCACGCCGGTGACGGCGATGGTGGACTCCTTGTTCAGGGCCTTGATGGTCTTGACCATCTCCTCGGTCTCGGCCACCACCTGGGTGGTGCCGTAGAAGTCCCGCAGGACGGCGAAACCCAGGCTGGCGCCCACCTCACGGAAGTTCTCCAGGAAGCCCGCCAGGGTGACGGTCTGGCCTACCTGCTCCATGCGGAGCTCCCCACAGGTGTGGGTGCGGTAGGCGGTTTTGACATTAGCCATGTGAAATCAACTCCAGATTGTAATATATAATAGTAAAAATACAAATGGGACACAAAAGAAGGGCCGGACGATAATAGCTTCCCCCCAGTGGGGGGAAGCTGTCAGCCGCAGGCTGACTGATGAGGGGGCCCTGCTTGCCTACTCCCCCTCATCCGGCCCTCCGGGCCACCTTCCCCCCAGCGGGGGGAAGGTCAGCTGCGCAGGTCGATGACCTTGCTGTAGTACACCTGCACGTCGAAGTTCTTGTACGCTTCGGTGCCCTCCTTGGCGGTGACGCCGAAGTGGGTGAGGGCGGTGTTCTTCACGTAGTCCAGGAAGGTGACCCCGTCCACGGTGTTGAACCAGTTGAACTCCATGCCCTGGGCGGCGCAGTCGGCCTCCAGGCCGTCGATGAGGCTCTGCACATAGGGCAGGTAGGCCCCGGCGGTGGTGCCGTTGGTAAAGAGCACGTCAGAGGGCTTGAGACCGGCGGCGGTGAAGGGGGTGTAGTCGGCAGGGGTGAAGGTCTGGCGCAGGTCGGTGCGGGCCACACGGGCCACCATGGCGGCGGTCTCCGCACGGGTCAGGCTGTTATTGGCAGCAAAGGTGCCCCAGTTGTCCACGCCGGTGAGGATGCCCGCGTTGTAGAAGCGCAGCACCGCCTCATCCTTGGTGTCGGGCAGGGTGGTGATGGTGTTGATGGGGGAGAGCATCTCCTCAGGCACCACAGCGGCCAGAATGGACACAAACTCCTGACGGGTGGCCTGCTTGGTGGGGTCGGGCACGTCAATACCCAGATCCTCCAGATACTTCACATAGGAGAAGTACCAGGGCAGGGTCTCGCCGGGCTTGGGAGTGGCCATGGGGATAGGGTCTCCGGTGATGGCCTCGTTCATGCGGGCGGCGATGGTGGCCACCTCGCCCACGGTGAGGATCTGGAAGGGGGCAAAGGCGTGGCCCGTGCCCTGCATCAGTCCCACCTCGGCGCAGATGCGGGCGGGATCTTCGTACCAGGAACCGGCCTCCACATCAATGAAGCCGGGGTAGTCGTTGACCTTGGGGAAGGCCTCCTCGGGGGCGATGGCGGCGGCGGAGCCCACCAGCAGGGCGGCGGACAGAATCAGAGCGGCAAGCTTTTTCATGGAACATTCCTCCTAATTAGATCCAAAAGGGGCAGATCCCCTCATCCGGCCCTACGGGCCACCTTCCCCCCTCAGGGGGGAAGGTCTTTTCCCTATAGACGATGGGGAAGGGGGAAAGTTCCATTCAGTCCTTGTCCCGGATGGGAGCGCCGGCGGACCGGGCGGTCAGACCGGCCTGGGCCAGAGCCACCGCCTCAGCGGGAGTCACGGTCTGCTGCTCACCGGTGGTCAGGTCCTTCACAGTCACCTTGCCCTGCGCGATCTCGTCCTCACCCAGAAAGGCGGCGTAGGGGATGGACAGCTTGTCGGCGTAGGACAGCTTCTGCTTGAACTTTTTGTTCTCGGTGTACAGCTGAGTGCGGATGCCCTCCTTTCGCAGTGCCGTGGCCAGGGCGATGGCGGGGGAGAGGTCCTCCGTCATGGGCAGCACCAGCACGTCGGCGGGGGAGGTGACCATTTGGTCGTTCAGATACCCCTGCTCCTCCAGCACATAGAAAAGGCGGGTCAGGCCGATGGAGATGCCCACGCCGGGGAGCTGTTTGCTGGTGTAATACTCCGCCAGGTTGTCGTACCGCCCGCCGGAGCAGATGGAGCCAATCTCCGGGTGATCCAGCATGGTGGTCTCGTACACGGTGCCGGTGTAGTAATCGAGGCCCCGGGCGATGGTCAAGTCCACGGCAAAGTGGTCCTCAGGCACGCCGAAGGCGGAGAGGTACTTTACCACGGTGGTTAGCTCATCCAGACCCTGGTCAAAGATCTGATTTTTTCCCCGCTCCAGCTCCAGCACCTGGAGCTTTCGGGCGGTATCGCCGGTAATGGTAATAAAATGCAGTACGGCCAGGGCCTGCTCCTCGCTCAGGCCGTTCTCCTGGAGGAGCAGCTGGCGCACCTTCTCGGGGCCAATTTTGTCCAGCTTGTCCACAGTGCGCATAATGTCCGCCGACTTCTCTGTAAGGCCCAGCATGGCGTAAAAGCCAGTGAGAATCTTCCGGTTGTTCACCCGGATCTGGAAGCGGCGCAGGCCCAGGGCCGTAAAAGTTTTATAGATGATGGCGGGGATCTCGGCCTCATTGGTGATGTCCAGCTTGCCGTCGCCGATGACGTCGATATCAGCCTGGTAGAACTCCCGGAACCGTCCCCGCTGGGCGCGCTCGCCCCGGTACACCTTGCCGATCTGGAACCGGCGGAAGGGGAAGGTGAGCTCGTTCTGGTGGAGGGCCACATACTTGGCCAGCGGCACGGTCAGGTCAAAGCGGAGGGACAGGTCGCTGTCGCCTTTGGTGAAGCGGTAGATCTGCTTCTCGGTCTCGCCGCCGCCCTTGGCCAGCAGCACCTCGCTGGCCTCGATGGCCGGGGTGTCCAGGGGGGTGAAGCCGTAGAGGGAGTAGCTTTTGCGGAGGATGTCCACCATCCGGTCGAACTGCACCTGACGGGCAGGCAGCAATTCCATAAAGCCGGACAATGTTCTGGGTTTGATCTGGGCCATAGTAATGCTCCTTTGTATTGTAACATTTGAGATTTTGGCTCGGTGAGGGCGGATGTCCGCAAAAAGGCGCTCTCGTCCCTTGTCACGGGACGAAAGCGCCTGCTTTCGTGGTGCCACCCATGTTCGGCGCTCAAAAAGCGCCCTCTGGCCTTCTGTTGCGGGAAGGGGACCGCGCCCGTCTCCGGGCCCGCTGGTGGAGCCGTCTCCCGGCCGCCTGCCGCGGGTCCTTCCAGCCAGGGGACCCTTCTCTGGTGCGGCGGTGTGAGCGGTACTTGCTCCGTCATTGCGGTTTCAGCTCTTACGATATTATCCCGAAAAGGGGGAAAAGTCAATCCTTATTCCGTTTCCGGTACCAAAAATACGCTGCCGCAGTTGCCGGTGGGATCTCCATCCACCATTTCAATGGATACGGCGGGGTTTTCACTGGTCAGGATCATGCCTTCATCGGTGGTGAGGATGGGCCAGCAGGCCAGCGTATAGTCCTCTCCCTGGGCATATGTGGTAATATCAGCGGTATAGTGGAAAGAGCCGTCCTCCTGTGTGGCCTCATCCCGGGTCATATCCATCAGGGCCAGCTGTGCGCCGGAGCTGTCGGTAAGTCGGAGAGCCAAGGAGGCAATATCGCCGGGCTGTGATACCGGAGTATTCTCCTCTGGCATCAAATAGAGATGAATGAGCACCTGTCCGTCAGGCAGGTCGGGCCAGTAGGAGCCGTGCTGCCAGGAAGACATACCGCAGATGCCCCTGGTCAGGGAGACCGGCGCGGGGACCAGCTCATTGCGCAGATCTTCCAGGTTTTCTGAGGCCAGGCGGATCTGGTCCCTGTTGCTTTGGATGCTGGCTTCCGCTTGGTCCAACTGCTGGCGCAGCGCATCTACCTCAGAGCGCAGGCTGTGAATTTGAAAAAGGAGAAGAAGCAAAATGACAGCCACGGCCAGACAGGACAGGGGGATAATGACACGTTGTTTCATCTTTACCTCCTTTTTAAGCAAAACGGGCGACCCACAGGGGCCGCCCGTCTGAATCACGCGGTAAAAGGCTTGGTCTTGGGATTGATGATGTCGCGCCAGTCCAAATCGCCCCGCGCCCCACCCGATGGTTCCCATCGTGCGGGGACCCCAGTCATTTCAAATGCGGCCGCCGGAAGTGAATTCCGTCGGCCTTCGGCGGCATGAGCCGCCGCGCCGCCGTGGGCGGCGTGCTGGAGCGGGGCGGAAAAGCTCCAATATCACGCGGTAAAGGGCTTGGTCTTGGGATTGATGATATCGCGCCAGTCCAGATCGCCCCGCTCCAGGCCGTGGATGAGCATCTCGGCGGTAGCCACGTTGGTGGCCACGGGGATGTTGTACTGGTCGCACAGGCGGGTGATATACTTCAGATCCGCGTCCAGATCGCTGGACTGGGGATCGGAGAAGAAGAGCACCATATCGATCTCGTTATAGGCGATGCGGGCGCCGATCTGCTGGCTGCCGCCGTGCTCATGGGACAGGAAGAGCTGGACGGGCAGACCGGTAGCTTCCGCCACCAGACGCCCTGTTGTGTTGGTGGCGCAGATCGTGTGCTTGGACAGGATGCCGCAGTACGCAATACAGAATTGCACCATCAGCTCTTTCTTTCGATCGTGGCTCATCAACGCAATATTCATACTACACCTTCTCTTCCTTTCGAGATATCAGGCTCGCAGCTTCATCAGCGGGACCTTTTGTCCCGTCAGCCGCTTGGCAATGTTTAAGTAGGCGATGGCGGCTCCCCGGCTGGCGCACAGGATGAGGGGCTCTCCCCGGTTGGCGCTGAGGATGACCTGGGGGTCCTCCGGCACGATACCCAGCAGGGGCAGACCGGCGGTATCCATGGCGTCGTCAATGGTGGTGTGGAGCCGCCGCAGGATCTTGGGCTGCACCCGGTTGACCACCAGGTGGAGCTGGGGCAGCTGCTTGCGCAGCACCGACACGGTGCGCTGTGCGTCCCGCAGGGCGGAGGAATCGGTGGTGGAGACCACGATGGCCCGGTCCGCGGCGCAGCAGGCCAGCTGGAAGCCCTCGCCCAGTCCGGCGGGGGAGTCCATCAAAATATAGTCGTACTTCTGCTTGGCCTGGCGGACCAGATCCCGCATGGCATACTCGCTGAGGGGTTCGTCGGGCAGGTTCACCGGCGCGGTGATCAGGTTCAGACCCTGGATCACCGGGTGGGCGACCGCCGCCCGCTCCAGCGGACAGCGCCCGCAGAGCACGTCGGTAAAGTCCATCAGGGTTCGGTCACTGAGGCCCAGATTCAGGTCCAGATTACGCAGTCCGATGTCCATATCGATGCACAGGACCTGATGCCCCAGAGCGGCCAGGCAGGAGCCTACGCCGCCGGTGAGGGAGGTCTTTCCTGTGCCGCCCTTCCCTGAAGTGATAACGATTGCTGTGGACATAGGTTCACTCCCGACATATAAGATTAGAATAACACATTATTTCGTCAGACGCAATGCTTAACTTAGTCATATATGCACAAAATCTCCCTTAAAGGGGGGTTTTCTGCATTCTGGCCCACCGGCGGGGATAGCCCTTGGGGGTGGGGGAGACCTTCTCCACCACCACTACCCGGTGGGTGACCCCGGTGCCGGGGATCTCGTAGTCCACTCGGGGCAGCAGACGGCCCCCCAGCTTGGCAATGGCCCGGGCCGCCCGGTCCACCTCGTCGGCGCTGTCCACGCTCTTCATGGCCAGGAACTTGCCGCCTACCTTTACATAGGGCAGGCACAGCTCGCTGAGCACCTCCAGAGAGGCCACCGCCCGGGACACGGCGAAGTCAAAGCTGTCCCGGAAGCCCTCCTGATGGGCCTGCTCCTCCCCACGGGCGTGGAGACAGGTGATTTTGTCAAGCGAAAGAGCTTTACAGACAGTTTCCAACCAGTTGACCCGCTTGCCCAGACTGTCCAGCAGGGTGACCGTCAGAGAGGGCTCCAGGATCTTCAGGGGCATACCAGGGAATCCGGCGCCGGTGCCCACGTCAATGAGGGTCTTGTCTTTGAAGTCCTCGCCGATGGTGAGCAGGGCGGCGCAGTCCAGGAAGTGGAGGTCCACCACCTGGTCGGGATCGGTGATGGCGGTCAGATTCATGACCTGATTCTGCTCCAGCAGCATGGCGCCGTATTGGGCCAGGGCTTCCGCGCCTCCCGGCGTATGAATGCTCAGGGTATCCAGTCCCTGCTGAATGCGGGGCAGCTGGGCGTCCAGACGGAAGGATGTGGAAGTCTGGGTGGTGTTTTTCTCGTCGGCCATGGATTTGACTCCTTTTTCAGATACTTTTCCCCAAAGAGGGGAGGGGATGTGGAAAACCGGCCCTTACTTCAGGGTGATCCGGTAGGTGGCGCCGTCCATACCCACGAAAGCCTGTCCGTTTTCATCCACCGGTCCGGTCCAGTCGAAGATCTGGGGGGTGACGGGCTGGAAGTTCCGGTCCAGGTAGTAGGTGCCGCAGCGGAAGTAGTTTCCGGTGAGGGTGATGTTCTGGCCCTTATAGGAAGAGGCAGCGTCAGGCACGGCGGAGCCGTCGGCGGTAAGCCACTGGCCGGAGTCGCTGTAGAACCAGGGGCCGCCCCGGTGCTCCAGTCGGGACTGGGTGCAGGGGATGACCAGCTTGCCGGTAGTGTCGATGACGCCCCAGCCGCCCTCCTGCTTGACGGCGGCGTAGCCGTCACGGAAGTATTTGACCTCGATGTACTGGGCAGGGATGACCCAGTCGCCCTTGGTGTTCACAAAGCCATACAGCCGGGCGCTCTCATCCAGGCAGGGGGCCAGACCGTCGCTGAGCACATCCCAATGGCCGCCGCCGGTGAGGGTGGCAATGGAGGCGCCGGTCCGGTCATGGAGGACGGGATCGGCCCCGTAGGAGGGCTGGCTGATAAACAAACCGTCTCCCAGCAGCTTGCAGGACCAGTTGGGCGTAAAGGGAACGGCGGCCCAGTCCTTGGTGCTGTCCATCACGGCGTAGCTATCGTCGGCGGCCTGCATCATCACCAGACCGTCCTCGTTGGCGTCCAGGAACACCATGCCCTTCTCCGGGGTATACCAGGTGCCGTCGGCACGGTACAGGGCCCAGTGGTCCTCGTAGGTCACGGGGAGCAGGGAGGAGGTGGACCAGCTGCCGTCGGCCTTACCGCCCTTCAGATCCAGGGCGGTAAGGGTATAGCGGCTGTCGTCCACCGTTTTAAGGGTGAACTCCTGGCGCAGCTCCGGCCGGATGAGCCGGGCCGCCATGGTGGCCATCTCCGCCCGGCTCAGGGTGCCGTTGGCACGGAAAGTGCCGTAGTCGTCGGTGCCGGTGAGGATGCCCGCCTGATAGAAGGGGAGGACCACATCCTTGGTCTCCTCGGTGGCGTCAGGGAAGTCGGTGATGTCGTTGATGGGCTCCAGCAGGTCGCCGGACACCAGGCTGAGCAGCTTCACAAAGTCCAGCCGGGTGGCGGTTTCGCCCAGGCCGTTAATCTGGTCGGGACCGGTATGGAGCACCGTCTCCAGATAGTAGGCGGTGTTTCGGCTCCAGCTGCCGGGGGCGGGCCGCCACAGGGCGTCCCACAGATCATCGTAATACTGCTGGTAGTTCTGACTGTGGAAGTCAGGCTGGAAGTAGAAGGGCGGCTTCCAGCTCTGCGCCTGCCAGTTAAGGGTGCCAGTGTAGTTTGTGCCGTTGAGGGTAAGGGTGACGGTCTGGCCTTCGGCTGCCTTCCAGCTTTCATCCAGATTGAAACAGAGCTGGAGACTCTTTTCATCCAGCCAGAAGCCGGTGTTGCTGTTTTCCTGGAGACCGACGGAAGTGCCGTCGGCCCGGGTGAGGACGATCTGACCCCACTCCGCGGGCGCTTCAGGCAGGGTGCCGTCCCCGCCGTTCAGAATATGGTGGATGCGCCCGGCCAGGGTGGCCGCCTCGCCGATGGTGACGGAGCGGCTGGGGGAGAAGTTTCCGTTGCCGGTGCCGTTGAGCAGGCCGGTGACGTAGCACAGACCGGCGGCGTCGGTATACCAGCTGCCGCTGGCCACGTCTGCGAAGGACGCGGGTTCCCGTACAGCGGGGAAGGAGTCCTCCACGCCGGTTTGGGCGGCCAGGACGGGTGTTACAAGCAGAGAGCCGGTCAAAAGCAGGGAAAGCAGTCGTTTCATAGCGCTTACCTCCGTTTCACGGTGGGACGTAAGGTCCCGGGGCTTGTTCCATTCAGATACCGAAATTGGCCAGCAGGGGAGGGACGCCCAGCACCAGGCTTACCACAAAGCCCACGGCGCAGAGTACCGCCAGAATGGCCATGGACACCTTCCGGGAATAGGTGCTGTCCGGGTGCCGGGCCAGATAGAGGGAGATGGCAAAGATACCGGCGATGCCGGGGCAGGCGAAGAGGGGGGCGATGCCGGTGAGGTATTTGCCTCCATTGAAGAAGGGGTAGAGGTTGAGGATCACAAAGCCCACCATATACACGATGCCCACCCAGGCCATGATGCGCTTCACCGGGGAGGCGGGAACGTAGGGCTCCCGCTCCTCCCGGCTGGTGTTGTTGTCGGGCCGGTCAGTCATGGTTCTGCTCCTTCAGCAGGTCACGGATCTCCGTGAGCAGCTGCTCCTGGGTGGTGAGCACCGGCTCTGCCGGAGCGGTCTCGGCGGCCTCCTCCTTCTTGCGGTGGAAACGGTTGATGCCCTTCACCAGGCAGAAGATGACGAAGGCCATAATGAGGAAGTTGACCACCGCCTGGATAAAGCTGCCGAAGGCAATGGTGGCGCCCCCCACCTGGAAGGTGAGGGCGGCAAAGGTGGACTCGCCGATGAACAGGCCCACGAAGGGCATGAGGATGTCGTTGGTCAGGGAATCCACGATGGACTTGAAGGCGCCGCCGATGATGACGCCCACGGCCAGATCCATCACGTTGCCACGGGCGATGAACTTGCGGAACTCGGCCATAAAGCCTTTGGTTTTCTCTTTTGCGGACATTTGGTACTCCTTTATTCTATGCGGGCGGCCACAAGGGCCGCCCCTGCGTTCATTAGTGCTTGGGCACCAGCACTTCCTTGCCGCCCATGTAGGGGCGCAGGACGGCAGGGATCTTCACGCTGCCGTCGGCCTGGAGGTTGTTCTCCAGGAAGGCGATGAGCATACGGGGAGGAGCCACCACGGTGTTGTTCAGGGTGTGGGGCAGGTAGGTGCCCTTCTCGCCCTTGACGCGCATCTTCAGGCGGCGGGCCTGGGCGTCGCCCAGGTTGGAGCAGGAGCACACCTCGAAGTACTTCTGCTGACGGGGAGACCAGGCCTCGATGTCGCAGGACTTGACCTTCAGGTCGGCCAGGTCGCCGGAGCAGCACTCCAGCTGACGGACGGGGATGTCCAGGGAGCGGAAGAGCTCCACGGAGTAGCGCCACATCTGCTCATACCAGTGCATGGAGTCCTCGGGCTTACAGACAACCACCATCTCCTGCTTCTCAAACTGGTGGATGCGGTACACGCCCCGCTCCTCGATGCCGTGAGCGCCCTTCTCCTTGCGGAAGCAGGGGGAGTAGGAGGTGAGGGTCTGGGGCAGCTTCTCCTCGGGGATGATCTGGTCAATGAACTTGCCGATCATGGAGTGCTCGGAGGTGCCGATCAGATACAGATCCTCGCCCTCGATCTTGTACATCATGGCGTCCATCTCGGTCTGGGACATAACGCCCTCCACCACGTTGCCGTGGATCATGAAGGGGGGCACGCAGAAGGTGAAGCCCTTGTCGATCATAAAGTCCCGGGCGTAGGCCAGCACAGCCTCGTGGAGGCGGGCGATGTCACCCATCAGATAGTAGAAGCCGTTGCCGGACACACGACCGGCGGCGTCCATGTCGATGCCGTCAAAGGACTCCATGATCTGGGTATGGTAGGGGATCTCATAGTCGGGGGTGACGGGCTCCCCGAAGCGCTGGACCTCCACGTTGCAGGAGTCGTCAGGGCCGATGGGCACGGAGGGGTCGATGATGTTGGGGATGACCAGCATGATCTTGCGGATCTCCTCAGCCAGCTCGGTCTCCCGGTTCTCCAGGAAGGCCAGACGGTCGGCGTCTGCCTTGACCTCGGCCTTCAGAGCCTCGGCCTCGGCCAGCTTGGAGGGGTCCTTCTTGGACTGGCCCATCAGCACGCCCACCTGCTTGCTCTTGGCGTTGCGGGCGGTACGCAGATCCTGGGCCTCCTGGATGGTCTTGCGGTTCTCAGCGTCCAGGGCGATGACCTGGTCCACCAGGGGCAGCTTCTCCTCCTGGAACTTCTTCTTGATGTTTTCCTTGACGATCTCGGGGTTCTCACGGACAAACTTGATATCCAGCATGGTGTATTCAACCTTTCTGATGTGTGATAGGGAAGGGAAGGCAGGCGGCTTTTGGACGCCTGCCGTTTCACGTGAAACAATGTGCGGGACAGAATGTTGTGACAGGTGGCCCGAGTCTTCTGCTCGGCTGCCATGTCTTCGGTAAGTTGGCCATTACATCCCGTTTAATACAGGGCTTCGTAGATCTCCTGATAGCGGTCGTAGGGGGAGAAGCGGCCGTTGTCGGTAATGCTCTCCTTGGGCAGGTACTGGGGCAGCTCTTCGCCCATCTCCTCAATAAGGCCGCGGGCCTGGGTATAGCGGCCCCGGCTATAGGCTTCGTTGATCTGCCAGAACCAGTCCATGGCCTGGGTGCTCTTGGTCAGCGCCTCATGCTCCTGCTCCAGCGCCTCCAGGCGGTCCTCCTGTTCCCGGATGGTCTGCTGGTTGTCGGAGACAGCGGATTGCAGATCTTCCACCTGCTTGGTCAGCGCTTCATTCTGGGCAATGGTATTTTGCAGGGACTGGGTGGCGGAGTTAGAAGTCTCCTGCAGGTTGTCGATGGCCTCCTGATTGGCCCGGCGCTGCATGAGGAAGGACATGAGCAGCAGCAGGAAGGCCGCTGCGAACAGGATCATCAGATAGAAGAGCACTGGGTTGCGCTTGGCGGGCTTTTCATGCTCGGCCTCGTGCTGGAGGCGGCTGCGCTCCTGCTTCTCGGGATCGGGTTTGCTCAAAGGTCGGCACCTCCCTGATTGGAGGAGGGCAGCTGTTCCAGCAGGTCCAGCAGCGTGTTCAGATCCTCCGGATTATAGTATTCCAGTTCTATTTTACCCTTTTTCCTGCCGCTGATAATGTTGACCTTGCGGCCAAACCGGGCGGCCAGGGATTTTTCCGCTGCCCGCAGGTAAATGGACAGGTCGGGGCCGGGCGGGGGAGAGGGGGGCTCCTTTTCGCCGGCCGCCAGCCGCTTGGCCAGGGCTTCGGTCTGCCGGACCGACAGGTCCTCGGCAATGACCTTCTGGGCCAGCTTCTTTTGCAGCTCGCCGGTGGGGGCGGCCAGAATGGCCCGGGCGTGTCCGGCGGACAGCTTGCCCTCCTCCAGCAGCTGGTGGACGGGATCGGGGAGAGCCAGAAGACGCAGGGCGTTGGCCACTGCCGGGCGGGATTTGCCCACCCGCTGGGCCACCTCCTCCTGGGTGAGGCCGTACTCGTCCATCAGGACTTTGTAGCCGTTGGCCTCTTCCACCGGGTTCAGGTCCTCCCGCTGGAGGTTTTCAATGAGGCCCAGCTCCATGACCTTCCGGTCGTCGGCCTCGATGATGACGGCGGGAATTTCGGTGAGGCCCGCGATTTTGGCGGCCCGCCACCGGCGCTCGCCGGCGATGATCTGATAGTAGCCGGAGGCCAGCCGCCGCACGGTCAGGGGCTGAATGACCCCGTGGGTGCGGATGGAGTCGGCCAGATCCTGGAGGGATTCCTCGTCGAACCGCTTCCGGGGCTGCTTCAGGCCGGGTTCCACTTGGGAGATGGGGAGGGAGAGGGAACCACCCTCCTGGGACTGGAGGGCGGCGTCGCCCAGCAGCGCGCCCAGGCCTCTGCCCAGGCCGCGTTCCAATGCCATGGTCATTCGCTCCTTTCTTCCCGGGTAATGGAAAATTGGTTGTGTTCCAGCAGCTCGGCCGCCAGGGCTCCATAGGCCTCGGCCCCCCGGGAATAGGGGTCATAGGCCTGCACCGGCTTGCCAAAGCTGGGGGCCTCGGACAGGCGGACGTTGCGGGGGATCACCGTGGCGTATACCTGACCGGGGAAGTGGCGCTTGACCTCCTCCGCCACCTGCATGGACAGATTGGTCCGCCCATCGTACATGGTGAGGACCACTCCTTCCAGTCCGATCCTGGGGTTGAGGGACCGCTTGACGATGCGGATGGTGGACAGCAGATCGCTCAGTCCTTCCAGGGCGTAGTACTCACACTGCACCGGTACCAGCACGGAATCGGCGGCGCACAGAGCGTTGAGGGTGAGCAGCTCCAGAGAGGGGGGACAGTCAATGAAGATATAGTCATAGTCTCCGTCCAGAGCATCCAGAGCGTTTTTCAGCAGATATTCCCGGTGGTCGGCAGTGATCATCTCCACGGTGGCGCCTGCCAGGGATTTGTTGGCGGGGATCACGTCCACGTAGGGAGTGGATACCACAGCTTTGCGGACGTCGGTGCCGTTGAGGAGCACATCGTAGATGTTGGGGGAGATGGTCTTGTCCACACCAAAGCCGGAGGTGGTATTGGCCTGGGGGTCAAAGTCGCAGACCAGTACCCGCTGGTCCAGCTTTTTCAGGGCGGCGGCCAGGTTGACGCAGGTGGTGGTTTTGCCCACCCCGCCCTTCTGATTTACAATAGCGATGGTTTTTGCCATAGCGCACCTGCCTTTTTCTTGTAAAGGTTCAGGTTCTATTATATCCCCTTGCCTGACGCAATTCAACAGCAAAAGAAAAAGAATGGTTGTTTCACTGTTTCACGCCGCAGCGTAAAGAAAATGTGCCGGTGGCACATTTTTTAGCGTAGGTCGCCGCAGCTGTGCTGGCGCGAGGGCACTATGCAAAAAGAGAGTGTGTGTTTCACGTGAAACAAGCTGGAAATGTCAAACAGAAAAAGACCGGATGTTTCACGTGAAACATCCGGCAAAAGATAAGAGAGGGAAAGGCTATGATTTGGGAATGGTAATGGTCAGCTGGATGGAGTCCGCCGTCTCCTGACGTTTGCAGTTGGCGTTCACCCCGGCGCTCTTCATGATGGACAGCCCCCGGGTGACCGTATTGAGGAAGAGCCGCACATCCTTAATAATAAAGGCGGGCTTCTTTCGGGCAGGCTTGTCCGGGGCGGGGTGAAGGAGCTCCTCCACATATTGCTCGGTCTTGGCTACCGTCAGGCCTTCCTCCGCCACATAGCGGGCAGCCGCCTCCTGGGCGGCGGGGTCCTCCAGCTTGAGGAGGGCCCGGGCGTGGCGCTCGGTGCAGCCGTGTTCCCGCAGGACCGACAGGGCGGCAGGGGGGAGCCGCAGCAGCCGCAGCTTGTTGGCCACGGCGGACTGGGACTTGCCCACCCGCTTGGCGGCCTCCTCCTGGGAGAGGCGGTAGGTCTGAATGAGAGAGGACAGGGCGGCGGCCTCCTCCACAAAGTCCAGGTCCCGGCGCTGCAAATTCTCCACCAGGGCCAGCAGGGAGGACTCCTGCCCGTCCACACTGACAATAATGCAGGGCACTTCGGTCAGCCCCGCCAGCTTGGAGGCCCGCAGACGGCGTTCTCCCGACACCAGCTCCAGCCCGGTGCTTGTCCGGCGCACTGACAGGGGCTGGAGCACCCCGTGCTCCTGAATGCTGGCCGCCAATTCCTCCAGCCCATCCTGGGCAAAGACCTTTCTGGGCTGGGCCGGATTGGGGGAAATAGCGGAAATGGGCATAAACTGGACCCGATTGCTTTCAAACAGGCCCTTTCGACGTAGCAGCGGCATAAAAGCGCCTCCTTCGCGGTGGTAAGTAGTTGGTCTGACTATAGATTACCATATTTTTCCGCAAAAGAGGCCTAACAGCGTCGAATGGGAAATATTTTCCATTTACCCGCCTTCCCGGTCCAGGGCCTGGGCCAGGCGGCGGAGAAAGATCAGATTGCTGGGCCGCTGGGGCGGCAGGCCGCCCATCAGGTCTATGTAAGCTGGGCGAGGGGCGGCGTGGAGCTTGTCCACCATGGAGCGGATGTTCTTTTCCACGCTGCCGTAACAGGTGTGCTGACTGGCAATGGTGGGGGCGTAGGCCTCCTTCAGCAGGGCGCTGGGGCACTGATGAAGGACCACGGCGGCCCGTGCCGCTGCCTCCATGCCCAGGCCGGAGGCGCCCATGGAGTCCAGCAGCTCCATAGCCTGACGCTCCAGAGGCGCGCCGCAGAGGAACTGGAGCAGCTCCGGCAGGGCCTGGACGTTCACCGGCTTAACCAGATAATAGCTGGCCCCCAGGGAGAGGGCGCACTTTATCACCCCCTGGTGAGAGATTTGGGAGGTGACCACCACCACAGGGCCATCCCGCCGCCGGCCCATGGTCCGCAGCACCCCCAGCCCGTCCAGGCCGGGCATCACCAGGTCCAGCAGCACCGCGTCGGGCCGCAGCTGCTCCATGAGGGCCAGGCACTCCAGCCCGTCGGCGGCCACGCCGCACAGGGAGAGTCCGGGCAGCCGGGGCAGGGCTTCTCCCAGCAGCCGCCGGGCGGCAGGATCGTCCTCCGCCACCAGCACCCGAATGTGGGCGGCCATGGTTTAGTCCTCCGGCCCCATGGCCTCCGCCGCCTTCAGGGCCAGCAGAAGCATATGGGCCGCCAATTCCCGGTCCAGGGGAGAGGTCTGGCGCAGATGGCGCTCCAGCCGGTCCACCGCCGGGTCCTCCGGCAGGGTGCCGTGGGCCAGAAAGTCCAGCCCCACCCCCAGTACCTGACTCATCTCTACAAAAATAGACATAGACATACACTTTTTTCCCTGTTCAATGTCGCTGACGTACTGAGCTGTGATACCCAGCCGCTCGGCCAGCTGCTCCCGGCTCATATCCAGCTGAGCCCGGCAGTTCCACACCCGTGTGCCCACTTCGCCCAGCCACCGCTTTTTCTCCTGTTTTTCCACAGCAGCCACCCCGCATATCAAAGGTTATCCCAACTATAGATATAGGGTGTCACAACTCAGTATTTTTACAAGAAATAATCGTTTCAAATCAAATAACAATAGTTGAAAACAAAAGAAAAACGCAGCAGCCGGGACAAAGCCGGGCTGCTGCGCAGGGTGCGAAAAAGGGCCTCAGGCTGCGGGGGAGGCGGAGGGCTCCGCCGCGGGAGATTCGGTCTCAGGAGCGGGGCTCTCAGTGGCCGCGGGGCTCTCGGAAGCCTGGGCCTCCGCCTGCTTCTGCTGCTGCCACTCCAGGACCATGTTCATCATAAAGTCATAGAAGGCCTTGGGGTCCAGGTTCTTGTAGGCGTCGGTGGTCTCCACCTTGGCGTCCGCCGTCCACTGGTCCAGCAGCTGGTTCATGGCGTAGTCGGTGTAGGCGGTGCGGGTGGTCTCGTTGTCGGCGTCCTGCCGCAGCAGGATGTGGTAGCCGTAGTCGGTCTCCACAGGCTGGCTGATCTGGCCCACCTCCAGCTGGGTGCCGGCGGTGACGAACTCGGAGACCAGGGAGCCGGTGCCGTCCACCATGGCGCCCGTGGACAGGAAGGTGTAACCCTCGGGCTTATACAGCTCGCCGGTGGTCTCGTCCCGGCCGTCGTCGCTCTTCTCATTCATGGCCGTTTCAAAGGCGGCGGCGGGGTCGGCGGCGCCGGTGATCTCGGTGTACAGAGCGTCGGCCTCCGCCTTGGTGGCCGCCTTCTCCTCGTCGGTAGCCGGAGAACCATCCTCATGGGTGGGGAAGGCGATGAGGATGTGCTTGCAGCTGTAGATGCCTTCGGAGTCGATCATGTTCCGGATGTCCTCGTCGGTGGGGGTAAGCTCGCCGGACTCCTTCATGGCGCTCTGGAGGCCGGACACCAGGTAGTAGGCGTCGTTCAGGCCCAGATAGCCCTCCCGGCTGATGCACTGCTGGTCCAGCCACTCCTGGGTGGTCAGGCCGTAATACTGCTCGTACATGGCCCCCATCTGGTCCAGCTGCGCCTCGGCCTCGGCCCGCTGCTCCTCGGTGACGGTCACCCCGGCCTCATCGGCATGGTTGGCCACGGTGGCGTACAGCTTGCTGATCTCCAGGGCCTGCTCCTTCAGGTAGTCGGCGGTGGGCTGGCCCTCGATCTCCTCCTCCCAGGCCTCGTCATTGGCCAGGTAGCCGGCGCTCTTGGCGGTGGAGATGCTGGTCAGCAGCCAGTACAGGTACTGGTCGGCGGTGACCTCCCGGCCGTCCACGGTGAAGAGCACGGTGTCCCGGCTCAGGCCGGTGGCCTTGTAGGCGATATCGTCGTCGGCGGGCTTGGGATCGGCTGCGGCGCAGCCGGCCATGGCGCCTGCCAGAAGCGCGCCGCTCAGTCCGGCGCACAAGAGTTTCTTCCAATTCATGTCTCGTTCCTCCTTGTGATGGCCGGACAGTCCCGGCGAAACAGCACTAGTGTACACCTTTTTTTCTTCACAGGCAAGAAAACCGGGGCGGGGTTCATTGAAAATTCACAAACACCGCCCCGGTATGGGATGGATGGATCTATGGTTGGCCGGCTCCTAGGCCCGCAAAAAGCCCTTGCCGAAGATCTCGCTGGAGTTGGCCACGATCATGAAAGCATGGGGGTCCACCTGCTTCAGGTGGCGGCGCAGAGCCACCGCCTGGCCCCGGGAGAGAACGGTGAGCACCACATGGTGGACGTCGTGGGTGTAGGCCCCCTGGGCGGTCCAGAGGGTGGCTCCCCGGGTCAGAGTGTGGGTCACATAGTCGCACACGTGCTCCGGGTCGGAGGTGATGATAAAGAAGGCCTTCCGGCGGTTGAGAGACTCGATGGCCCCGTCCACCAGCACCGACTTGAGGGCCAGGCCCAGCAGGGAGCACAGGCCCGCCGTGGCGTCAAAGACGAAGAGAGCGGCGGCGGCAATGGCCACGTCAGAGATGAGCAGGGCGGTGCCCACGTCTAGGCCGGTGTACTTCTTCAAAATCATGGCGGCAATGTCGGTGCCGCCGGAGGAGGCGTCGATGTTGAACAAAATGGCGGCCCCCAGGGCGGGCAGGATCACCGCGAAGAAGAGCTCCAGCATCAGCTGGTCGGTGAGAGGGGCGGTGAGGGGCCACACCCAGGAAAACACCTGGATCAGGCCCGCCGACAGCAGGGAGCAGTACACCGTCCGGAACCCGAAGCTCTTGTCCAGCATCAGAAAGCCCAGAATGAGAAAGAGCACGTTGATGATGGTGTTGTAGGAGGAGGCCGACAGGACGGGAAGCACCTTGCCCAGCAGGATGGACAGGCCGGACACGCCCCCCATGGAGAAGTTGTTGGGGAATTTGAAGCAGTAGACGCCCACGGAGATCATGACCGTGGCAATGTTCATCCACAGAAATTCCTTCCAGAATCGCTTTTTGTCCGATATCATGTCCATCTCTCCTTTTCGTCAGGGGGGAGTCCCGTCATCGGGCGGCCTGGACGGCGCTCCACACGTCGTATCCGCTGCTGGCGGGAATGGTGCCTACCCGCCACAGGGACACCCCGGTGATCCCGAACATTTTGGCCAGCTGGAGCTTGTCCGCCACGCTGCGGGCGTCCTCATACCATACCTTGTAGCGCTCCCCCTCCTCATTGGTGTAGACGGCGCAGGGATTGCGGTACTTGTCGCTGTAGGTCACCGCCGTGTCCGGCTGGGCCAGCCGGGCGGCCAGGGTGGAGGGGCCGGGGTGGTAGATGGTGGTGTCCAGGAGTTTTCCGTCCTGGTCAACGTGGAACCCGGCGGAACCGAAGGAGATGGCCAGGGCGATCTTGCCCGCGTCCCGGACGCCGGCGGCTGGATCGGTGATATCCCGCAGGGCCTCGTACACGCTGGCGATGGGGGTGACGGGGGAGTCGGTGTTGCCGGTGCCCACATAGGACTCTGGGATGGAGGTCCACTGATAGTCGTGGGCCATGAGGATCACCTTGTCGCACACCTCACCCAGGCCCCGGTAGTCAAAGCCTGTGTACCAGGTGTCGGGCTGCACGCACACATACAGGGCCTTGCCGGCGGGCAGGGCGGAGCGCAGCTCCTGCATAAAGGTGACATAATTCTTTTTTATGGTGTCCCCCTTCAGCCCCTCGAAGTCGATGGTCAGGCCGGCGTAGTCCCCGGCGGCGGCCACCAGGGCGTCGATGGCCTGGGCCCGGGCGTTGGAGTTGTTGACCACAGCGGCCACGGTGGAGGTGGTGGAGC
This sequence comes from Flavonifractor porci, assembly GCF_037572415.1. NCBI lineage: Bacteria > Bacillati > Bacillota > Clostridia > Eubacteriales > Oscillospiraceae > Flavonifractor > Flavonifractor porci. Next base: position 38,617 of record NZ_JBBHLB010000013.1, read on the forward strand.
CGTCGGCCAGGGTCACCGAGTCGGTGGCAGAGCCAAAGACGCACAGGTTGTAGTCCACTCCGTGGCTGGTGAAGTAGTCGGTGGCGGGGGTGGGATCGGAGGGTTTCACCCAGTCGTTGCCGTTTGTGTTGGTGGAGTTGAGGGTGGGGCCGTCCGGGCCGTACTCAAGCCGGGCCCAGCCCAGGCTGACCGCATCCATGTCGGCGGTCAGGTTGATCTGGGCGTAGGAGGAGAAGGCATAGAAGCCGTGGAGCCAGTCCACCTTGGAGAGGTAGCGCTCATACACCCGCACCAGCATGGTGGCGGCCTCCTCCCGGGTGGCCGAGTGGGCGGGCAGGAACTTGAGCTGACCGTTGGGGCCGGACACCCCCTTGATCATGCCGATGTCGTAGGCGATGGCGATATAGCCCCCGTTGTTTTTCACGTCGTCAAAGGGGAGGGAGAGGGAGGACAGGTCCTGGGCCAGGGTGTCGTATCCCAGGGCCCGCACCAGCATCACCGCCATCTCCTCCCGGCTGATCAGGTCCAGGGGGCGGAAGGCGCCGTTGGGGTCCATCACGTCGTGGGCCCGGGCGGTCTCCACCGCGGAGTAATACCACTCCTTGGTGCCGCAGTCTATGTAGGAGGGGGCGGATGGAGCGATCATATCCCAGCCGAACATCCGGCACAGAACGGTGACAAATTCCGCCCGGGTGATCTCGTCCCCGATGCCGAACCGGCCGTCGGGATAGCCCTCCATCAGGCCATACTCCCGGGCTTTGTCGATGTGGGCCTGGGCCCAGTGGCCGCCGGTGTCGGAGAAGGCCCGGGCGGCGGGGGAGAGAGGAGCGGCGCAAAGCAGGAAAGCGGCGGTGAGAGCCGCCGCACAGATCCGACGCTTCATGGAAAAAAGACCTCCTTTATCGTGGGTAAAACAGGGGCAAGGGTCTGACACCTCTTATTTTAGCAAAGGAGCGGGCAAAGTACAACGAAAAACGGAGGGCCTTTCGGAAGGATGGCAGAAAAAACCCCATATAGATCAGACAAAATCAATAAAAAGGGGTGACGAGGGCGTTGTTTTTTGATAGAATATGGTCAGTTGCAGAGGGATGCAGAATTCGATACAATAAATATGAATTTTTTGTTAAGGAGACGGCGATATGAAATTGCTGGAAGATCGCATCCGCACCGACGGCATCATTCGGGAAGGCGGCGTGCTGAAGGTGGACAGCTTCCTCAATCATCAGATGGATGTAAAGCTGTTTCAGGAAATGGGTAAGGAATTTTTGCGTTTGTACAAGGACTGCGGGGTTACCAAGATTTTGACCATCGAGGCATCGGGGATCGGGATCGCGTGTGTGGCCGCGCAGTTTTTTGATTGTCCGGTGATCTTCGCCAAGAAGAACAAGACCAAGAACATCGCCGGCGACGTGTACACCTCCAAGGTGGAATCCTTCACCCACGGCAAGGTGTACGATATCATTGTGGCCAAGCAGTTCCTGCTGCCCGAGGACCGGGTGCTCATCATTGACGACTTCCTGGCCAACGGTTCCGCCCTCCAGGGCCTCATCAAGCTGGTGCTGGACGCCGGGGCCACCCTGGTGGGCGCCGGTATCGCGGTGGAGAAGGCCTTCCAGCCCGGCGGCGATCTGATCCGGGGCATGGGCGTGCGGGTGGAATCTCTGGCAAAAATTAAGAGTATGAGTGTAGAGGACGGCGTGGAGTTCTGCTGAGCCAACGCCGGGAATTGCGGGGCGTCCAGAGGCCGCCCCCTACAAGATGGGCGTAGGGGCCGGCGTCCCCGACGGCCCGTGTGTCTTTTTGTGTGTTCAGACCAGCCTGCGGGGAACAGGCTGTTTTGAAGGAAAGTTGGAAGTCATATCGGATCTAAAAGGAGGAAATTTGGACATGAAGAAGAGAAAACTGCTTGCAATGCTCCTGGCCGGTTCCATGATGCTGAGCCTGGCTGCCTGCGGCGGCAACGGCGGCGGCGGCGAGTCCCCCAGCGGCGGGACTCCCTCCGGCAACAGCGAGACCCCCTCCGGCGAGGGCAAGACCGTCAAGGTGGGCCTGATCTGCATCGGCGACGAGAACGACCAGGGCTACACCTACAACTTCATCCGCGGCAAGGAGGCCGTCACTGAGTCTCTGGCTGAGAAGGGCATCACCATTGACTGGAAGGTCAAGTGGAACATCGGCGAGGATTCCTCCTGCGAGGAGGCCAACATCGAGCTGGCTGAGGAGGGCTGCGACCTGATCATCAACAACTCCTTCGGCTTTGAGCCCTATATGCTGAAGGTGGCCCCCGACTATCCCGACATTGAGTTTATCGCCTGCACCAACCAGGCCTCCGCCGTGGACGACCTGGAGAACACCCACAACGCCTTCGCCAACATCTACGAGGGCCGCTACCTGGCCGGCGTGGTGGCCGGCATGAAGATGCAGGAGATGATCGACAACGGCGAGATCACCCCCGAGCAGGCCGTCATCGGCTATGTGGGCGCCTACTCCTTCGCCGAGGTGATCTCCGGCTTTACCGCCTACTACCTGGGCGCCAAGAGCGTGTGCCCCAGCGTGACCATGAAGGTCCAGTTCGTGGGCTCCTGGTCCAACGCCACGGAGGAGGGCAACGCCGCCAAGGCTCTGTGCGACGCCGGCTGCGTCATGATCTCCCAGCACTCCGACAACACCACCCCCGCCACCGCCGCTCAGAACGCCGGCGCCTTCCACACCGGCTACAACAACGACATGATCTCCGTGGCCCCCGACGCCTCCCTCATTGGCACCCGCATCGACTGGTCCGTGTACTTTGCCTACGCCATCGAGGCCGTGGCCAACGACCAGCCCTTCGACCAGGATTGGTGCCACGGCATGGACCAGGGCGCTGTGGTCATGACTCCTCTGAATGAGGACATCGCCGCCCCCGGCACCGCTGAGAAGCTGGCTGAAGTGGAGAAGGCCATCCATGACGGCGAGCTGCAGGTGTTCGACACCTCCACCTTCACCGTAAAGGGTCAGCCTCTCACCACCTGCATGGCCCTGGACACCGACGGTGACTTTGTGGCCGATTCTGAGGAGGCCGTGTTTGACGGGGCCTTCCATGAGTCCCACTTCCAGTCTGCGCCCTACTTTACCGTGCAGATCGACGGCATCGAGTGGCTCAACTCCGCTTTCGGTTAATCACGATCCATTTACAAAAGAGGGCTGCCCCGCAGCCCTCTTTTGTGTCTTTTCCCGGGAAAGGCAATGATGCACCACTCACCCATGTCTCATCACAGGAAGGATGACAGCCTTGGAAACTGTCCATGCAATTGAACTCAGGCACATCACCAAACGCTTCGGCAAGGTGGTGGCCAACGATGGCATTGACCTGGCCATCGATCGGGGGGAGATCCTCTCCCTGCTGGGGGAAAACGGAAGCGGTAAAACCACGCTGATGAATATGCTCTCCGGCATCTATCTCCCTGACGAGGGAGAAATTCTGGCCGACGGCAAGCCGGTGACCATCCGCTCCCCCAAGGACGCCTTCACCCACGGCATCGGTATGATCCACCAGCACTACAAGCTGGTGGAGGTGTTTACCGCCGCCGAGAACATTGCCCTGGGCCTGAAGGGGAAGGAGCACGACCGCAAGACGGTGGCCGCCCAGGTCCAGGCCATCAGCGACAAGTACGGCTTCGGCATCGACCCCAACAAGAAAGTGTACGATATGTCGGTGTCGGAAAAGCAGACGGTGGAGATCGTCAAGGTGCTCTACCGGGGGGCCGAGATCCTCATTCTGGACGAGCCCACCGCCGTCCTTACCCCCCAGGAGACCGACCGGCTCTTCAACATCCTTCGGGCCATGAAGGCCGACGGCAAGGCCATCGTCATCATCACCCACAAGCTCCACGAGGTGATGGCCCTGTCTGACAAGGTGGCGGTCCTCCGCAAGGGCAAGTACATCGGCACCGTTAACACCAGTGAGACCAACCCTCAAAAGCTCACCGAGATGATGGTGGGCCATGCCGTCACCCTGAACATCGACCGGCCCCAGGCCAAGTACAGGGATCTCCGTCTGGAGGTGAAGGGCCTGAACTGCCGCAATGGCGAGGGCCTGCCGGTGCTGAAGGACATCTCCTTCCAGGCGTACGGCGGCGAGATCCTGGGCATCGCCGGTATCGCCGGCTCCGGTCAGAAGGAACTGCTGGAGGCCATCGCCGGCCTGCAGAAGGCGGAGTCCGGACATATCTTCTACTATCCGCCCCACCCCAACAGCGACATCGCCGGCAACCATGTGCCGGTGGACAAGGCGGGAGAGGAGCTGGTGGGCAAGACCCCCGGCCAGATCCGCAAGGTGGGCGTCTCTCTGGCCTTCGTGCCCGAGGACCGGCTGGGCATGGGCCTGGTGGGCGGCATGGGCATGGTGGACAATATGATGCTCAAGACCTACAAGGACACCCCCGGCCCCCTGGTGGACCGGAAGGCCCCCAAGGCCCTGGCGGAAAAGCTCATCGACGAGCTGGAGATCGTCACCCCCGGGGTGGCTACCCCGGTGCGCCGTCTGTCCGGCGGCAACGTGCAGAAGGTGCTGGTGGGCCGGGAGATCGCCTCCGCCCCCACGGTGCTCATGACCGCCTACCCGGTCCGGGGCCTGGACATCAACTCCTCCTACACCATCTACCGGCTGCTCAACGAACAGAAGATGAAGGAAGTGGCGGTGCTGCTGGTGGGCGAGGACCTGGACGTGCTGCTGGAGCTGTGCGACCGGATCCTGGTGCTGTGCGGCGGCCAGGTGTCCGGCATTGTGGACGGACCGTCCGCCACCAAGGAGCAGGTGGGCCTGCTTATGACCCGTGTGGGCGGGGGAAAGGAGGGAGAGGACCGTGCATGAATCCAATACGCCCCTGATCCGCCTGGCCAAGCGGGATGGGATGCCCAAGGGCCAGGTGTGGGCCATCCGGGGAGCCTCCTTCCTGGCGGCCATTCTCATCAGCGCCCTTATCTTCCTGCTGATGGGCCACAACCCCTTCGGGGCCTTCGGCACCATGGTGAGCGGCTCTCTGGGCAAGCCCACCGCCATCCGGCAGACGGTGCGTATCGCCGTGCCTCTGCTGGGTACCGCTCTGGCCATCGCGCCCTGCTTCAAGATGCGCTTTTGGAACATCGGCGCCGAAGGTCAGATCACCGCCGGCGCTGTGGGCGCCAGCTACTTTGCCCTGTTCTGGGCGGATCAGCTCCCCGCCCCCGTGCTGCTGGTGGTCATGGCCGTGGCCGGTACCATCTGCGGCGGCCTGTGGGCCCTGGTGCCCGCCTTCTTCAAGGCCAAGTGGGGCACCAACGAGACCCTGTTCACCCTGATGATGAACTATATCATCATCGGCGTGGTCAAGTGGCTCCAGGGCGGTCCCTGGGAGGGGCGGCCCGGCTCCCAGATCATTCCTCAGTTTGACCGCGCCGCCGTGCTGCCCAAGGTGCTGGGGGTCCACTGCGGCTGGATCATCGTCCTCATCCTGACGGCGGCCATGTTCTTCTATATGAAGTACACCAAGCAGGGCTACGAGATCGCCGTCATCGGCGAGAGCGAGAACACCGCCCGGTATGCCGGTATGAACGTGGGCAGGATCATCATGCGCACCATGTTCCTGTCCGGCGCCATTGCCGGCCTGGTGGGCTTTATCGTGGCCTCCGGCGCGGACAATACCCTCCATGCCGGCGTGGCCGCAGGCGTGGGCTTTACCGCCATCACCGTGGCCTGGCTGGCGCAGCTCAATCCCTTTGCCATGGTGGGCATCTCCATGCTGCTGGCGGTGCTGGACAAGGGGGCGGACACCCTCCAGACTCAGCTGGCCGTCCCCGCCTCCATCTCGGACATCATCACCGGCATCTTCCTGTTCTGTATGCTGGGCTGTGAGTTCTTCATCAACTACCGCCTCATCTTCCGGGGCAGCCATAAGGAGGTGGCCAAGTAATGGATATCAACAGCAACGCGGTCCTGCTCCTTATCATGGCCGCCGTCCTCAACGGCGTGCCCCTGCTCTACGGCACCCTGGGCGAGATCCTGTCGGAAAAGGCGGGCAACCTGAACCTGGGCGTGGAGGGCATGATGTTCATGGGCGGAGCCATGGGCCTGGGCGCTGCCTTCTACTTCGAGGGCGCCGGCGGCACCAGCGGCGTGCTGGCCGTCATCCTGGCCCTGCTCTTTGCCTTCCTGGGGGGCGCCATTGGGGCCCTCATCTACTCCTTCCTCACCATCACCCTCCGGGCCAACCAGAACGTCACCGGCCTGGCCCTGGCCATCTTCGGCACCGGTGCGGGTCAGTTCATCGGCGAGTATATGCGGGTAAGCTCCGGCGGCTATGTGGCGGTGAGCAACGACCTGAAGGCGGTCTTTCTCAATTCCCCCTTCCCGGCGGCCCTTCAGCAGCTGCCGGTGGTGGGCCCCCTGCTCTTCGGCCACAGCATCTTCCTCTACCTGGGCCTGGTGCTGACGGTGGGGATGCACCTGTTCCTCAACAAGAGCCGGGCGGGCCTGTCCCTGCGGGCAGTGGGCGAGTCTCCCGCCACTGCCGACGCCGCCGGCGTCAACGTCACCCTGTACAAGTACCTGGCCACCGTCATCGGCGGCGGCATCTCGGCCATCGGCGGCATGGTGTACATTATGACCATCGCCAGCTGCGTGTGGAACCACGAGGCCCTGTCCGGCGAGGGCTGGCTGGCGGTGGCCCTGGTGATCTTCTGCCTGTGGCGGCCCCTCAACGCCATCTGGGGCTCCATCCTCTTCGGCGCGCTGATGATCCTGTACCAGCGGCTCCACCTGGCCTTTATCCCTGACGAGCTGTACAAGATCCTGCCCTATGTGGTCACTGTCATCGTGCTGATCTTTACCTCCCTGCGCAACAGCAAAGACAAGCAGCCGCCCAACTCCTTGGGCCTGCCCTATTTTAGAGAAGAGCGGTAACATCCAAACGAAACGCGGCCCCGGCGCATTTGCGCCGGGGCCGCTCTTTTGTTTGGATTATTCCAGCAGGGACTCAAGGTAATCCCAGTCCACCGGGCCGTCCACCCGGCAGAGCACCGCAGAGATCGAGTCGCTGTTCACGTCCTGGAGGGAGCACAGCTGGTCGGTGAGGTTCAGAAAGAGATATGCGTCCCCTGCGGCCACAAAGGCGCTCAGGTGGCTGCCCTCGCTGTCACTGACCGTCTGACCGGTGGCCAGCTTGGTCACCGGCAGGGCGGACAGGTAGTCCAGCAGGGGCTCACCGATCTGGGGGGCTACATCCCGCTGAGCGCGGTAGCGGGTTCTCCCATCGATGGATACAAAGGACACCTTGTAGTCCGGCCCGTAAGAGGCCAAAGCCACCTCTCCCAGGGTGCCGTAGCTGCCGCTCACCCCCACCAGGCCGGAGCACAGCACCAGGATGGCCATCATAAGGGCCAGCAGCTTGGTCCCCGAGGTGTGCTCCCCGGGGCTGACCACCCCCCGCAGCCGGTGGCGCAGGCTGGAGGCGGAAGAGGACAGGCAGGTGGACAGCCCCCGGTCGTCCCCGGCGGACTCCAGCAGGAGGGAGGCGTATTCCCGGCGGGTCTGGTCATCCGCGCCGTATACCACCATCTCGTCGCAGGACAGCTCCAGATCGGCGGAGGCCCTCCGGGCGGCCAGCCACATCAGGGGATTGAACCAGCACAGGGCCTTACACAGGATGTAAAAACATTTGGTGTCTATGTCCCGGCGCTGGACGTGGCGCAGCTCGTGGCGGAAGATGAGCCGGTACTGGTCCAGGGTATAGGCCCGCTCCGGCAGCACCAGGCACATGGCGGAGTGAAACAGCCCGATGGTCAGGGGGGAGGTAACATGGGGACTGGTGACCAACCTGATATGCTGCTTGAGCAGGGACTGGCGCTGTTCCTTCCACCACAGATTGACCACGTCCGGCTCCTCCACCGGCCTGGCGTCCCGTAAAATGGCCCGGCGGAACCGGAAGTGGGAGACCATATGCCACAGCACCACCGCCACAAAGCCCGCCGCCCACAGCCCCAGCAGCGTGGGGACCACGCCGGGCGGCACCCGCAGGACCACCAGGGGCGGCAGGTAGCTCATCCGCCAGACCGTCAGGTTGTAATAGAGAAAGACGGGCAGCAGCCACAGGGTGGCGCAGGCCCGGGCGGAGATCTTCCGCCGCAGCAGGGGAAGCAGGAGCATCAGCGCTCCGAAATAGAAGGTGAGCAGCACCATCAGCTGGAGGGAGAACTCCGTCAGTACGGCGGCCCCCACCGCCGGACCGGCATAGATCAGGGTGATCAGCCACAGCACGGCTACCACAATGGGAAGGGACCAGGGAGTGAGCCAAACCACCGTGCTGCGTGCGCGGCTGTCCCGGCTGGTGCAGCCGGTGAGGGCCACCTGCTGTTCGTAGCTCCACTCCCGATGGAAGGCATAGGCGATGCCGCCGGCCAGCAGGACGGCCACAAACAGACGGTAGCCCCAGATAAGCACAAGGTTCACAGCCGTCCCTCCTCCAGCATCTTACGCAGTTCCTCTAAATCCTCGCGGCTCACCCCGGCGTCCACCAGAGAGGTGGCCAGGGCGGCCACCGAGCCGCCGAAGAGCTGGTCCAGCACCCCACGGCTGGCCTGGGCCAGATAGGCCTTTCTGGTGACAATCGGTGTGTAGTAGTTTACCTTGCCCCGACGCTCCAGCTTGAGAAAGCCCTTGTCGCACAGCCGGGTGAGGAAGGTGAGGATGGTGGTGGGCGCCAGGGGATGGGTATGGGCCAGGGCCTCCTCAATCTCCGGCCGGGTCACCGGGGGCTCCTTGTCCCAGATGATCTGCATCAGCTCCAACTCGCTGTCGGGCAGGCGGCGGATCTCCTGCTTCATGGTTTGCACCTCCTTCGTCTGTTGTAGAAGTTCTTCTTCTGTAGAAGATTATAGCGGGGAAAAACGAGGATGTCAAGGGCATCAAAAAGCCGCCGGGCCACGCCCGGCGGCTTTAGAGATGTGGGTCAATGAACGGGAATGGATTGCTCCAGAAGGGTCAAATGGTGAATCTGGGATACCTCCACGGGCTGCTCAAATTCCCAGGTGTTGTAGGCACGCATGACCTCTACGTCTTGTCCCACGTTGACATACTGACCTACAGAGGGTTGGGCGGCCACCGATGTGCCGTCTTTCAGGATGGCATAGAGCGTGTCGGAGCTGAAGCCGCCGGTATCGTTGCTGTCCATGGTGACTGTCATGGGAGAGACCGTCACCCGGGTCACCTGCCGCCCGGCCAGCTCGCCCGTCCAGGCCAGGGTGGTGGAGGGGTGGTAGGTCATTTCAAAGGAGATGTCCCAGGTTCCCGGGATAACCACCCCCGGGAGGGTATAGCAGCCGTAAAAATACACTTCGTCCAGTTCGTTGGCTTCGCCGGCCTGAATGAGGGGGAACATTACGTCCAGGCCCCCGTCCACCTGGGTGATCACCATGGGCAGCCAGTACTTCTCCTGGCCCGCCTGGCTGTCGTCTTTAGGGTAGATCCGGGAGAGGAAATAGCCCATGCTCACATCGTCGTGGGTGATCCCTGACGCATAGGCCACCCGGACATGGAAGCGGCCGTCGCTGGCAAAGCCCATGGAGGAGATGGTCACATCCTCCGTACCCTCCATGGCCATGGGGGTCTGGCCGGGAGCCAGCACCACCTGCCGGTCCGGCAGGATGGCCCGGGTATGGCCGCTCTCCTCGATATGCAGGACCACCCTGTCCTGGTCGGACAGGGGCAGGCTGTCCAGCAGCTGATCGGTCACTCCGGCGCAGGAGGCGGAGGCCTCCAGTTGTCCGTTTCGGGTAGTCATGCCGTCCAGAGCCAGACGTATGGTGCCGCCGCATTGCTTTTTCCGGCCTGTGATGATTCCCACAGCTCCATGAATCTGGGGGTCATAATAGTTTAAATGGGCCACAAACAGGGCGGTGCGGCTTTCCGGATCGTACTCCACCAGCTCGCCGCCGATATCGCTGTCTGCCGTTGCCTTCAGAGTAAGCTGACGGTCCAGCCGGTCGCCGGTCACGTCCCGGACGGTAAAATAGACCTGCCCCCGCACATCGTCGGCCAGGGCGCTGAGCACCTGGACCTCGATGCCCTGGTCGGTGCATAGGGCACCATGAATGGTCTGGGCGATCTGGGAAAAGGGGCCCTGCCTGGCGGAAATGCTCTGCCAGATGCCGGTTCCCGCCGCCAGGGCGGAAACCGCAAGGGCGGCGCACAGAGTCAGCGCCACCACCGCCCGGCGTCCAAACCGTCTTACCTGCTTCACTTCCGCTTCTCCTTTTGTCAGCGCCTCCAGCCGGTCCATGGCGGCCCGGCTGGGCTCCAGAGCGTCCATCTCCCGCTTATAGTCCGTGGGAAACATCTTCATCCGCCTCCATCCATTCCCGCAGCAGAGCCCTGGCCCGGAACAGCCGGGACTTGACGCCGCTCTGGCTTTTGCCCAAAATGGCGGCAATCTCCGCCACGCTCAGCTCCTCATAGTAATACAGGTGAACCACCGCCCGGTACTTGGGGGGCAGGGCCAGCACCGCCTCCACCAGGCCGCCCTCCTCCGGCCCGTTTGAGGCGGGCAGGGTGGGGGAGAGGGGCTCCTCCCGCCGCCGCCAGGGGGCCCGGAACCAGTCGTTGGCGCAGTTGACCGCCACCCGCAGCAGCCAGGCCTTGGCGTGCTCCCGGTCGGTAAAGTCCGGCTTTGCCTTCAGCAGGCAGACAAAGACTTCCTGCATGATGTCCTCCGCGTCGGTCCGGCTGCCCGTCCGGGCATAGGCCAGCCGAAACACCGCCGGACCATACTGCCGGGCCAGCCAGCCCGGCTCTCTCCATCCTTCGTCCATGTGAGCCGCCCTCCTTTCTGCCCTATACACGGTTCTGGCGTACAAACGGTTTCATTTTTTGGGACATTTTGTGGAGCAGACGCAAAAAAGCCGCCGGGCAATGCCCGGCGGCTCTGTACGGTCAGATTTTTCTCGGCGTAAAGCGGACCTTCACCCGGCCGCCGCACACCATGCCCAGCTCGGCGGCGGCGTGGGACAGGTCGTACTCCACGACCTCCTCCTGTCCCCCGGACTGCCACAGCGCCAGGGCGTGGTTTTTGGCCTCATACTCCACAGCGCCGCCGCCGATGGTACCGGCGCAGCTGCCGTCGGGGCGCACCAGCATCCAGGCGCCCACACCCCGGGGGGCGGAGCCGTGCTTCTCCACAATGGTGCACAGCACACCCGGCCCCTCCGGCGGCTTGACGGCGCCGGGGCCCCGCTGAGAGCGGACCTGGATCAGCTGGGCGGCAATGGCCACGGCGATCTCCGCCGGGGTCTGGCCCCCGATGGACAGGCCGATGGGGGAGTATACCCCGTCCAGCATTTCCTGGGAAAAGCCCTCCTCCCGCAGAGCCTTGTACACGGCGGCCACCTTGGTTCGGCTGCCGATCATGCCCACATAGGCGTACTGCCCCCGCAGCACCTGGGCCAGGCAGTCCTTGTCAAAGGCGTGGCCCCGGGTGAGGATGGCAAAATAGTCGCTGTCCCGGCTGCCCAGCCGGTTGAGGGCCTCCTCAAAGGGCATACACAGCACCTGATGGGCCATGGGGAAGCGGTCCTCGTTGGCAAACTCCGGCCGGTCGTCAATGACGATGACCTCGAACTCCAGCCGGGCGGCCACATAGGCCAGCTCCAGGGAGACGTGGCCTCCGCCGCACAAAATCAGTCGTTCCACAGGTGTAATCTCCTTCCAAAGTACAAAATACCCTCCAGTACGCCGCCGCCGATGGCCCGGGCCTTGTCGGACACGGTGAAGCAGTGGCGCACCTGGCACCGGGGATCAATGTCACCCGACTTCATCCCGGCGGTCACCGGAATACCGGCGGGGAGCATCCCCCGGACGATGCCGGTGAGCTGGGCGGTGACGGGAATGCCGTTGACACGGGCCACCACGTCCCCCAGGCTGACCTGCTGGCCGATCTGAGCCACCGGCTCAAAGGGCCCGTCCGCGGGAGCCCGGATGATGCGCTCGGTGGTGTAGCCCCCCACGTCGCCGGGCACGCCGGTGTTGGGGATGGCGGCACCCTCCAGGATCAGCCGGCCCAGGTCGTGGCCCCGCTTGGTCTCAATGACCCCGTGGCAGTCCACCCCGGCGGTGAACCCGGGGCCAAGAGCCAGCACAATGGGGGCGTCGCTGATGGTGGTGCCCAGGTTGCGCTTGGCCAGAATGGCGTCCACCACCACGGTAAAGGGCAGCTGGGTCAGAATGGCCGCCTGGGGGTCCACCAGTACCGGGATCTCTCCGGCGGCCAGAATGTCCCTGACCTGGTCCCGACTTTCCGCCTTCCGGGCGGTGATGCCCTCCACGGTGGTTTGACCGTCGTAGATACACTGGGAGAAGGCCACGGTCCGCCGTACCGCCGTGGGCTGGGCCACGTCGGTCATGACCACCTGAAAGCCCGCCCGGTACAGCCGCACCGCCGTGCCGGTGGCCAGATCTCCCGCGCCTTTCACTAAAATAAGCATAGTCCGCCCCGCTCCTCTTCTTTGTAGTAAGTAATGGCGCTGTGGATGCCCTGCTGGGCCAACAGCTCCTGAATTTCCATTCCCCAGGCCCGCCGCTGGTCATTGTCCGCCTTGTTCAGCAGACAGCGGAAGGCCATGGCCTGTCCCACGTCTTTTCGCCCGCCCAGAGGGCTGGACAGAATGGCCGCCACGTCGGCGGGGGTGATTTTGTGGTCGGGCTCCACTCCCAGCAGGGCGCACACCCGCTCCGGCCGGTGGCAGATCTCCCCCACGGATTTGCCCACGCTGTCCAGGCCCGCCGACGCAATGACGGCATGGCAGGCGGGAGGGATCACCGGCTCATGGTCCGCCGGAGCCTTCAGGGGGAGCAGCTTGGCCCCGTCGGCCTCGATGAGTACCACGTCGGCCAGCTCCAGACAGGCGGCGGGGTCTGCCGCGCCGGTGAGTTTGCCGCGCTCATCATAGGCCCCCAGAGTGATCACCCGGTGCTCCTTCAGAAGGGCGGCAAGCTGGGCCAGATCCCCCGCCAGAGGCAGGCCGGGATGGGGGAGGATGTGGGTGGTGGTGGTGACCACCGCCTTGCGCCCGCTGTCCGCCGCCTGTTTGGCCATGGCGTACATGGTGGACGACTTTCCGCCGCCCCCCACCAGGGCCACCATACGGTGAGCCGCCGGGTCCAGGTTCAGACGTTCCCAAATGCCCACGATTCAGCCTCCCATCGTATGCTCCGCCAGAATTTTGATCCCGATGCCCACCAGCACCAGACCGCCCACCAGTTCGGCCCGCCGCTGGAACAGGGCCCCCAGCCGGCGGCCCGCCAGACCGCCCGCCACCGACAGCACAAAGGCCACCACGCCGATGACCACGGCGGAGAGGAGCACCGGCACGTTCATAAAGGCCATGGACACGCCCACGGCCAGGGCGTCGATGCTGGTGGCGATGGCCAGCAGGCACAGCCGCCGGGCGGACAGGTCGGAGGGAGCTTCTTCCTCCTCGCCGGCGCCGTGGCGCAGAGCGCCCCACACCATCCGGCCGCCGATGATAGCCAGCAGAGTGAAGGCCACCCAGTGGTCCATTGCCTCGATGTACTGGCTGACGCTGGTGCCCAGCAGCCAGCCGATCAGCGGCATGGCAAACTGGAAGCACCCGAACCAGATCCCCATTTTCACGGCCTGTCTGCCGCCGAAGCCGGGGATGGAGATGCCGCTGGACACCGAAACGGCAAAGGCATCCAGGGCCAGGCTGACGGCGATGAGAACGATTTCGACCAAAACGATCACCTGCAAAAAAGTTTGGTTTCCTTCAAATAGTATAGCATAGCCGTTGGAATTATGCTATAACAAATATAAGGACACATGACCACAAAGGACGCATTTGAAAAGGAGGAGAGCGGATGGAGAACCGGGACTATATGGCCCGCGCCCTGGAGCTGGGCCGTCAGGCCATGGAGGAGGGCGAGGTGCCGGTAGGCTGCGTCATCGTGAAGGAGGGCGTGGTGGTGGGGGAGGGCCGCAACCGGCGGGAGACCGCCCGCACCGCTCTGGGCCACGCTGAGATCGAGGCCATCCACCAGGCCTGCCGCACATTGGGGGGCTGGCGGCTGACGGGCTGCACCCTGTACGTCACTCTGGAGCCCTGCCCCATGTGCGCCGGGGCCATTGTCAATGCCCGCATCCCCGCCCTGTACTACGGGGCCAAGGACGACAAGGCGGGGTGCTGCGGGTCGGTGCTCAATCTGTTTGAAGAGCGGTTCAACCACCATCCCCGCATCTACGGCGGCCTGATGGAGGAGGAATGTACCGCCCTGCTGCAAAGTTTCTTCCAGAATTTGAGGTAAAGAAGCCGGCCTTTTTGTACATTTAATCAAATTGTAACAAACAAAGCTACCTTTTTTAACAACCCACTGGTAGGATAACACTTGCAAGAGACAAAGCTTCTTTTCATTCTATCCTCCAATCATAAGAGACGGGCAGCGAGCGCAACGCTGCCCGTTTCGCTGTTCTTCACAGGATCTTTACAGAGTGGGTGAAAGATTTAACGGAATTGTAACACCTGAGGATTTTTTCGTTAACATCTCTTGGGTATGATAATACTCGCAAGAGACAGTTTCTTTTCATTTCATTGTATCCTCTTTCCTTCGGCAGGGGCCGGACGCCAGGAGCGGGCGTCCGGCCCCTGCCGTTTTTGCAAAAAAACGCGGCAGGCGGGAGGTTCCCGTCTGCCGCGGCGTGGGCTCAGGTCTTTTCAAATACCAAACTCTGGCCGTTTTGCTCCAGGGTCAGCAGCCCGTCGGCAAGGGTAACGGGCAGTTCCTCGCTGTCGGTGGCGAAGGTGAGGGCGCCGTCTTTCTGGCTCCAGGCGCCGGAGATGGTCTCCTGGCGGTTCAGATCAGGCATGGCGGTGTCCAGCGCAAAGGTGCCGTCGGCCTTGATCTCCAGCTGGATGGAGATCTGGGTGCCCATAGTCTCGCTCAGCGCGTCGGCGTCCAGCTCCAGCCCGGCGGCGGAGATGGTGTGCAGGCGGTAAATACCCACCACGTCGGCACTGGGATCAGTGGGGGCGCTCTGGGGGGCGCTGCCGCAGGCGGTCAGTCCCGCAGTCAGAAACAGAACTGCCAACAGAGGCAAAAGAAGTCGGGTTCGGATCAGCTTCATAAGGTCCTTCCTTTCTTGCGTATATGGCAGGTGGTTGTAGGGCCTCATTATAATGTGTACTGAACAAAGCCACAAGCCTTGAAAAGCAAGGCTTTCAAGGCCAAATGGCTTTATTTAAGTGCAAGGTTTTTGGACAATTTCGGCTAAAAACCTTGCACCTTTCACTGGCGCGTTTCAACGCGCCAGTGAAAATACGCGTTGTAGCAATGGCTGAATTCCACAAAAGAGGCTCTTTTGAGCCATTTTTGTGGAATTGCGCGGCTACCGCCCCGTGAATAAACCGATTTTCAGTTTATTCAGCAGACATTATTATAGCATGTCCCCCGGGAAAGACGCAAGGTCAGAGACTGGAAGAAAAACCGGACTGCCCCAAATGGGACAGTCCGGTTCACAGGCGTTTTGATAAGTAAGAGAACAGACTTACTGCTTCTCGAAGGTAAGGGACTGGCCGTCCTGCTCCATGACCAGCGTATTGCCGTTCAGGGTAGCGGCAATATCCTCGCCCTCGCTGGAGAGAGTCACGGTGTTACCGCTGGAGGTCCAGGTGCCGGAAACGTTGCTGCCGGTGCCCAGAGCGCTCATGTCCAGGGTGAAGTTGCCGTCGCTCTTCAGCTCCAGGGTGACGGTCATATCCACACCGGCCATGGCAGCCAGATCTTCAATGTTCATCTCAACGCCGGCAGCGTTCATCTTGGTCATCTTATAGGAGCCGGCAGGACCACCGCCGCCGCCGCAGGCAGCCAGGCTGACGATCATGGCCAGAGCCAGGAGCAGAGTCAATGCGCGCTTCTTCATAACATTCTTCCTTTCTTTTTCAGCCGCAATACGGCGGAGGTCAAAATAAACGAAATACGTTTATTTCGTAGTCTAGATTATAGCATACCAGGGCAATAGTGGCAACCTGAAATAAATCTTAAAAAGAAATATGCGTTGGAAAAAAGTTACAAAGCAAGAGCGAATCCCTTTGAGGCCTGCTCTTGCTGTTATGAGTCTAGGTCCTCCGGCTGATCCACATCGGCCAGCTCTTTCGGGGAAAACGCCTCCACCAGGGTCAGCCGCTCCGGGTGGCGCTTCACCACCGCGCCGCCGCCAGTGTCCCCGGTGAGGGCGGCCAGCTCGTCCAGCAGGTCGGCAGGGAAGAGGACGGGATTGCCCCGTTTTCCTCCCCAGGACAGGGCACAGATGGCATTTTCTGATTCCTCAAAGGCCTTTTTTAGTCTGATAATACTATCTGTGGTCAAAAAGGGCTGGTCGCATACGGAAAAGAGCACCCCGTCCATGTCCCCCATCCGGGACACCCCCAGGCGGATAGAGGCGGAAATACCCTCTGCACCATTAGGATTGTACAGGGGAAGAAAACCCAGCTGCTCCCCGGCGGCCAGTACCTCCGGATAGGGAGAGCACACCGCCAGCCGGTCCAGCCCCGCACCCGCCAGGGTGGTCATGGCGCGGCGGTAGAGGGGCACGCCCTCTACCGCCGTCAACAGCTTGTTGGAGCCAAACCGCCGGCCCAGACCGGAGGCCAGCAGCACGGCGCCGATGCGCTTCATCGCCAGAACTGGGCGGGGCCACGGGACACATAGTGACCCAGACCCTCCCGGACCACCTTGCCATCCTGTACCGCCACCTGGCCGTCCAGCAGCACCGTGTCGGTGCGGCCCGCCATCTCCATGCCCTCGTAGGGGGTGTAGTCCACCCGCTGATACTGGGCCTCAGCGGTAATACGCCAGGTATAATCAGGATCAAAGATTACGATATCGGCGTCGCTGCCCACCGCCAGAGCGCCCTTCTGGGGGAACATACCGAAGAGCTGGGCGGGGTGCTGAGCCAGGGCCAGCATCATCTGATGGGGGGTGATGCGGCCGGATTTCACGCCGCAGGTGTACATGATGGGGGGGCGGTGCTCGGTGCCGGGGATGCCGCCGGGGATGGCGGAGAAGTCGTCCTTGCCCAGCATCTTGGTGGGGTTGAAATTGAAGGAGCAGTGGTCGGTGCCGATGGTGTCGATCTCACCGTGCTCCAGGGCCTCCCACAGGGCGTCCACGTCGGACTGGGGCCGGGCGGGGGGAGCGCACACATACTTGGCGCTCTCGAAGCCGGGCAGGTGGTACTTGTCCTCGGTGAGGGTGAAGTACTGGGGGCAGGACTCCAGATAGACCTTCTGGCCCCGGTTCCGGGCGGCACGGGCCACCTCCAGGCCCCGCTGGGTGGACAGGTGGACCACGTTCACGGGGTAGCCCGCCTGCTCGGCCAGAGCCAGCCAGCGGTCCACCGCCTCCGCCTCCATGGCGGCGGTGTGGGACAGGGGATGGCTGGCGGGGGACAGCTTGCCGGCGGCCTTCAGCTCGGCGATGGCCCGGTCGATGAGGTCGCCGTTTTCACAGTGGCAGCCCACCACGCCGCCCTCCTTGCCCACGGCCTTGATGACCTCGTAGGCCACCCCGTCGGAGATGCGGATATTGGCATAGGCCAGGTACACCTTGTAGGAGGTGACGCCCTGGGCGGTCATCTGAGGGATCTCCGCGATGATGCGTTTGTCCCAGTCCTTGATGGTCATGTGGAAGCCATAGTGGCAGCTGGCGTGGCCATCGGCCCGGGCGTGCCACTCGTCCAGGGCGGACTGAAGGGAGGCCCCCCGCTCCGGCTCGGCAAAGTCCAGCACGCAGGTGGTGCCGCCGGCCAGAGCGGCCCGGGTGCCGCTCTCCCAGTTGTCGGCGGTCTCCCTGATGGTGCCCTTGTTCATTTCAAAATGGGTGTGGGTGTCGATAAAGCCGGGGAAGACCAGCTTGCCCGCGGCGTCAATGACCTGGCTGTCCCCCACGGGAAGGCCAGGACCGATCTCGGCAATTTTGTTTCCCTCCACCCGCAGGTCGGCCTGTACCGGGCCTTCCGGGCAGATCAGGGTGCCGTTTTGGATGAGGATAGACATGATGAAGCGCTCCTTTCTGCTTCTGTCAGGCGAACTGTACGCCCAGCTGGAACAGGATATAGGGTACGGCCAGTTTGATGGCGCCGGTGACAATGGTCATGAAGGCCAGCAGAGCAAGGGCGGAGCCCCGCTTGCCGAAGGCATCCTGCCAGCGATCCAGCATACGGGTGAAGTTGGCGGTACGGTTCTGGGCGCCGATGAGGTCGGCCACGCTCTTAATGGTGGTGAAGGCGGTGTAGCCCATCCATACGGGCAGCGCGATCAGGGAGACATTGGAACGGAAGCCTCCGTTCAGCAGATAGAAGAGGGCCAGAGCAAAGCTGGCCACGGTAAAGAGCAGGTAGGCCCAGACGCCGACCTTGGCGGCACGTTCGTTCATATGGATGAAGTTCCTTTCTTTGGTGGATTTCAGGGACGGATGCCCGCCCGGTCAAAGGCGGAAAGCAGCGCGTCCATATCCGGGGATACCATCATGGGCTCTCCGGCGGCCTTGATGCCGTTTTGTACGTCTTTGAGGCCGTTGCCGGTGACGATGCTCACCACGGTGCTGTCGGGGGAGATCAGGCCCAGCTCCAGAGCCTTTTTCACGCCGGCGGTACCGGCCACTCCGGCCGGCTCGCCGAACACCCCCTGGGTGCGGCCCAGCAGGGGCATGGCGGAGAGGATCTCCTCGTCGGACACGTTGACGGCCACGCCATGGGAGGCCCGGATGGCGTTCAGAGCCTTGTCCGGGTTGCGGGGCACCCCAACGGCGATGGAGTCGGCCAGGGTGTTTTCCGCCATGGGAGACCAGGGCTGTCCGGTCTGGATGGCCCGGTTCAGGGGGCAGCAGCCCTCCGCCTGGACGGCGATGAGTTTGGGCAGCCAGTCAATAAGGCCCACCTCGTACAGGTCCACAAGGCCCTTCCAGGCTCCGGCGATGGTGCAGCCATCCCCCACGGAGAGGGCGATGTAGTCGGGTACCTGCCAGTTCAGCTGCTCCATGATCTCCAGAGTCACCGTTTTTTTGCCCTCGGACAGGTAGGGGTTAATGGCGGCGTTGCGGTTGTACCATCCCCACTTGTCAATGGCGGCCTTGGACAGCTCGAAGGTGTCCTCATAGGAGCCGTCCACGCTGATGACGGTGGAGCCAAAGATCCGCAGCTGGGCCACCTTGCCCTTGGGGGCCCTGCTGGGCACGAAGATGTAGGTGCGCAGTCCCGCCGCGGCGGCATTGCCCGCCAGAGAGGAGGCGGCGTTGCCGGTGGAGGAGCAGGCGATGGTGTCCGCTCCCGCCTCTCTGGCTTTGACCACCGCCAGGGCGGAGGCCCGGTCCTTCAGGGAGGAAGTGGGATTCTGGCCGTCGTCCTTGATGTACAGCTTTTTCAGCCCCAGCTCTGCCCCCAGCCGGTCCGCCTCATAGAGGGGGGACCAGCCCACCCGCAGGGGTGGGGGAGCGGACTCCTCCTCCATAGGCAGCAGGGGGCGGTACCGCCACATGGAGCGGTCCGGGTTTTGGGCCAGCTTTTCCCGGGAAAGATCCCGGCGGAGGGCGGCGTAGTCGTACTGGATATCCAGGATGCCCCCGCAGGAGCAGATGGTGAGATCGGGGACGGCGGCGTACTCCTTGCCGCATTTGACGCACTTGGCGCCCAGAACATATTTCATGGAGGAACCTCCTTTTACAGGCTCTTCAGCACCCCGGTCTCCTCGTTGAAGGCCCGGATCAGCTCATCCAGGGCGTCGGCCTGGCTGTGGACGTCGGCCCACTCGGTGCCGTACCACAGGGCGTCCAGCTCGTCGGTGGTCTTGCCCTGCTGCTCCACCCAGGTGTAGTACTTCAGGTTGTGGACCCGCTTGCGGTCGTAGTAGCCCAGCTCCGCCATGCAGTCGGTTTTCAGGCCCATCAGGTGGAGGGCAAAGTCCCAGGCGGCGGCTTTGGCGTCGTACTCGCCCAGCTGCCCGGTCAGCTCCGCCAGACGGGAGCGGTACATATCCGCCGAGTCGGTGAGGACGGTGCATACCACATCGTGCTCGGTAAGCTCGTAGTACTTGGCCAGCTTGATGCAGCACAGCACGTTGGCAATGCCCGAGATGCCCATGAGGGACAGCTGCTCCACCAGCTGGGGGTCCACCCCGGCGTCCATGAGCTGGGCCTTGCCCGCCGGTTCGTTGAACAGCCGCAGCAGGGCCATGGCGTCGTTGTCGTCCACAGCCACCACCATGTCGGTGTTCTTTACGTCGTGGATCCAGGGCACGTGCTTGTCGCCGATGCCCTCCACCCGGTGGTCGCCGAAGCCGTTGTTCAGGATGGTGGGGCACTGGACCGCCTCGCCCACCGCCAGCTTCATGGCGGGGTAGACCTCCTTCAGGTAGTCGCCGCAGCCGATGGTGCCGGCGGAGCCGGAGGTGAAGCAGGCGCCCGCCAGCCGGTCGCCGGGGCGCTTGGCGTCCTCAAAGGCCTCGGCCACCGCCGCGCCGGTGACCTTATAGTGCCACAGGTGGTTGCCCATCTCGGCAAACTGGTTGAAGATCATACAGTTGGGGTCACGGCTCAGCTCGTTGGTCTTGTCGAAGATCTCCTTCACATTGGACTCGCAGCCGGGGGTCTTGATGACCTCGGCGTCGATGGAGGCCAGCCAGTCAAACCGCTCCTGGCTCATGCCGGCGGGGAGAATGGCCACCCCGTGGACGCCCAGCAGCTTGGAGTTGAAGGCGCCGCCCCGGCAGTAGTTGCCGGTGGAGGGCCACACCGCCTTCTGGGAGGCGGCGTCAAACTGGCCGGTGACCAGACGGGGCGCCAGACAGCCGAAGGAGGCGCCCACCTTGTGGCAGCCAGTGGGGAACCACTTGCCCGGCAGGCACAGGATGCGGGCGGGCACGCCGGTGAGGGCGGGGGGCAGCTCGATGTAGTTGGGGGCGGAGCGGTACAGACCGCCGGTGGGTACCGGCTGGTTCTTCCAGGTGATGCGGAACAGGTTGGCCGGGTCCACATCCCACAGGCCCACATGGGTCAGCCGGTCCCGGATGGGCTGAGGTACCGTCTCGGGATGGATCATATTTTCAAAGGTGGGAATCACCACGCCGTTTTCCCGGGCAATACGGATGTTATGCTCCAGGCCCTGGCGATGGACGGTCAGGTCGATCATACACAAGCCTCCTTACCGAGATACTTACCAACATGATAGCACATGACGCTGAGAAATCAAGGAAAAGTATCCCACAACACTGGGAAAAAGGTCGTCGGATTTGTGGAGAGGCAACAAAAGGGCGCGGCAGTCCCCAAAATGGCAAAGCCATTTTGGGGATCAGGATGCAGCCCGCTGCGTCGCACGCGCAAAGCGCGCACGCTTGTGGGCTGAGCAGTGTTTTTTCCGAGGCTCATGTCCCCGGAAAAAACAGATCTGAATTTATTTTGCGCCTGCGGGCGCAAACTCTGCGAGGCTTTTTAAAAAGTGAAAGGGGCGCGCCGTCGTTTTGGACGGCGCGCCCCTGAAGGGATGGCGGCGGAGGGTTCAGCTGTTGGACTGTATGTTGACCTCCGCCTGGGAGAGGAAGGCGTGGGGGTAGCTGCTGAGCACCTCCATGGTGTGGACGGCGCTCTTTTGCAGGGTGATGGTGACGGTATAGGTGGAGGCCTCGCTGGCGGGGGCGGTGCCGCCGGAGGTACCGGACTGATCCAGCCGGAAGGTGAGCTCCAGGTCGGCATAGCAGCAGTTGTCCATCCGCTCCTGGTCCTCCAGCAGATAGCGGCGGCCCAGATTGCCCTCGGCAACATCGGCCCGTATGGCCTCCAGCAGGGGATTCAGCAGATCGGCGGGCAGGTACTCAAAGCCGTAGCTGTTGTCCTCCGGGTTGTAAAGGTTGACCAGAGCGGCGTCCACCAGCCGGTCCTTCTGGCCGATGGAGCCGAAGTAGATCTGATTGGCCACCTGGGGCTGGTTGATGAGCTGGGACAGCCGGGCGGCGGGGGAGGAGGCGTCCTCCAGATCCTCCTGCCGAACAGGCAGTTCGTACCGCCGCTCCAGCACGGTGCCGTCGGTCAGCTCATACCACAGGCGCACGGTGGTACTGGTCTCCACCTGCAGGTCCAGCCCGTTGGAGTCGCTGATCCAGGACTCGGTGCTGACCCCTCTGGCCTGCACGGCCTCCAGTTCGCCCTTGCGGCCGGTGATGGAGGAGTGGAGGGTGGTGATCTGCTCAATGGTCTGGGGATCGGAGGTGGAGAAGACCAGATAGTCGCCGCTGTCGCGGGGGGCGGTGTTGATACCGCTGATCTCCACCGTCTTGACCTGAGCGGCGTCGGGTACCCGGTGCTCAAAGCCCAGCAGATCCAGCTCCAGGGTGGCCATGGCGCCTACCAGGCACACCAGAAAGACCACGCAGCCCTTCCAGCTGGTTTTGAACACCCAGAACCGCTTTTTCAACAACATTTCCGCGATGAAGCAGCCAAAGGCCCCCCACAGCAGCATCCAGCCCAACAGGGTCCAGGCGCCCCGGGGCAGCAGGGTGTAGAAGATGGAGTAGAAAAAGGCGCCCAGGGTGATGGCGCAGCACAGGGCCATGCCGTAGCGGAACACCGGGCGCACCCAGCCCACGCTGATCACGTCCCCCGCCCGCTCCAGCTGGCGGCGGCAGTAGACCGCCAGGGCAATGCCCGCCAGCAGCAGGCCGATGAGGGCGTAAAGGACTACCAGACCCAGGCCGCAGTACCGGACAGTGCTGGTGGAGTAGTCCAGGCCGGTGCATCGCAGCAGCTTGAGGGCGGGAGTGAACCACATGGCCCACTCCTCCGCCCACACCGCGCCGGTGAAGCCGAAGAGAAATTCCCGGGCAATGCCCTCCACCAGGTAGGTAAGGAACGAGGCCAGAAAATTGAGGATCAGGTAGAAGGCGGGCAGGGCCAGAATATGGCCGGTGAACATGGCGCAGAACACGGCAAAGGAGTAAAAGAACAGGCACAAAAGGCAGGCGACCACCAGCCAGGTGAACAGGGAACTGAACACCACTTTGCCGTTGAGGGCCTCTGCCATCAGAGCCAGCAGGAAGACCCCGAAATTGGGGACCCACAGAAAGGCCAGACCGGACAGATAGTTGGTGAGGAACAGGCCCTCCCGCCGCATGGGCAGGGCGTGGAGCATCCCCACCGAGCGGGAGGAGTAGAGGTAGGAGAACACCGCCATGGCGCACAGGATGCCAAAGAGGAAGGCCAGCACCAGGGCCATGTTTCCGCTGTGGTACAGCAGGTGCAGGGGGAACTCCCGGGCCAGGCCCTTGTCCCAGCCGTCCCGGCGCAGCAGCACCCCTACCGGCAGCAGTACCGCCCAGATCAGGGCGTACAGACCCCAGATGGGCCAGAACCGGGCCAGATTTTTGCGGAAGAGGGTCATATTAAAGTACGATGTCCCGGACCCCATAGTCCTCACCTCCCAACTCATAAATAAAGATCTCCTCCAGGGTAAGGGGCAGAGCTTCCATCAGAATGGGAGCGTACACCGCCAGACGGTTGGTCACGTCGGTGGAATTGCCCCGGATGATGAGGGTATGGATGCGGCCCACCTGGGACACATGGAGCACCCCCAGATCCTCCGGCAGCTTGGGCATCTCCCGCTCCTGAAACACGATCTGCATTTTCACCACGTTCTCCTGCAAATCGGACAGGGAGCGTTCAATGAGCACCTTGCCGTGGGAGAGGATGCCCACATGGTCGCATACGTCTTCCAGCTCCCGCAGGTTATGGGAGGACACCAGCACGGTGGTACCCTGCTCGGCCACGTCCCCCATGAGCAGGGACCACACCTGGCGGCGCATCACCGGGTCCAGGCCGTCCACCGGTTCGTCCAGCACCAGCACCTCCGGCCGGCAGCACAGAGCCACCCAGAAGGCGGACTGCTTCTGCATCCCCTTGGACAGGCGGCGGATGGGCTGGCCCTCGTCCACGTTGGTAAACACGTCCTTCAGCGCCTCGTACCGGGCCGTGTCGAACCGGGGATAAAAGCCCCTGTAAAAGCGCATCATGTCCCGGGTGGAGGCGGACAGAAAGTAGTACAGCTCGTCGGGAATGTCGGCGATGCGGGCCTTGGCGGCGGGGTTTTCGTAGATGGGGTTGCCGTCCAGCAGTACCGAGCCGGAGTCCTGCCGGTACACCCCGGTGACGTGGCGCAGCAGGGTGGACTTGCCCGCGCCGTTAGGACCCACCAGGCCGTAGATGGAGCCCTGGGGCACCGTCATGGTCAGACCGTCCAGGGCTTTAAAGCCGTCGAAGGTCTTGACCACGTTTTTGGCTTCGATCATGGTTTCCTCTCCTCTCTCACCGCCTGGCGGGCGGCGGCCTCGTCCAGACGGCGGGCCAGCTCCCCCGCCGTCATGCCCAAAAACAGCAGTTCCGCGGCAGAGGAGTCAAAGTCCTTCAGCAGCCGCTCCCGCCGGTCGGCATTTACGTCGGCCTGGGGAGCCGCAAAGGAGCCCTTGCCCGCCACGGTATACAGATAGCCCTCCCGCTCCAGGGACTCGTAGGCCCGCTGGATGGTGTTGGGGTTGATGGCCAGCGACGTGGCCAATGCCCGCACCGATGGCAGTTTGTCCCCGGCCTGGAGGGCCCCCGTCACAACCAGGTGCCGCAGTCCATCCTTCACCTGTTCGTAGATGGGCCGGGCGTCCCGGTAATTGAGCTGGATCATCCTGGCATCTCCTTTCTGGAAGTGTATGACACATCTTAATACAGTTAGTATACACGCAGGGGCAGGGGGAAATCCTTAAAAAAGTGTGACGTTTTTCTTCCGGTTTTCGGCGCGGGCGGGCCGGAGCGTATCTCTGCGGCAAACGGCGGGCGGGATATAAAAAACGCCCCGCGGTTTCCCGCGGGACGTCTGTATGTGGCGTTAAGCCGATCAGCACATGGGCTTCAGGTCGGGGGAGACGATCAGGGTAGCCTCGGTGGCAGCCTGGATCTGCTCCACGGTGAACTCGGGGTTGTACTCCACCAGCTCCAGACCCTTGTCGGTCACGTTGATCACGGCCATCTCGGTGATGATCTTGGTGATGCAGTGCACGGCGGTGTAGGGCAGACGGCACTTCTTCAGGATCTTGGGATTGCCCTTGGCGGTGTGCTCCATGGCGACGATGACGTGCTTGGCGCCCACCAGCAGGTCCATGGCGCCGCCCATGCCGGGCACTTTCTTGCCGGGGATGATCCAGTTGGACAGAGAGCCCTCCTCGTCCACCTCCAGGCCGCCCAGAATGGTGGCGTCCACATGGCCGCCGCGGATCAGGCCGAAGGAGGAGCAGGAGTCGATGAAAGCGCCGCCGGGGGCCACAGCGGCGGGAGCGCCGCCGGCGTCGGTGACGTACAGGGGATCCTTGTTCTCGTCATTGACGGTGCCGGTACCCACGATGCCGTTCTCGGACTGGAGGGTCACCTTCACGCCCTCGGGCAGGTAGTGGGGGACCAGAGTGGGCAGGCCGATGCCCAGGTTGACCACGTCGCCGTCCTTCAGTTCCTTGGCGACACGCTTGGCGATAAAGCCCTTGATCTCAGACTTTTCCATTACGCTTTCCCTCCATCCACAACGTAGTCCACGAACACGCCGTAGGTGTGCACGTTCTCGGGCTCGATCTCGCCGATCTCCACCACATGGTCGGCCTCGGCGATGACCAGATCGGCGGCGGTGGCCATGGGCAGGTTGAAGTTGCGGGTGGTGCCCTTGTACCACACGTTGCCGGCCTTGTCGATCTTGTTGCCGCAGATGATGGCCACGTCGGCGTGGACGGTCTTCATCAGCAGGTAGTCGCGGCCCTCGATGGTCTGCTTACCCAGGCAGAAATCCTTGTTGTCCTCCACGATGGTGCCCACGCCGGTGGGGGTGAGCACGCCGCCCAGGCCGGCGCCGTTGGCGCGGATCATCTCGGCCAGGGAGCCCTGGGGGATCAGGTCCACCTTCATGGTGCCCTCGTTCATCAGCAGGGCAACCTCGGGGTTCAGACCCACATGGGTGGCGATCAGGTGCTTGACCTGCCGGTTGTGGATCAGCTTGGCCACGCCATAGTAGTCCTCACCCAGAGGGCCGCCGGGCATGGAGCCGTCGTTGGAGATGATGGTAAAGTTGCCCTTGCCGGACTTGGACAGGGCGTCGATGATCTTGTGGGCGGTACCGCAGCCCATGAAGCCGCCTACCATGATGGTGGCGCCGTCAGGGATGAGGGCCACAGCCTCTTCCACAGTGACAAACTTGGCCATTGGAGTGTCCTCCTTAAATCACATTATTTTCAAGCCGGAGGGCCGGTAAACAGCCCTCCGGTTTGAAGTTACGGATGGATCAGCACTTCTCGAAAATGGTGGCGACACCCATGCCGCCGCCGATGCACAGGGTGGCCAGACCCTTCTTGGCGTCGTCGCGCTTGGCCATCTCGTGCAGCAGGGTGACGATGATGCGGGCGCCGGAAGCGCCCACGGGGTGGCCGATGGAGATGGCGCCGCCGTTGACGTTGACCTTCTCCATGTCGAAGCCCAGCTCACGGGCCACGGCGATGGACTGAGCGGCAAAGGCCTCGTTGGCCTCCACCAGGTCGATGTCCTCGATGGTCACGCCGGCCTTGGCCATGGCGTTGCGGGAGGCGGGCACGGGGCCCACGCCCATGATCTTGGGATCCACGCCCCCCTGGCCCCAGCCGATCAGCTTGGCCATGGGCTTCAGGCCGTACTTCTCCACAGCCTCGCCGGAGGCCAGCACGATGGCGGCGGCGCCGTCGTTGATGCCGGAGGCGTTGGCGGCGGTGACCCGCTGGACGTGCTGCTTGGCGTCGTCGGTGTGGACCTGGGTGACCTCAAAGGTGTGGACGATCTCGTCCTCCACGCCCTCGGGACCCACGGGGAAGGCGCCGCGCAGCTTGGCCACGGATTCCATGGTGACGCCGGCCTTGGGGAACTCATCCACCTTGAACTCCACCATTTCCTTCTTCTTCTTGATCATGACGGGCACGATCTCGTCGGCGAACTTGCCGGCGGCCTGGGCGGCCTCGGTCTTGTTCTGAGAGGACACGGCGAAGGCGTCCATCTCCTCGCGGGTGATGCCCCACACGTCGGCGATGTTCTCAGCGGTGGTGCCCATGTGGTAGTTGTTGTAAGCGTCCCACAGGCCGTCCTTGATCATGGTGTCCACGACCTTCTTGTCGCCCATGCGGGCGCCCCAGCGCTCAGCGGGCAGAGCGTAGGGAGCGGCGGACATATTCTCGGTGCCGCCGGCCACGATCACGTCGGCGTCGCCGGCCAGGATGGCGCGGGCGCCCTCGATGACGCTCTTCATGCCGGAGCCGCACACCATACCCACGGTGTAGGCGGGCACGGAGTAGGGCAGGCCGGCCTTCACGCCCACCTGACGGGCGGGGTTCTGGCCCTGGGCGGCGGTGAGGATACAGCCAAACATCAGCTCGTCCACCTGCTCAGGCTTCAGGCCGGAGCGGTTCAGGGCCTCCTTGACCACAACGGCGCCCAGATCGGTGGCGGGAGTGTCCTTCAGGCTGCCCCCGAAGGAGCCGACAGCAGTACGGCAGCAGTTGACTACGTAGACTTCTTTCATTGTGAATGACCTCCAGATAATTTCAATTTCTCCCCTAATAAACCCTTCGTTTCATTATACCCCCGCTATTTCTAAAAATCAACTGTGGAAAGTGAGCAAGCAAGCGGGAGGGGCGGCCAGCCAGTTTGTACCAGCGCAGCAGAGGCAGGATAGGGTTGCGGGCCGGGGTGCGGGGGGATATAATAAGGGGGGAGCAAGACCGGAGAGGAGGTATGGTATTGTGCGGGAAGAACACTGGGCGGCCTATCTGGACTGCGTGGGGGAGCTGCTGGTGTCCCAGCCGGTGCAGGCCATGAAGGAGATCCGTCATCATCCGGGGGTGTCCTG
This sequence comes from Flavonifractor porci, assembly GCF_037572415.1. NCBI lineage: Bacteria > Bacillati > Bacillota > Clostridia > Eubacteriales > Oscillospiraceae > Flavonifractor > Flavonifractor porci. Next base: position 66,570 of record NZ_JBBHLB010000013.1, read on the forward strand.
TTTTGAGCACAGCCTGTTCGTGTCCTATGTGGCCTTCCGCCTGGCCCGGCGGTGGGGGCGGGACGGACGGGCGGCGGCCCGGGCGGGACTGCTCCATGATCTGTATCTGTACGACCCTAAAAGCCTGCCCTCCTATAAACAGTGCTTTGCCCATCCTCTGGCGGCGGAGCGCAATGCCAGGGATCTGTGCGGAGGTTTGAGCCGGGAGGAGGAGAACGGCATCCTGGCCCATATGTGGCCTCTGGCCTCCAGGGCCCCCCGCAGCCGGACGGCGGCGGCGGTGTGCCTGGCCGACAAGCTGTGCGCCACGGCGGAGGTGCTGGGTATCTGGCGGCGGACCGCCCTGTACCGGACGGCATGTCTGCCCCGGCCCGCCTTCGGTGGAAACGCGGTAAAGAAAGGGTAAAGACCGCTCTTTCCTTGTGCAAGGGGCCCAAGTTGGAAAAAAAGACGGGATTTTTTCAAAATTTCGGTGCATTTTCCCGACTGTTTTGCTATAATGATTTTAGAATACGCCCCGGTGCGGACTGTCCGCCCGGCGAACAGGCAAATCCATTGTTTTTTGAGGTGATCTCAGGTATGAGCGCGACTGGAGCGGTAGTGTTCCTGCCCCGGGAGGGGACCGGCGTGTCTCCCATGCTGGAGGAGCTGCTCTTTGATCCGGCTGCCCTGTGGCTGGCCCAGGCGCTGGAGAGCGCCGGCGTGCAACAGTTTTTTGTGGTGTGCCACAGCGACGACCGGGAAAAGGCGGAGGCCTGCTTCCCTGTGGAAACGGAATTCGTCACCGGCGGCACCGAGGACGCCCTGGACCAGCTGATGGCCTTTCTGGGCAAGCTGGAGGGAAAGGTGCTCATCCTGACCCGGCCGGTGCTCCTCTCCTGGCAGAGCGCCCGGCAGCTGGTGGATGACAGCGCCGCCGGTCCTCTGGATAATAAGGATACTGGCGTGTGCCGCATTGACGCGGCCCTGCTGGCCCAGGCTCTGGCCGACGGCAGCGGCCTGGACGAGGCCCTGAAGGAAAACGCCGACAAGCTGGGCGGCCGCAGCATCTGGTATCAGAGCGCCGCCCTGCTCAAGAGCGGCCCCGAGGGCCGGGTGGAGGCCGAGCTGACCGCCCGCAATTACGGAGCCTACCGCCTGCTGGAAAGCGGCGTACGTATGATGGACCCCAACACCTGTTATGCCGGACCCCGGGTCCGGGTGGGCAGGGGCACGGTGATCCTGCCCGGCACCATCCTGCGGGGCGAGACGGTGATCGGGACCGGCTGTGAGCTGGGCCCCAATACCATGATCCGGGACTGCGCCCTGGGCGATAACGTGACGGTCAATGCCTCCCAGCTCAGCGAGAGCACCGTGGACGCCGGCGCCAAAATCGGACCCTTCGCCTGTATCCGTCCCAGCTGTCACGTGGGCGCCAATGTAAGGGTAGGCGGCTTTGTGGAACTGAAGAACTCCACCGTGGGAGAGGATAGCAAGATCTCCCACCTGACCTATGTGGGAGATGCCGACGTGGGCTGCCGGGTGGACCTGGGCTGCGGCACCGTCACCGTCAACTATGACGGGGTGGGCAAGTACCGCACCGCCATCGGCGACGACGCCTTTATCGGCTGCAACACCAATCTGGTTGCCCCCGTGCGGGTAGGAGACGGCGCCTACACCGCCGCCGGCTCCACCATCACCGACGACGTGCCCGCCGACTCCCTGGCCATCGCCCGGCCCCGCCAGGCGGTGAAGAAGCAGTGGGCTGCCCGCCGGTCCAGAAGAAAGTGAACCCGTCCCGCTGATGGGACAGAAAATAATTCCGATCTGAACCAAAGACAAAGAACACTAATTTTGTGAGAGGATGTTTGAAAGATGATCGCACACGGTAAGGACATTAAGATCTTTTCCGGCACTTCCAACCGCCAGCTGGCTGAGGCCATCTGCAAGGAGATGGGCATGGAGCTGGGCAACGCCGAGGTGGGCGCCTTCTCCGACGGAGAAAACTTTGTCTCCATTTACGAGACTGTCCGCGGCTCCGATGTGTTCGTGGTCCAGTCCACCAGCTCTCCCGTCAACGACAACCTGATGGAACTGCTCATTATGATCGACGCCCTGAAGCGGGCCTCCGCCGGTCGGATCACCGCCGTGATGCCTTACTTCGGCTACGCCCGTCAGGACCGCAAGACCAAGCCCCGCGATCCCATCTCCGCCAAGCTGGTGGCCAACCTGATCACCCGCGCCGGCGCCGACCGGGTGCTCACCATGGATCTGCACGCCAACCAGATCCAGGGCTTCTTCGACATCCCCGTGGATAACCTGCTGGGCAACCCCATCTTCACCAACTACCTCCACGACCGCTTCAACGGCCACGAGGACGAGGTCATCGTGGTGTCCCCCGACGTGGGCTCCGTGGCCCGGGCCCGCGCCTTTGCCCAGAAGCTGGGCATGGGTCTGGCTATCGTGGACAAGCGCCGTCAGAAGGCCAACTCCTCCGAGGTCATGAACATCATCGGCGACGTCCGGGGCAAGAAGGTTATCCTGTTTGACGACATGGTGGATACCGCCGGCTCCCTGTGCGGCGCCGCTCAGGCCCTGGTGGAGATCGGCGGCGCTACCGACGTCATCGCCTGCGCCAGCCACGGCGTGCTCTCCGGCCCCGCTGTGGAGCGCATCGAGAAGAGCGTCATCAAGGAGCTGTACTTCCTGGATACCGTCCCCGCCAAGCAGGGCGTGAACTGCGACAAGATCAAGTATCTGTCCGTGGCCCATATGTTTGCCGAGGCCATCGAGCGCATCTACGAGGAAGTTTCCGTCTCCAAGCTCTTTGTGTAATGACCGTCCAGGGGGGACGTTGTCTGCCATAAAAGGTGGCTTGCGCCTGATTGGCATCGAATCTGCCCCCGGCAGGTTCGACCCTAGATACGAAACCACCGCGCCGATACAGGGCACGGTAAAAGAGCCTCGCAGAGTTCGTGCCCGCAGGCACGAAAACGATCTTATCTGTTTTCAGCCGCGACATGTGCGTGGCTGAAAACACTTCTCAGCCTGCAAGTGTGGGATCTGTCCGCTTTGGCGGACAGATCCTGCGTGCAGCGGGCTGCATCCCATTCAAACAAGTGGCTGCGGCCACTTGTTTGACAAATTTAGGGCGGGGGCTTGCCCCCGCCTTTGCCTGTTTAAGGAGCCATTATGTTTTTCAACAAAAATCGAGCCTCCGGCGTGGAGTGGCTGGTGGTGGGCCTGGGCAATCCCGGGGACAAATATGAAAATACCCGGCACAACGTGGGCTTTCTCGCCATCGACCATATCGCCGAGGAGCAGCGGGTACCGGTGCAGAAGCTGAAGTACCGCGCCCTCACCAACACGGTGGAGCTGGGGGGCGCCAAGGTGCTGCTCATGAAGCCGGTGACCTATATGAACCTGTCCGGCGAGGCGGTGGGGGAGGCCGCCCGGTTTTACAAGATCCCTGCCGACCATGTGCTGGTCATCTCCGACGACGTGTCCCTGCCCATCGGCAAACTGCGTATCCGCAAGGGGGGCTCCGCCGGGGGCCACAACGGCCTGAAAAATATCATCCAGCACCTGGGCACCGACCAGTTCCCCCGGGTGAAGGTGGGCGTGGGGGAGAAGCCCCATCCCGATTACGACATGGCCGACTGGGTGCTCTCCAAGTTTGTGGGGGAGGACCTCAAGACCATCACCGCCGCCATCGAGAAGGCGGGCAAGGCGGTGGAGTGCCTCATTGCTGAGGGGCCCGACAAGGCCATGAACAAATTCAACGGCTGAGGAAAATATGATTACTTTTCGCAAAATTGATCAAAGAAATTACATGGACTGCATCTGTCTGAAGGTGAGAGACGACCAGACCGGCTTTGTGGCAGATAATGCCCGCTCTTTGGCAGAGGCCCGGTTTGAAGAGGGCCTGTACACCCGGGCCGTCTATTCCGATGACACGATGGTGGGCTTTGTCCTGTTTGATTATGACCCCGAAATTCCGGGCTGGTGCATGAGCCGGTTTATGATCGGCGCACAGTATCAGGGACAGGGACTGGGCAAAGAGGCGGTACGCCGTTTCCTGGAGTTTATGAAAGAAGAGAGGAAGGTAGAGGAGCTCTATCTTCATGTGGAATTGGAAAATACGGCGGCCTATCAGATGTACGAAAAGCTGGGCTTTCAAACCGTGGGAGAGATTCAGTATACCTTTGACGGAACCACCTACCGGGAGCGGCGCATGATGCGCCGGCTTTGAACCTGTGGGCCGCTGTTGCCAAATCGTAACTTGCAATTCCAACCGGGGATGCTAGGATAAAAGGAGCGGGCGCGCCCGCTCCTTTTTCACAGGGGGGCGCGCCGGATTTGGGAGGTGGTCTCCATGGCGGGACGCAGGCTGTTTTGTCAGTATGGTCCGGTGTGCTACCGGATCTCCCTGTGGAAAGAGGGGAAACGCAAGGCCCTGGCGGATTGGCGGACCGGGGCGCACTGGTCCACCTGGCGGTGTGAGGAGGAGCTGCCCGTGCTCCTCAAGGGGCACCGCTCCCCGGTGCTCCGGCGTTTGAGCGGAGTGGATATGGACCTGCAGCGCAGCAAGCGGACCAATCTGGCCCTGGCCGCCGCCCACATCGACGGGGTGGTGGTGGCGCCGGGGGAGAGCTTCTCCTTCTGGCGCCTGGTGGGCAAGCCCTCCGCCCGGAAGGGCTACCAGGACGGGCTCACCATTGCAAGCGGGACCCTGGGCCGGGCGGTGGGGGGCGGGCTGTGCCAGCTGGCCAACCTGATCCACTACCTGGTGCTCCACAGCCCCCTCACCGTCACCGAGCTGCACCACCACTCGGACGCCCTCTTTCCCGACGACCGCCGCCGGGTGCCCTTCGGCACCGGCACCTCCATTTTTTATCCCCATGTGGATTACCGCTTCCGCAACGACACCGACCAGCCGGTCCAGCTGCGGGTGTGGCTGGACGAGGACGATCTGTGCGGCGAGCTGAGGGGGACGGCCCCCTTCCCCCTGCGCTACCGGCTGCGGGAGGAGGGGAGCGGTTATGTCCGGGAGGGTGAGGAATACTACCGGGTAAGCCAGGTCTACCGCATGGCCTGCGACCGGGCCACCGGGGCGGAAGTGGGCCGGCAGCTGCTGCTGGACAACCACTCCAAGGTGCTCTTTGATCCCGCCCTCATCCCGGCGGATCAGATGTTACCGCGCTGAAAGGAGAGCGCTATGCTGCTGGAACGAATCAAGGCCCACAGTGAATCTCTGGGGGACCGGCCCGCCCTGATGGCGGGGGAGGAAGTGGTCCGCTGGGGGGAGCTGTGGCCCATGGCCCAGGGGCTGGCGGCCAAGCTAAAGGTGGAAGGGACCGGCCCGGTGGCCCTCATCGGGGACCCGGGTGAGGTTTGGGTGCCGGTGGCCTTTGTGGCCTGCCTGCTGGCGGGGCGGCCCTACCTGCCTCTGGACCCCCTGTTGCCCCTGGCGGGACAGCGGGAACTGCTGGAGCAGGCGGGGGCGGTCCTGCTGGACCGGCAAAAAGCGGAGGAGGGCTTTTCCTCCGGATCGTCCTGCCCGTCCCCCGACGACCCCAACCGCATCGCCTATGAGATCTTTACCTCGGGCAGCACCGGAACGCCCAAGCTGGTGGAGGTGAGCCTGAGCAATCTGGAGCACTTCCTTCGTTGGGCCTCCGCTCTGCCGGAGATCGCCGCCGTCCTGGGCGGGACGGCGGTAGGTCAGGCCGCCTGGTCCTTTGACCTGTCGGTGGCCGACCTCTATCTGTCCCTGCTGGGGGGCGGCACCCATGTGGCCCTCACCCCAGGGGAAAAGGAGAACTTTGCCGCCCTGTTCCGCCGATTGGAGGAAAGCGACCTGTCTTTGCTGGTGGCCACCCCCTCCTTTTTGCGCCTCTGCCTGACGGAGCCATCCTTCGACCCCGCCAAGCTGCCCCGGCTGCGGACGGTCTTTTCCTGCGGGGAGGTATTGCCCCCCGCCGCCGCCCGGCGGCTGCTGGAGCGGTTTCCCGGCGTGGCCCTCCTCAACGCTTACGGTCCCACCGAGGCCACCTGCGCCGTGTGCGCCGTCCCTATTTCCCGGGAGATGTGCGGTGGGCCCCTGCCCATCGGCACCGTTGGGGAGGGGGCTGTGGATATCTCCCTGGAGGAAGGGGAGATCGTCCTCACCGGAGCCAGTGTGGCACCACGGTTTGGGGGGAAGTATTCCACAGGGGACCTGGGTTATGTGGAAAACGGACTGCTCTACTGGGCGGGGCGGCGGGATTTACAGCTGAAGTACAAGGGGTACCGGCTGGAACCTGCCCGCATCGAAGGAGCGCTGGAGGCCCTGCCCCAGGTGGAGCGGGCGGCGGTGCTCCCCCGGCGGGATGGGGCGGGACAGGTGAAGGGCCTGACCGCCTTCGTGGAGGGGTCCGGGCTGGAGCCGGAAACGCTGGCTCAGGCCCTGGCGGATTTGCTGCCCCCCTATCAGATTCCCAGTCAGTGGAGGCTGTTGGACCGGCTGCCCCTGACCCCCAACGGAAAATGCGACCGGAAACGGCTGGAGGAGATGCTATGATGATGGGTGACGATGTGATCCGGGACCTGCTGGTGCAGGTCTGCGGCACTCAGGACGCCCTCCGCCCCGGAGCCGACCTGCTGGAGGAGGGTATCCTGGACTCCCTGGCTATGATCGACCTGCTGGAGGGACTGGAGGATCTGGGCATCCAGATCCAGCCCACCCGGGTGCCCAGGGACTCCTTCCGCACGGTGGAGGGCATTCTGGCCCTCTGCCGTCAGGCGGAGGGGGAGGCCCTCTGAGGCTGACCCTTGCACCGGGGTAAGGTGCGCTTATGACTTCCAAATTTTTCTATATCTTCGAGGTGTACCATGAAACAACTGCTGTCCGCGCTGAAGGATATCCCGGAATATTGTGCCCTGACGGCGGCCATTGACAACGGGGCCTGCCCTGTGGCCTTCTCCGGATTATCGGCGGTCCACCGGGCCCACTTTGCCGCCGGGCTCCATCAGGAGCTGGAGCGGCCGGTGGTGGTGGTGTGCGCCGACGAGGGGGAGGCCCAGCGGATGGAGAAGGACCTGGCCGCCCTCTCCGGGGAGAAGGTGGCCACCCTGTCCGCCCGGGAGTTCACCTTCCACAACGCGGCGGTGGTGTCCCGGCAGTATGAGCACCGGCGGCTGTCCGTCCTGCGTGCCCTGGCGGCGGGGGAGTGCCCCCTGCTGGTGTGTACGGTGGAGTCCCTCCTCCAGCGCACCATCCCCAAGACCCTGCTCACCCAGGCGGCCCAGGTGGTGCGGATGGGGGAGGCCCATGACCTGAACGAGCTCACCGACACCCTCACCGCCGCCGGGTACGCCCGGTGCCAGCAGGTGGAGGGTGTGGGCCAGTTTGCCCTGCGGGGCGGCATCCTGGACTTCTTCTCTCCCGCCCACCAGAAGCCGGTGCGTGTGGAGTTCTTCGGGGACGAAGTGGACGCCATGGGCTTCTTCGACCCGGACACCCAGCGCCGCATTCAGAACATCAGCGAGGCGGAGATTCTGCCTGCCGCCGAGGTGCTGCCCCAGTTCACCCCCGGCGGCTGGGCGGGGCTGCTGGAGGGCCTGGACAAGCTGATTGTCCGTACCCGCAAGCGCAAGGGGGCGGAAAAGCTGGTCCAGACCCTGGAGGAGGACCGGGAGCGGCTGGACGCCGGTACCTCCTTCCCGGCCATGGACCGGTATGTAAGCCTGATCTACCCCCAGATGGCCACGGCGGCCGACTATCTGCCGGAGGATGCGGTAATACTCTTCAGCGAGAGTGGCCGGGTGGCCGAGCGGGGGAAGAACTACCTGTGGCAGCTGGGGGAGGACGCCAAGTCCCTGATGGAGCGGGGCGAGCTGGCGGGGGATCTGGCCGACTTTGCCCGCACCCCCGAGGAGCTGTGGCAGGTGATGGAGGAGTGGCCGGTGTGCTACCTGGACGCCTTCGCCGCCTCCACCTATCCCCGGCGGCCCCGGACGGTGATCAACCTGCTGGCCAAGCAGCTGCCCTCTTACGGCGCCAGCCTGGAGACCGCCGTCTCCGACCTGGCCCATTACGTCTCCGAGGGCTTCCGTACCGTGGTGCTGGTGAGCAGCCAGCAGCGGGCCCTCAACCTCCAGGCCCTGCTGCGGGAGCAGAAGATGACCACCGCCGTGGACTTCGAGCTTCACGAGCTGCCCGGCTACGGCAAGGCGGTCATTGCCGTGGGGGGCGTGACTGCCGGTATGGAGTACCCGGTGGGGCGGCTGGCGGTACTCACCGAGGGCCAGTCCGCCCTGGGCAAGAAGCGCCGGAGCAAGCCCGCAACCAACCGGCAGAAGCTGAAATCCTATGCCGACCTGTCCCCCGGGGATCTGGTGGTCCACGAGCACCACGGCGTGGGCCGGTTCGTGGAGATGACCAAGAAAGTGGTGGACGGCATTGAGAAGGACTATGTGAAGATCGCCTATGCCGGCACCGACATTCTGTACGTCCCCGCCACCCAGCTGGATCTGGTGAGCAAGTATATCGGCGGCGGCGAGGACGCCAACGAGAAGCGCAAGCTGTCCAAGCTGGGAGGCGGCGACTGGGAGCGGGCCAAGTCCAAGGCCAAGAAGGCGGTAAAGGACCTGGCCAAGGGCTTGATCCAGCTGTACGCCCAGCGGCAGCGGCAGCCCGGCTTCGCCTTCTCTCCCGACTCCGAGTGGATGCACGAGTTTGAGGAGCAGTTCGAGTACGCCGAGACCGACGACCAGCTGCGGTGCATCGCCGAGATCAAGCGGGACATGGAGACCGCCCGGCCCATGGACCGGCTGCTGTGCGGCGACGTGGGCTACGGCAAGACCGAGGTGGCCTTCCGGGCCATTATGAAGTGCGTGCTGGACGGCAAGCAGGCCGCCATTCTGGTGCCCACCACCGTGCTGGCCCGGCAGCACTACCTGTCCGCCAAGCAGCGCTTTGCCAAGTACCCGGTGGAGATCGACGTGGTGAGCCGGTTCCGCACCGCTGCCCAGATGAAAGAGACCCTGCGGCGGCTGTCGGCGGGGCAGATCGACCTCTTGATCGGCACCCACCGGCTTTTCCAGAAGGATGTGACCTTCAAGGACCTGGGGCTGCTGGTCATCGACGAGGAGCAGCGCTTCGGCGTCCAGCACAAGGAGCGGCTCAAGGAGCTGTCCCGCCAGGTGGACGTGCTCACCCTTTCGGCTACTCCCATTCCCCGTACCCTCAACATGGCCCTCTCGGGTATCCGGGATATGTCCACCCTGGAGGAGCCCCCCATGGACCGCCAGCCGGTGCAGACCTATGTGCTGGAGCACGACTGGGGCGTGCTGATGGACGCCGCCCGCCGGGAGCTGGAGCGGGGCGGCCAGGTGTACTACCTCCACAACCGGGTGGACACCATCACCCGCACCGCCGCCCGCATCAAGGAGATGCTGGGGGAGGACGTGGAGGTGGCGGTGGCCCATGGCAAAATGAGCCAGGAAGAATTGAACGAGGTCATGACCCGTATGAGCGAGGGCGAGGTGGATGTGCTGGTGTGTACCACCATCATCGAGACCGGCATCGACATTGCCAACGCCAACACCCTCATCATTGAGGACGCTGACAAGATGGGTCTGGCCCAGCTCCACCAGATCAGAGGCCGTGTGGGCCGGTCCACCCGCCGGGCCTTCGCCTACCTGACCTACCGGCAGGGGAAGGTGCTCACCGAGGTGGCCTCCAAGCGGCTGGGGGCCATCCGGGAGTTTGCCGAGTTCGGCTCCGGCTTCAAGATCGCCATGCGCGACCTGGAGATCCGGGGCGCGGGCAACATCCTGGGCCCGGAGCAGTCCGGCTTCATGCTCAGTGTGGGCTACGATATGTACCTGCGGCTGCTGGAGGAGGCGGTGCTGGAGGAGCGGGGGGAGCCCATCCCCAAGCGCACCGAGTGCGCCGCCGACCTCAGTGTGGCGGCCTCCATCCCCGACCGGTACGTCCCCTCCCCGGAGGAGCGGATGGACCTGTACCGGCGGATCGCCGCCATCCGCACCGAGGCCGACGCCGACGACGTCACCGACGAGCTCATCGACCGCTACGGCGACCCGCCCCGGACGGTGAACAACCTGATTTCGGTGGCTCTGCTGCGGGCGGCCGCCGCCGAGAATGGGGTGGTGCAGATCCGCCAGCAGGGGGGCGGCCTGCAATTTTATCTGGACGGCTTTGACCTCCAGCGGGTGAGCGCCCTGTGCGCCCTGGAGCACTACCGGGGGCGGCTGCTCTTCTCCGCCGGGGAGAAGCCCTACCTGGCCCTGCGGCTCAAGAAGGGGGAGGACCCCCTGAAATGGGGCCGCAAGGTGATGGAGGACTACGGCAAGACCGGGGCGCAAAGCCCGGCAGACCAACCGTAAAACAGACAGAAGGGGCCCGGCGCATTGCGCCGGGCCCCTTCTGTATAGGGAAAGAAAGATGGGAATCGTGGATCAGAAGCCGATAATATTGAGGTAGACGTCCACATTGCCGTGGACCAGCCGGGTATCGCCGTTTTCATCGTCGTAGAACCAGAAGTTCTCCTCCATAGGGAAGTCCGGGTTGGAGGTACCGGCGGTGGCGTATACCGGGATGGAGATCTTCACCCAGCCGTCGGTGGCCTTGGTAAAGGTGCCGGTCAGGTACTTGTCTGCCCAGCGGTAGCCGTCCTCATTCTCAATGACCTCATGGTCCAGAGACAGACCGTACTCGGCCAGAGCGTCCAGGGTGGCCTGGGTACCCAGGGGGGAGGCGCCGGGGATCTCCCGGTCGGCGGTCAGGTCGTCGGCGGTGTAGAAGATGCCGTCATAGAAGGAGTTGATGCCGGCCCGGTCCACGGTGTCGCCTACCTTGCCCCACAGGATGATGGGGGCCACCGCAAATTCGCCGGACTCCACGAACCGGAAGTGGAGGGTGCGGGTGACGGGGTCGCCCTTTCTGGGGGTGACGGTAAAGGTCACGTCGGTTTCACCGGCGGCCTGGCACTCGCCCTCCAGGTGGTCGCCCAACAGGGTGATGCCGTCAGGCAGCTGGCCCTCCACCAGCTTGACGGTAAAGCTGCTGTTCTGCTGCTCCTCGGGCAGCCACCAGCGGAACTCATAGCCCACGCCGTTGTACCACAGCTCCTCCTCGCCGTTGTCATTGACGTAGGGCTCGGGCTCCACGGAGAGTACATAGTCTACCTTGTCGGGATCGTAGGGGGGCTTTACGGACTGAATGACGGCGGTCTGGGTGGCGGCGTCGTAGCCCACTTCCTTGCCGAAGGCCTCACTGATGGCCCGGATGGGCACATAGGTGGTGCCGTTGTAGGCGAACACGTCCATTTCCTTGCCGTTGACGTCCTTGGGCACAAAGGCCTCGCCGTCGATGGACAGCTTCATGCCCGGGTTGACGGCGATGCTGACCAGATTACCGGCGGCCAGGGCGGCGGTGCCGGTGCCCAGCACCACAGTGAGGGCCAGAGCGGCCATGCGGGTCCTTTTTTTCATAGAGACACTTCCTTTCATGAACTGCGGGGTTTCAAGGGTTGAAACCAGCATACCACAGTACTGTAAGAAAGTGGTGTGCGCGAATGCACACTTGTGCCGGCGGGCGGGGCCCTTATCCCAGGGAGCTTACCCTGCCGGGACAGGCAATCTCGGCAGAGGCCGTCATGGACTGGGGCACCAGCACCAGATTGAGCCGGGGCAGGTCAGTCAGGGGGGAGAAGTCGGGGACGGCAGGGCCGTTGAAGCAGAAGGTCTCCAGCAGTCCGGCCTGGGCCAGGGGGGACAGGTCGGTGACATGGGAGCTGAACAGCCCCAGATTGCGCAGCCGGGGCAGGTCGCCCGCCCCTTCCAGGGAGTTCTGCCCGGCGTGGAGCCGCAGGTCCACTACCTGGCAGCCCGCCAGAACAGACAGATCCTCACAGGGCAGCAGGCCCACGTTCAGGATGGGCAGCTGCTCCCGCTTTGTCAGAGCGGCCACCGCCTCCTCCGGGGGCGCCCACAGGGAGAGCTCCTCCAGCAGGGGCAGAGTAGCCAGCACCGACCAGTCTCCGTCGGACACCGTACGCCCGCCCAGGGACAGGCGGACCAGAGGCAGATCAGTCAGGGGAGCCAGACTGTCCAGGGGGGTGAGCTGGTCGCCGCCGCCCACCCCGTCCAGATTCAGGTTCCGCAGCCTGGCCAGTCCCGCCAGCGGACTCAGATCGGAGGGGGTGTTGCCCCCCAGCCACAGGGTGCTCAGGCCGATGAGGGAGGAGAGGGGAGACAGGTCCTCAATGTGGTTGTCGCACACCACCAGCGTGGTGATGGGCAGCCCCTCCAGAGGGGACAGTTCGGTGATCTGCTGCCGGCACAGCCATACCTCCTCCAGATTGGGCATATGAGCCAGCAGGGATAGGTCGGACACATCGCCCCGAGAGGTATCACCGGTGGTATCATTCATATAATAGGAATAGGACGAGGGGTCCTCCAGCACCTCGTTGCCCAGCAGAGCCAGCCGCTCCACCTGCTCCAGATCGCCGTAGGTGATCTCTCCCAGGGGCCGGTCCAGCTCCTCCCGCACTGCCAGCTCCAGACAGTAGGAGGAGAATTCCACCGGCTGGGACGCCTGCATCCGGGGGAGGACTGCCCCTCCGGCCACCCCCAGGCATAGGGCCAGGGCACAGGCCGCTGCCGCCAGCGTTACCGGCCCCCGGCGGGACCTGCCGCCAAGGGCGTCCTTCAGTGCCCCAGCGGTGGGATAGCGGTCGTCGGGACTGAAGGCGGTGCATTTGCGCAGCACCCCCTTCAGCTGCCGGGATACGGGGGCCTCCTCCAGACTGCCCCGGTCATAGGAGCCGGTGAGGGCCCAGATCAGGGTGGCGCCAAGGGCATACAGGTCGGCCCGCTCGTCGGTCTGGGCAAAGCCGTATTGCTCCGGCGGCGCGGTAACCGAGCTGCCCATAATGCGGGTGTCGCTGTCCCGGTGGGGCTTGTACTGCCGGGCGATGCCGAAGTCGATGAGCCCCACGCCCCCGTCAGATCCCACGATGATATTGTCCGGCTTGATATCCCGGTGGATGATGGGCGGGTCCATCCCGTGGAGCCGCTCCAGCAGCTCCACCAGCTGTCCACCCAGCTGGCGGCAGTGGGCCTCGTCACAGGGGCCGGTGCGGTCCAGATAACGGGTCAGGGACTGGCCGGGCAGATAGCTGCGGACCAGATAGACCGACTGCTCCTGCCGGAAGCAGTCGGCGGCCAGGGGCACGCGGCCTGCCAGAGCGGGGTAGAGCTGGGTGAGCAGCCGGAACTCCTCCTCCAGGTCCTCGCCCCCCTCCCGGGCGATCTTGAGCGCATAGGGGGCCTCGTCGCACCGGCGGCGGAGGAGCCACACGCTGCGGCTCTCCCGCTCCGCCAGGCAGGCCTCCGGCCGGTAGACCAGGGCGATGCGGTCGGGCAGGGACAGACTGTCCACCACCTGCTTGTAGTCTTGACGAAAATCATCGGTGCGGCTCACAAAAGCCCCCCTTCTCCCAGAGAGAGGAGCAGCTCGTCGGTCTCCTCCAGGGTCAGGTGATGGGTCAGTCCGTAGAGCACCGCCGCGTCAAACCGGCTGCGGGGATAGAGGGAGGCCTTGCCGCAGCGGGCGAGCAGCTGCTGGGCCTCCTCCTCTCCCAGCTCCAGCGCCAGGGCCAGCCGCAGCAGAAAGGTACGGGTGGGAGGACGGGTGCCATTGAAGAGCTGATAGCCATAGGACCGCTCCAGATAGCAGGCCCGGATGGCGTCCTTGACCAGCCAGCCCCGCCGCTCCAGCAGGCTGCATAAATAAAAGGTGAAGTCCGGCGGTGTGAACGCGCACCCTGCCAGCATGGCGGGATCGGAGGATGTGCAAATCGCGTTGCGCAGTTCTTCTGTGGTTTTCACGGCGCCCCTCCTTCCTGATAAAATACGGATGATTTTACAAAAAATGATTGACTATTTTTTGATTATACTACCTGTTTTTGGGCTTGGAAAGAGTGTATCATAGTTTTTCCGCCGGCAGGTGTGCAAAAATGCACACTTATTGCATGATGGGATAATAGCCGTGATCAGAAACAGGGAAAAGCAGGGAAATGCGATTTTGTTCACAATTTATTCTTTTATCTTTAAAGGGGTTATGCTATACTAGGAAACTGAATCAATGTCAACAGCCGCGTTTTGCGCGGTGGAGATCAGAAAGGTGAATCAGACACATGGGACTGTTGAAAAAGCTGTTCGGCACCAGCTCCGCCAAGGAGCTCAAGGCCATCAAACCCATCGTGGACAAGATCGAGGCCCTGGACGAGGAGTACTCCAAGCTCACCGATGAGCAGCTCAAGGCAAAGACCCCTGAATTGAAAGAGCGTCTGGCCAATGGCGAGACCCTGGACGACATCCTGCCCGAGGCCTTTGCGGCCTGCCGTGAGGCGGCCTGGCGTGTGCTGGGTATGAAGCCCTACCGGGTACAGCTCATCGGCGGCATCATTCTCCATCAGGGCCGTATCGCCGAGATGAAGACCGGCGAAGGCAAGACCCTGGTGGCCACCCTGCCCGCCTACCTCAACGCCCTGGCCGGCGAGGGTGTCCACATCGTGACCGTCAACGACTACCTGGCCAAGCGTGACTCCGAGTGGATGGGCAAGGTCTACCGCTTTATGGGCCTCACCGTGGGTCTGGTGATCCACGACGTCCAGCCCAAGGACCGCAAGGCCTCCTACGCCGCCGACATCACCTACGGCACCAACAATGAGTTCGGCTTTGACTATCTGCGGGACAATATGTGCATCTACGCCACCGAGATGGTGCAGCGGGGCCACTCCTTCGCCATCGTGGACGAGGTGGACTCCATCCTCATCGACGAGGCCCGCACCCCCCTCATCATCTCCGGCCAGGGTGACAAGTCCACCCAGCTGTACACCATTGTGGACGCCTTTGTGGCCCGCCTGAAGGGCCAGCGGGTGGCCAAGGTGGACACCAAGGAGGAAGAGGACCCCGATGTGGACGCCGACTACATCGTGGATGAGAAGGCCCGCACCGTCACCCTCACCGCCCGGGGCATCGCCAAGGCCGAGCAGCAGTTCCAAATCGAGAATCTGGCCGACCCGGAGAACACCACCCTGTCCCACCACATCAACCAGGCCATCAAGGCCCGGGGCCTGATGAAGCGGGACATCGACTACGTGGTGAAGGACGGCGAGGTCATCATCGTGGACGAGTTCACCGGCCGCCTCATGTACGGCCGCCGCTATAACGAGGGCCTCCACCAGGCCATCGAGGCCAAGGAGGGCGTCACCGTGGCCCGGGAGTCCAAGACCCTGGCCACCATCACCTTCCAGAACTACTTCCGCCTGTACAACAAGCTGTCCGGTATGACCGGTACCGCCATGACTGAGGAGGAGGAGTTCGGCACCATCTACGCCCTGGACATTGTGGAGATCCCCACCAACAAGCCCCTGGCCCGGATCGACAACCCCGATGTGGTGTACAAGACCGAGGCCGGCAAGTACCGGGCCATCGTCAAGCAGATCGAGGAGTGCCACGCCAAGGGCCAGCCTGTGCTGGTGGGTACCATTTCCATCGAGAAGTCCGAGCAGATCTCCGAGATGCTCAAGCGCAAGGGCATCAAGCATAACGTGCTCAACGCCAAGTTCCACGAGAAGGAAGCCGAGATCGTGGCCCAGGCCGGTAAGCTGGGGGCGGTGACCGTGGCCACCAACATGGCCGGCCGTGGTACCGATATCCTGCTGGGCGGCAACGCCGAGTTTTTGGCCAAGGCCGAGCTGCGGAAGGCCGGCCTCAGCGACGAGCTCATCGCCGAGTCCACCGGCTTTGCCGACACCGACAACCAGGAGATCCTGGAGGCCCGCCGGATGTTTACCGAGGCCGAGGCCAAGTATAAGGACGCCATCAAGGAGGAGGCCGAGAAGGTCCGTGCCGCCGGCGGCCTGTTCATTCTGGGCACCGAGCGCCACGAGTCCCGCCGCATCGACAACCAGCTGCGGGGCCGTGCCGGCCGTCAGGGCGACCCCGGCGAGAGCCGGTTCTTCCTCTCTCTCCAGGACGACATCATGCGCCTGTTCGGCTCCGAGCGGGTCATGGGCATGATGGATAAGCTGGGGGTGGACGAGGATATGCCCCTGGACTCCAAGATGCTCTCCAATGTCATTGAGAACGCCCAGAAGCAGGTGGAGTCCCGGAACTTCCAGACCCGTAAGACGGTGCTGGAGTACGACGACGTGATGAACACCCAGCGTAAGGTCATCTATGAGCAGCGCCGGAAGGTGCTGGACGGCGAGAACCTGAAGGAGGCCGTTCAGACCATGTTGTCCACCGTCATCTCCAACGAGGTGGCGGCCCACATGGGCGAGCTCAAGCACATGGACGCCGAGAACTGGCGGGAGGTGTGCGCCCAGTTCCGGGGCCTGTTCCTTACCCCCGAGGACTACAAGTTCGACGACGAGGAGCTGCAGAAGTACGACGTGGACGCCCTGGAGCAGCTGCTCCTCCGGAAGGCCACCGAGGTCTACAGCAAGAAGGAAGCCGAGCTGGGCGAGCCCCTCATGCGTGAGCTGGAGCGGGTGATGATGCTCCGGGTGGTGGACGAGTACTGGATGGACAACATCGACGCCATGCAGGAGCTGCGTCAGGGCATCGGCCTGCGGGCTTACGGCCAGAACGACCCCGTGGTGGAGTACAAGCGCGAGGGCTACGAGATGTTCGAGCGCATGATCGCCGCCATCCAGGAGGAGACTCTGCGCCGGATCTTCCTGGCCCGGGTGCAGGTGGGCTCCACCGTCAAGCGCGAGCGGGTGGCCAAGGTCACCGGTGAGAGCGCCGGCAGCGACGGCACTGTGAAGAAGCAGCCCGTCAAGAAGGGCCAGAAGGTGGGCCGCAACGATCCCTGCCCCTGCGGCAGCGGCAAGAAGTACAAGAAGTGCTGCGGGATGCACGAAGAGGACTAAAAGCAGCCTGGTCCCAGAAGCGGGGCGTCGGGGACGCCGCCCCCTACGGAAACCCGTAGGGGCGGGCCTCCGGACCGCCCGCCCTGGATAAAGGAGACCATATGAACATCATTGAACACAACAAAAATGGTCTGGTGTACCTGGCCTCTGACGGCGTTGAGGCCGCCGGCGGGGCGGTCCACGGCTTTTCCACCCGGCTGGGCGGGGTGTCGGAGGGAATCTACGACTCCCTCAACCTGAGCATGACCCGGGGAGACGATCCGGCCAGAGTGGCGGAGAACTACCGCCGGTTCTGCGCCGCCATCGGAGCCGATGTGAAGGGCGTGGTGTGCGCCAGCCAGGTCCATGGGGATACGGTGCGTTCCGTCACCACCGCCGACCTGGGCATTGGTCTGGACGAGCCGGAGCCCTGGCAGGCCGACGGCCTGGTCACCGACATCCCCGGCGTGGTGCTTACTGTCTTTACCGCCGACTGCCTGCCCATCCTGCTCTACGATCCGGTGCGCCGGGTGGTGGGGGCGGTCCACGCCGGTTGGCGGGGTACCGCTCTGGGCATTGCCGCCAAGGCGGTGGAGCGGATGGTGGATTGCTACGGCTGTGACCGGCTGGACATTCTGGCCGCCATCGGCCCCGGCATTTCCAAGTGCTGCTTCGAGACCCACGAGGACGTGCCCAATGCCATGACCGAGGCCATGGGCGCCTCCGCGCTCCACTGCATCCAGGTGCTGCCCACCGGCAAGTTCCATGTGGATCTGAAGGCTCTCAACGCCAAACGGTTGGAGAGCGTGGGCCTGGACCCTGAGCATATTGCCGTGTCCGGCGACTGCACCGCCTGCCTCCACGACAAGTACTGGTCCCATCGCTTTACCCACGGGGAGCGGGGCAGCCAGGCTGCTATGATCGCAATCGTCTAGGGGGGAATATATTCCCCCCTAGATACAAAACCGCCGCGCCGCCTTGCGGCACAACGGTTTTGATACCCCCCTCGCCTCCCCACGGGGGAGACGGTTGCCCGCCAGTGCGGGCAAGCAGTGGTACCGTTCCGGGAAGTGAATTCCCGGAACGGTGTGTTTTATACGGCACTTACAGACAGGAGGGGCTGCCCTTGAACAAACGAACACGACGGTTTTTGGCGGCTTTGGGGGCCGCCCTCTGCCTGGTCTTGACGGGCTGTACCGGAGGTCCGGAGCCGGAGACCACCCCCACGCCGGAGCCTGCCGCCAGCGCCACCCCTGCCCCTGAGGGAGCGGAATTTACCCTGGCCTGCTATCCTCAGGCCGGATTCCACCCCATCACCGGCAGCAACCGTACCAACCTGTCTCTGGGCGGGCTGATGTATGAGGGGCTCTTTGCCCTGGATCAGCAGTTTGAGGTCAGCCAGGTGCTGTGCGACCGCTACACCACCTCGGAGGACGGGCTGACCTGGACCTTTACCCTGCGCTCCGGCGTCACCTTCTCCGACGGGAGCCCCCTCACCTCGGCGGAGGTGGTCTCCTCCCTGGAGAGCGCCCGTACCAGCCCCCTCTATTCCGCCCGGTTTACCGATATCGGCGCCATTACAGCGGGACAGGGAACGGTGACCGTGGCCCTCAGCCGGGCCAATGCCTCTCTGCCCGCTCTGCTGGATATCCCCATCGTCAAGGAGACCGGGGGCACCCCCCTGGGCACCGGGCCCTATGTGCTCTCCGGCAGCGGAAGTGAGCTGTCCCTCACCATCAACAGCCGCTGGTGGCAGGGGGAGCAGCTGCCCCTGGATACCATTCCCCTGCGGGCCATTCAGGAGGCCGACGATTTGATCCACGCCTTTGATACCAAGGACATTTCTCTGGTATCCACCGACCTGACCGCCACCAATGCCCTGGGCTTCTCCGGCTCCTTTGATACCCTGGATTACCCCACCTCCACCATGGTGTATGTGGGCTTCAACACCCTCAGCGGCCCCTGCAGGGACGCTGGGGTGCGGCGTGCCCTGCTGCGGGCCTTTGACCGGGAGTCGGTATCCACTGCCATCTTCTCCCGCCACGCCCAGCCCGCCGCCCTGCCGGTCCACCCCGGCACCGCCCTCTATCATGAGGATCAGGCGTCCGCCCTCAGCTACTCCTCCCAGGCGGTGGACGAGGCCCTTACCGCCGCGGGCTGGACCAATACCGGCAGCGGCTGGGTCAACGGACGGCAGACCCTCAGCCTGGAACTGGTGGTATCTGCCGAAAATCAGGACCGGGCGGCAGCGGCCCAGCATCTGGTCAACGGCCTCAACGATCTGGGTATCCACGCCACCCTCACCAAGCTGGACTGGGACGCCTATGTCTCCGCCCTCCAGAAGGGAGATTTTGACCTCTATCTGGGGGAGGTGCGGCTTACCGCCGACTTTGACCTCACCCCCCTGATCGCCGCCGGGGGCGCCCTCAACTACGGGGGCTACAGCGACCCTCAGGCCGCACAGCTGCTCCAGAGCTATCGGGCCACCAGCGGACAGAGCCGGGATCTCGGCGCCCGGCAGCTCTTTGCCCGGCTGGCGGAGGAGCCCCCCTTTGGGGTACTCTGCTTCAAAAACTGGTCGGTGCTCACCCAGTGGAACGCAGTTTCCGGCATGACCCCCACCCAGCAGAATTTGTTTTTCCAGTTCCCCTATTGGCAGATCACCCAGTAAGCCTTTGCGGCCCCCGCGTTACGCGGGGGCCGCTTTTTGTCTGCCCGCCCCGCCAGCTTTCCCCCAATTCCGGGGGACAGGCCTGCTATACTGTATCCAAAAGATGGAAAACAAACAGGCGAGGAGCGGTCACCATGACACAGTGGTATGCGTGCAGCGCCAAACAGGCGCTGGAGGAATTGAGAAGCAATCAGGGCGGACTGACCGGGGCGGAGGCCGCCCGGCGGCTGGTGGCTCACGGCCCCAACAAGCTGGCCCACAAGAAGGACAAGTCCTTCCTGGCCCGGCTGCTGGGCCAGCTGAAGGACCCCATGATTTTGGTGCTGCTGGCGGCGGCGGTCCTGTCCCTGTGGGCCAGCGGGGGAGAGGACTGGCTGGACGCCGCTATTATTTTGGGCATTGTGGCGGTAAACGCAATTATCTCTCTGTCCCAGGAGGACAGCGCCCGCAAGGCGCTGGAGGCCCTGAGCCAGATGTCGGCCCCGGTGGCCCACGCTCTGCGGGACGGGGTGCTGACCCGGGTGGAGGCGGACAAGCTGGTGCCCGGCGACGTGATCCGCCTGGAGGCGGGGGACCTGGTGCCCGCCGATTGCCGCATCCTGGAGGCGGTAGGACTCCAGGCTGACGAATCCGCCATGACCGGCGAGTCCGCCCCGGTCAACAAGGGGGCCCTGGGACCCCTGCCCGCCGACACCCCTCTGGCAGAACGGCGCAATATGCTCCTCTCCGCCACGGTGGTCACCCGGGGCCGGGCCACCTGTCTGGTGGCCGCCACCGGAATGGATACCGAGGTGGGTCATATCGCCGGTCTCCTGATGGATAAAGGGGAAAGTGAAACACCTTTACAGAAAAAGATGGGGGAGATTTCCAAGACCCTGTCCTTCCTGTGCCTGTGCGTGTGCGCGGTGATGTTTGGGGTGGGGCTGCTCCAGGGGCGGAATCTGCTGGAAATGTTCCTCACCGCCGTATCTCTGGCGGTGGCCGCCATCCCCGAGGGCCTGCCCGCCATCATTTCCATTGTGCTGGCGCTGGGTGTAAGCCGTATGGCCAAGCGGCGGGCCATAGTCAAAAAGCTGCCGGCGGTGGAAACTTTGGGGTGCGCCGGGGTGATCTGCTCCGACAAAACGGGCACCCTGACCCAGAATAAAATGACGGTGGTGGACATCTGGACGCCCTCCCAGGGGGAGCGGGATCTGGCCCTCACCATCGGCACTCTGAGCGGCGACGCCGAGCTGAGCTGGAAGGGGAAAACCCCGGTGTGTACCGGCGATCCCACCGAGGCGGCTCTGGTGGAAGCGGCGGCACGGGCCGGACTGGATAAAAACAAATTGGAGGAGGAGTGGCCCAGAAAAGGGGAAATTCCATTTGATTCCGAACGAAAACTCATGACCACCGTACATAGCAAGCCGGGCGGGGGATACCGGGTGATGGTGAAGGGGGCTCCCGACGTGCTGGCCCGCCGGTGCCGGCTGACCGAGAGCGCCCTGCGGCGGATCACCGGGCGCAACGAGGCCATGGCGGGCAAGGCTTTGCGGGTGCTGGGGATGGCCTACAAGGATATAGAGGGGCTGCCCCACAGCCTGGACAGCGACAGCCTGGAGAAAGGCCTCACCTTTGTGGGGCTGCTGGGCATGATGGACCCGCCCCGGCCGGAGGTGCGCCGGGCGGTGGACCAGTGCTACAGGGCGGGAGTGCGGCCGGTGATGATCACCGGCGACCACAAGCTCACCGCCGTGGCGGTGGCCAAAGAGCTGGGCATCTGCCGGGAGGGGGACCGTGCCCTCACCGGGGAGGACCTGGACTTTCTGCCCCAGCAGGCGCTGGAGGAGGAAGTGGACAAATTTGCCGTGTACGCCCGGGTGTCGCCGGAGCACAAGCTGCGCATCGTCCAGGCCTGGCAGGCCAGGGGGAAGGTGGTGGCCATGACCGGCGACGGCACCAACGACGCCCCCGCCCTCAAGGCCGCCGACATCGGCTGCGCCATGGGCAAGGGGGGCACCGATGTGGCCCGGGGAGCGGCCGACATGATCCTTACCGACGACAACTTCGCCACCATCGTCTCGGCGGTGGAGGAGGGGAGAGGCATCTACGCCAACATCAAAAAGGCCATTCACTACCTGCTCTCCTGCAACATCGGGGAGATCTTGACCATTGCCCTGGCCACCCTGTTTCGGTTTCCCGAGATGCCTCTGGCCCCGGTGCAGCTGCTGTGGCTCAATCTGGTCACCGACTCCCTGCCCGCTCTGGCGCTGGGGGTGGAGCCGGTGGAGCCGGGGGTGATGGACCGGCCGCCCCGGCAGGCGGGGGAGTCCCTCTTTGCCCACGGCTTTGCCTTCCGGCTGGCCTGGCAGGGGGTGATGGTGGGGGCCCTCACCCTGGCGGCCTATGTGCTGGGGGCCTGGATGCTGCCGGGCTGCTCTCTGGCGGCGGGCAACACCATGGCCTTCGCTACCCTGACCTTGTGTCAGCTCTTCCACGCCTTTGACGTGCGCAGCGAGGAGGCCTCCCTCCTCCGGCTGGGGGTAACTTCCAACCCGGCTATGAACAAGGCCTTCCTCATCGGCCTTGCCATGCAGCTGGCGGTGCTGCTGGTGCCCCCGCTGCAAACCGTATTTTCCACCGTGTCCCTGTCCCCCCGGGCCTGGGGCGTGGTGGCCGGTCTGGCGGTGACGCCGGTGGTGGTGTGCGAGGCGGTCAAGACCTTTCGCCGCAGCCATAAACCGGGTAAGCGGGTGAGCGCCCCCAAGGTGGCCAGCCGGGGGTAGCCATCAGGCGCGAAAGAGAGGGCCGCCCCTGCCGGGGCGGCCCTCTCTCAGCGTGTCGAGAAAGCTCGACACGCTTCTCAAAAATGCAAGCATTTTTTCGAGGGAATGCAGCCCGCTGCGTCGCACACGCAAAGCGCGCACGCTTGCGGGCTGAGAAGTGTTTTT